>JAKSKV010000020.1 GCA_024401555.1 Paludibacteraceae bacterium
CCAAGGTATTGCCGAAGGACGAGTCGAGGGAAGAGCTGAGGGAAGAGTAGAAGGATTAGCGGAAGGTCGTAAAAAGGAAGCGATACGAATGGCCAAGGAGATGAAATCTAACGGAATCGACAAAAAACTGATTACCCAAATCACCCGACTCTCCCTTTCTGAAATAGAGTCCATCTGATTCATTATCACAAACAAAAGCCCCTCGATGACCGAAGACCGATGATCGAGGGGCTTTTTATTACCATTTCAATTGCTTTCCACTACTCCTGGACTTTTATCCTGACACTACCCGTGTTCGATAAGAACTCAGGCGCATAGAGACATTGCGCAGAGGTGATGCCATTGCTGAAATCACCCGCATGGGTAATCCACAGCGGATATTCGAAGACATAAGTACCCTTCGCCAAATGGTCGAAGAAATAGTACATCGCAGCGTCTTTCGGTGATTGATAGAAACAAGTGCCTTGACCGCATCGGTAGCCTGAAAGTTGTTGCGTAGGCTCCAAACAACTTGCGCGCTGATCCTTTAACGAGACATAATCCATATCCCTATCGGTGCGCAATGTCACACGAACCACCAATTTGTCGCCCACTTTCAAAGACGTTTTCTCGTCGATCTTTTTCAAGACCTCCTCGCCTCCTTCTCTGACCGCCAACATCACCATCTTCTCCACATGAAGGGCAGTTTTATTCTTCCATACCTTATCGATCTCCTCCTCGAATTGCCAATAGAGGGCTCCCCAAGAGATGTTACCACCCTGCTCGCTCTTCAACTCCACACGACCCATGGATGGTTTCACCTTCTCTCCCATCACATATTGGGTGAAATAACCGGTTCCCACCTCCTTGTTCTCTGGAGTCACCACTTCGTCGCCCATCTTAATGGTTACATGATTGTCGGTGGAGAGCCAGTCGGACCCGCTCAATAGAAGGGCATTCAAAGCATCCACATTCGCAATGATATTATCCCAGTTTTGTGTACGCTTCTGGTTGAGCAACCAAAGGCGCATTTCGTCTTGCTCCTCCCGTTTCGGATCGACCGTCTCAAAGGCCTCCATGATTCGGGTATGGGTGGAGATAGCGGCGTCTTGCCATAGATAACCACTCACATTCTTTTGCCAGAACATTCCCATCTCATCGGTTGTTGTAGAGAACTCCCTAAGCGACTCTATCACTGTTTGGGCCAACGACTTGTCTCCACCACGATACAGTGCAATAGCCGCCATCGCCTTGCCACCGAGCGACAAATCCTTCCATTGGCTCTTCATCAATCCATAGTAGAAATCGAACGACTCCTGGGCCTCCTTCGCCACCTTCACCTCTGGGAAGAGGCTATGGACTTGGAAGAGATACAATTCGTACATACCCACATGGGCATGTTTCTTATAATCCTTGTCGTAACGTTTCATCGTCTCGAAGGATCGTTGGAGTTCCTTGTCCAGATAGTTCAACGAGGCGGCGTATCCAGCCTTTTTCAAAAAGACGTCATCCACGATGCCCGACTTGCGCAATCTGCCGAAGTTATCCAGTACGAAGAGCGTCGTGTGCTGGCTTGGATACATACCTTTGAACCATGAATAGGCACCACTCTCCAAACGGAATTCCATCAATTTATCGAACCAGGTGTTGCTCTTTCCCTGCAAATCGTTCACATCGAACAGGGTGGAGAGCCGCTGCTTCATTTCCGTTTCACTCTTCGCCTCCAATACCCACGGAGACTCATTGAGCAGAAGATTTTTCACATCCTGGTTCTTCTCCAAATTGGAAAGAAGCGTCTGCTTATCCCCGCTCTGTTGTTTCCAGAGTTCTATCACCTTAAAGATCTTCGGATTGGAACGGGCAATATGCTCCGACATCAAGGAGGCGAAATGAGCCGCCGAATAGCTGAGCGCATTCTCATGCTCCACCGCCGCCACGGATGGCAAAGCCTGCACCGCATACCATATCGGATTGGTGGCGAACTCCAACTTCAAGAAACGATGGGTAAGCGTCTCGGATTGGTTCTCCAATAAATTCCTAAAAGTATATTCCTTGGTGGCCCCGCCACGCACATAGAGCGGCAATGATTGCGTCACCACCATACGGTCAGACAAGATAGGTACCAGCGATTGCTCCGCATCGGAGAAGTTGTCGGCCACAGCGGAGGTACGCACCAAAACAGCATCCACCTCTCTCGGCACCTTAAACGAACAGGTCACTGCCCCGGTCTTCCCTGCCTCCACAGAGAAACTTGCCTGCTCTTTCGCAATCACTTTCTCAGTCATCGGATCCATCAACAGCATCTCGACCGAACCCTTTTGGCGCGTTTCAGAGAGGTTGATTACCTTGGCGGAGAGTACGCATTGGTCACCCTTGCGCAAGAATCGAGGCAAATTAGGCGATACCATGAAATCCTTTTGCGTCACCACCTGTTCCGACAGCTGCCCATAAAAGAGATCCTTGGTATGGGCCAACGCCTTGAAATTCCATCGGGTAAGGCTCTCCGGCATCTCAAAGGAGAGCAGCACATTACCCTCCTTGTCGGAACGGAGCTGCGGATAGAAGAAGGCCGTCTCGGAAAAATTGGTTCGGATCTGAGGTTCAGCCACTTGAGACGGTACTTCACTTACATCGTTGTCCACCGTCACCATATCACTCTCCTCAGAATCCGCCATAGTATTACCCATCGATTTACGCATCTTCATAGCTGCCATAGGAGCCACTGCGTTCTTAGTGGCGGCTTTCGAGAAAACCATCTCCTCATCAGCCGCCATCTCCTCTACTTCAACATCTCCCACAGAAAGGCTGTACGCAGCTCTCGAACCGTATATATACACTCTTTTGCGACCATTCGGGAAATCGATGAATCGATCGAACCACCACCCTGTCGGATGATTACGACTGTTAAACATATAATACAATGAACCTTTGGACCATTGACATGCAGACCAATAAGGGAAATTAACATGCCGACTATAATCTGGATGAAATGACCAACCATGTGATCGGATTTGATCCAACGACGCGTCATACATCGCAGCCAAGAGCTCCGCTTCCCTATCTTTCGGCAAAGAGAGCGTCCATGTCTCTTTCGAACCTGGCATCATTTTATCCCTAAAGACAGCCAATTTCAAGGGCAAAGCCTTCGATTCATGTTTCAGTGTAATGTGGAAACTCTCCTGGTGGAGCTTTCCGTCACGAATCAGATAGAGGTTGATCCGCTTCTCCTCCCCGCTCTTTTTCTCCAAAGAGAAGGTGAACGTTTTGATCTCATCACTCAAATCCACCCAACGGCGATCCTCTTCCCCCTGTTCACTCTCTTCAATGATCAACAAATGGGCATCCTTCAAAGAGGAACCCACCCGAATGGTATGGCTCTTCCCATAAGCCAGTTGGACACTATTCATATTCTCAGTCCAAAGGATGGTCTCCACAGGCGGACGCGTATCCGTCTCTCGATAAAGAACCACTTCGTAAGAGGCTGTCACCTCGCGCTCTTTGGCGTCCTTCGCCCTCAACGAAACGACGTACTTGCCAGACCGCCAACCGTCGGTCTCCGTCTGGATGATGAAATCACCCTTCGCGTCAGACATCACCTCTCCCGACTTCACCACCACACTGTCACGGAGAATCTCGTAGGAGACGTTCACCACTTGCCCCTCTCCGTTCAAATTGGTGATTTGGTATTTGATGGAAGGGAACTGGCTCATCAACTCACGCGCTCCCACTGATGACGAGAAGAAGAGCGAGCGGTCTCCGACGGAGAGATAGATGCTCTGCTCGTGCGTCTCTCCATTGGCATCCGTCACCTTCGCATAGGCCGCATATTGATAGAATGCCAGATCCGTATCCTCCTCCTCCTTCATCGCCTTAAACGGAATCGAGAAAGAACCATCCTCCTTCATCACCGTCTCACCCTCCACAAGGGTCTTCGACTCCCGGCTTGTAAATCTTGGAGACCACCACCAAGGTGACGGAGTCCGTACCACACGATATTCCACCTTCGCCTCAGAGAGCGGCGCACCCATCAAATAATTGGCCTGCCCCTTCACCTCGATGGAATCGCCAAAGGAGAAGATACCCGTCGGACGAGTCATCTTCACCTCGAAGGTAGGTCGTTTGTACTCCTCGACCGAGAAATATTGCTGTCCCGATCCATATTTTGAGCCACGAACCGCTATCGAATAATTGCCCGACAAACCATTGGCTGGCAAGACAAAGGAGGAGGCGACAGAACCATATTCATTGGTCGTCAACTTCTGCTCGGCGACCACCTGACTATTGGCGTCGTAAAGGGTTATCTTGACATTCGTGTTCGGCAAGACAGCAGATCCTTCACGTTGCAAATGGTAATAAATAACTTTATAATGGACCGTCTGGGAGGGACGATAGATGGAACGGTCGGTGAAAATAGCGACATAATTTCCACTATTGTCCGACACATTCGATTCCCGTTCATACTGATAGGTGCCGTAGTCGTCCGGGGTAAGGAAGCGGTCCCTGCCCTCCTCGACATAGGTGTTTATTTGGCTACGTTTTCCCCTCGCATCCAACCCGATTTGGGCGAAACCCTTCTCATTGGTCGTTGTTTGCGAAAGAGGTTGCTCTTCATAACTATAGTAATTCTTTATTTTCCAAGCCGTCAACTTCACCCCGGATTTTGGAGCACCGCTCTTGGCATCGACCACAATATAGTTGGAGCACAAAGGATCCGAGAGAGCCGTGGTACGGAGGTAATAGAGATTGGACACTTCAAATTCCAAACTTCTGTCGCCATTATAGACAATACGGTATATACCAAAGTCGAGAGCCGGTATCTCCACCACCGTATCCTCTGGAATAACATAATTACTCTTTTTCAAAGGGAAGGAGAAATCCGCGACCTTACTCTTCTTCGCATCCCTCACACGTTCCCTGAAATAGGCTATCGGCGTGACATCCAAACGGTAGAGGGAACATTTCAGCTCGGAGAGATTAGCATAATGCAGCTTCAGAGATATTTTGTCGGAAGTATGTGGTTTCTCATTTTCGATGGAAATCTGAACAAAAGCGGTCTGCATCTCATCCACAAGACTCTTCAGTAGGTTGATTTTCACATAATTCGGATAGGCCTTGATACCCTCCTGACAACAATCTATGATGCGTTGAGGAAGTTTGGAATCCTTGGGTAAATGTTCGAAATCTACACCCTGCTTCCAAGCATCGCAAAGGGCGGCACGTACCAAAACAGAGGCGCCACTCGCCTTCTCCTCTTCCAACAACCGCTCCAACTGAGCGATCTTGTCATCTTGGTTTTTCTTCCCCTTGTGGATATAATCAAGCAACGTCAATTTCGCCTTCACATAAGCGTCACGCTCTTGGTCCTTTGCGTGGAACGTCACCCATTGGTTCAGATATTTCAGACGTTCATCGCCCCTATCATCCATCTTTTCACCCAATAGGTTCATGGAGTTAGCGTTTTCGAACATATCAAAGAGGATCAAATCATACAAGGTCGGATAAAAAATACGGCTATCCTTTCCCAATGACAATATAGGTCCATAATCGGCTGACGCCACCTTTTTCAAACTTTCGTTGGAGAGTGCCTCCACACTGCACTTGCGGTATTGGTCCATAAAAATATTGGTACTCCACTCATCCATATTTTCAGGCACCTCATCCACCAACTTGGTCCGCTGGTCAATGGCCCAACGGTCTCCCTTGTAGTAACTCATATAGAGCTTTCCGATCAAATAGGTGGCAACGGAGCGCGCCACGCCATCTTTTGTGTTGGATTGAAATGCGGTCAACTCCGCCATACACCCCACGAAAGCGGAATCCTCTATCTCCTGCCTCAAGGTGCCTCGCTTGACGATGCAACGCAACTGCTGAGGCTGGTTGGACTCCTTCACCGCCTGCTTCTCTATGGCGTCTATTTTCGAGATGGCGGTTTTAGGATTACTCCTCTCAATTTTTCCTACGGCTTCCCACTCCGTCGCATACTCAAATGATGAAAATAATCCCCACATGGCTACTGATATTAGCGTAAAACAATATGATTTAATTTTTCCCATAAGCAACTAAAATATGAATGCTAATATACAAAAATCTACTTGATCGCCTAACGGAGAGAACGCCTATTAACAAACCATTAAGATAAAATTTGTGAAAACCGCTCCCTTAGAATGGGTATCCCACCGCGAAATGCCAAGCGAAATTATCCTTGAAGACAGGATGGGTGATTACCCACTTACTGGTATTTTGGGCACCTGGCAATGGATTGGCAGGATTATACAACTGCATGCCTGCGTCAAATCGTAAGATGAGGAAACTCAAATTCGGACGGATACCCACTCCGACCGACCAACCCAATTCCTTGTAAAAATCCTTGATGTTGAATTGTCCATACGGTTGGTTTTTATAGGCTTTCACCGTCCAGATATTACCCGCATCCGTAAAGGCGGCCAACTCCAAAAAGGAGGCGAGTTTGTAACGATATTCCAAATTGAAGACCAATTTCACATCGCCTGTCCGCTGCAGAAAATCCGATTTCATACCCGAATTATACTTTCCCGGACCCAAGGTACGGGTACTCCAACCCCTGACCGTGTTCGGACCGCCCGCAAAGAAACGTTGCTCGTAAGGCAAGACATCCGAATTGAGGTACGGACACGCCAAACCAAAGCCCGCATGCATCACGAATTGATTGTTACGCTTCGTCAGGAAGATCTTAGAGGCATCGAAGGTTCCCTTCACATATTGGGCAAAAGGCGTGTCAAATATCTTATACTTCTCCACCCGTTGCTCTTCATCCTCCGACACAACCTTCTTCTTCACCTTCGCCGCCTTGCAGACCAAGAAAGGAAGGGTGCCCGCCATATCGATGCCGCCACGCAGGGTATATCCATTCTCGGAAGCTTTACGATTACTGGTATAGACAAACGAATAGTCGGTACGGGTAATGAACTGGTCCATATAACTCTCCTTCAACAAAGCATTTTTTCCCCTTTCCAAATACTCCTTGAACCACTCCGACATATCCCTCGTGATAACATAATTGATATTGTAAAGGTCAAAGTTATGGGCCATCCTCTGCCTATGGCTCTTCCAGCTATAACCCCAATTGAGTCCTAAGACACGACGGTTGTACTCCGGACGGTTCTGCCAATGGATACTGGCGGAAAAGGAGGTGGCGGACCCCACTTGTTTGGTATATTTCTCCGGCAACAATCCAAAGATGATACGCGGGAACGAAAGGGAGAGCTCCGCACCATACTCGTAGAAATTATTGGAGAGCAACGTCACATCCTTATCATCCGATCCGCTGATATGCTCGTAGGAGCCATTCAGCCTCAACAGCAAGGTCTCAGACCCCTTGAATATATTCTTGTCGGAGAAGGTGACGTAGCTGGCCACACCCAAATCACCCGCATTATTCGTTCCGTCGATTCCGAACTGGAAATGGTAAATATTGGCCGGCGAGAGCGAAATCCGCGCATCCAACATCGTGCTATCCTCCGCAACCGGCGTGAAAGCCACTCCCACCTGATCCACCGCACTCAGGGAGTGAAGCGAATTGTAGGTCTTCTCCATCAACAAATCACTGTAAAAACGTTTGGAACGGATAAAGTTGTTGTAATACAAAATGGAGGGGCGGATAAAAGTCTGCTTCCCCTTCACCACTCTGATTTTCTTGTAATCCACCGTATCCACTCCCGGGGAATAGGTGTTGGAGATGACCACATCCCGGATACGGTATCTCCGCAAGGCGGGATCGAACCGCATGGTATCCACCCTCTTCGTAGGACGGTATTTCAGGGTGACATCCACTTGGTGGTTCCCCACCATTGTATCCACCAAGAAGTAGAAATTATCCTTATTCAGATAATAATAACCTTGGTTCCTCAATTGCGAAGTGATTTCAGCGGAGGCGTTATCCAATGTCGCCGCCTTAAATGGCTCATTTTTATCAAATTCCAATGAACGATGGATCGCGGCGAAATCAATCAGCGACCTCAATTCAGAGGGATCGACACCATTCTCGGAGTGGCGGATGGTGTAACGGTCTTTGGCCCGCACACAATAGGTGACCGCCATTTTTTTACCACGTTGGTTCAGGCAAGAACCCACCTCGGCATTGAGATAACCCAGATTATGCAACTCCTTTCGGATTTGGGAGACACTTTTGGCGGTCAATTCCGAATCATATATCACAGGCTCGCTACCGATCTTCCGCAAGACACGGTTGATCCATTTGGTGGTATCCCTTCCCGAAAGAGAATAGATATGGAGACCAATCTTGGCGTTGGGCTTCTGCCGAAGCAATGGCGTGAACTGCCCCTCATACATATTGTTGTCGAGCACCTCGATCTTCACCTTATCCAAGAGATAATCCCCCTCCGACACATACTTCGTGGCGCTACAAGCCGAAAGGAGCACCATCAGCAACCAACCTAAAACATACCTACTTCTTCGCATCGCGTCCCCTCCTTTCCGTACGCACCGAATCACGCGGCGCCAATAAATTCGTTCCATGCTCATCCTTTCCGAACGGGAGAAGGCCCCGAAGTGTCTTCGACTCCTTCACAAAGACCACTCCCACACCTTGCGTGTTGTTGGAGTTTCGGTAGTAATCGTTGTTGGTATGGTTATAAGCCTTTATTCTCAACACCTTCTTCTTACCCAATAGATACTCCGCATCAAAATCACCCAAAAACGAAGCCTCGTTCTCTTCGCCGGAGGCCTGCTTCTGGTATCCCAAATTGGTACTCAACAGCAATCGGTCGTTGAGCAATTTTGTCGAAACGGAGAGATTCATCTCCACATCGGAGAAATCCTCGTCAGAGGTGCTGAAACCTGTTCCGATCGTCACCTTGTCCTTCAAGACGGAGGAGAGAGCGTTGTTCAACGCGGCCGAAAGGGAGGAGGAGGCCAAGGAGGTGAGCATCTCGTCGCCTTGTGTCTGCCCGTCAGGCGCATAGAACATACCCAGTCCGATCAAGTAGGCGAACTCGCGGATGCGGATATCGTCCGTCGTAATGATGCTATTCATATGCTGCGTCACATTGTCGGCGGCCTTCGGAAGGGTGATGTCATAGGAGAGGTTCATCTCCGAAAGCGATCCGGAAGCCTTCGCACTGCAACGAACCGGCTGGCGCGTGGATCCCAATCCCATACCCGTGAAATTCTTGCTTAGCGTGGCGAGATCGGCCGTCACATCGTAGCAGGCGGTCGCATCAAATTGCAGTTTCATCGGATCTCCATTAAATTGCACATAAGCCCCCTCTTGGATCGTGAATTTCTTCGCAGGGATCTCAGACAACTTGATCTTCACATATCCGCTATTGACGGTGTAACGATCATATATAGAGACCGTTTCCTCCTTATAGGTCACACGAAGGTTACCATTTCCATTGACCATCGCACCATCCGCCACATTCACATAGAAGGTCGCCTCATCCGTCAGCCTCACGGAGATGTCCGCATCGATATCCAAAGGCATCTCAAGGTTCTCGGCCACCGTATCCGCCACCTCATAACCGGCAGGCTTCACATAGACGATGTTGTCATAATTCTGCACCTCGGTCACCGTTTCAGGCAAGATGATGTTCAAGGTGGTCTTATCACCGTTGCTGAACTCACCCCGTACCTTCACATGGGTATCGGTTCCCTGCACCGTCAAATTCTTCGCATTGGCGTAGAAGGTGCCAGAGACCGTATTGGACTTCGCCTTAGGATTGTTCAACAATAGGAAATTATCCATATTGACCATCAAATCATAATTAAACTTTTTGAAATCTTCGTGGGAGACATTTCCCTTCAAGGTCAATAAACGGCCATTGTCGTCCCGCAAACGGAAGTGGTCCACACGCACCCTGTTTTTTTCAAACTTAATGGTGTCGGATATGGTATAGCCCACGCCTGTGTAATTGATCCTCGCATGAAGATCTTGGAAGAAGAGCCTACCCTCCAAAGCCACATTGTCGAACTTTCCCTCCGCTAAAATATTGGCCCCCACATTTCCCCTCAACTCGCTGACAAAATCCGAGGAGAAGGGAATAAACCGATCTACGGGAAGGGAATCCAAAGTCATCACCATCTTCAAGGTCTGATCGACCGGTTTCACCACACCTTGAATCAGTGCGGTACGACGTCCTTCGTTGGTCAAAACCATTTTGGAGAGTACACCCTTCCGCTCATTGTTCCAACGCATATCCACCGCTAAATCACCCCAATGGACGCCCTCATAAACGATGGAATCGAAGCGCAAGTTATTGGTTTTGAAACGCATCGCCTCGCCCATCAAGGCATAACCATACAGGTCTCCATCCAAAGAGCATTGCAACGGAACATGTTTACGGGCCAAGGCCGAGACAATCGGTTCAAGGTTCACCCGATCGAAACGGACATTCATCGTGTCGCTCAACAAATCAGAGGCGACGCCATCAACGCTCAACAAGACGTTGTCATCCAAGGAGATTCCTATATTTTTCACAAAAATCTTCTTCCCCATTTGATGGATTTCCGCAGGTGATGTGCCAAACTGGTAACCCACCAGGGTCCAATCAGCCGCCTGCGTCGTCAGGTTCATATTCACCTTGCCCGCCGAATCCACGGTGGAGTAAACCACAAACGGCAAGGAACCCTTGATAAAGGTGGAGTCAGGGAATGTGTTCGCATAGGCTACGCCCTCCATCTGATTATGGGTGACAACGGAATTGAGTCTGACACGCATCATCTCCGTCGCACCAGAGGCGGATGTATCGGCCACGACATTAGCGGAGAGTTTCACCTTTGTGCCATCCGCACTGAGCCTCAACGAAATATCGCTGACCTTCCTATTCTCCCAACTAAGGGAAGGTAGTTCCAATTTTAGACGCATCGCACGCTCCGGCACGGAGATATTTCCATTGAGGGAGGCCCCCATTGGCAACGCAATGCTCTTGCCGAAGAGTTGCGCCCACTCTTCAACACGCTTCACCTTCACACTGAAATCAAAAGAGTCGGCTATGGCCAAATCCCCCACCTCCATCTGATCCAGGACGTCCGGCCAATAGGGTTGGAGCGTCTTTATCACCGCCGGATAGAGATCTACAAACTCATAGACACCCGCCATTTCGGCGTCAACAGCTGGAGAGGATAACGACAAACGTCTTGTCCCATCCGCCATCTGACGATGCGTGAGCAAAAGAGGTTCTTGCCAGTGAATTCCAGCAGAGTCGCCCGAAACGCGAAGTGAATCGACCGTCACTTTGCCCAACAATTGGTTGAAATCGGTTAGCTCCGCAGAGAGGCGTGTCGCCACCCGCATATCACCCAACGAGTCCACCAAATGGGTAGCCTTCGGAGAAAAATCGTCCAATTGAGCCTTCGCTAAGAGGCGAGGCTGCTCTCCGGTCAGACCTCCCCCCTCCAACCATACCACACCTCTCAGATTGGGATCACCGATATCTACCCGCGAAGAGATTGAGTCGGAGGAGAAATAATGCGCCACAAGACGCAAGGTGTCATATGCATAGCCACGATAGGAGAATTGGGGCAGAAAACCGCTGAACCGAACATCAGGCATCTGTTCCATCCGCCACTCGACCTGAATGTCGGAATTCATCGTGACCTTTTTAAAGTCGTCGGATTTTAGGATAGAGTCTAAGGCAACATCATTTAACTGGGCGGAGAGATTACACCCCAGATAATTCTCGGTATGGCGATAGCGCAAATCACCATCAACCTTCAACGATCCGAAAGGCACGGCGAGCTCCGCCATCACCTTGCCACTCGGCAAACTTCCCTTGTAGGTGAAATTTGTGGTCAATGGAAAATAATCAGCCCACTGCTTGCCCTGCTCACTACCCACTACCTTCAAGATACGGTCGGCGCCCATCTTCGTGACGCACAACTCCTTTACCCACAGATCATAACCCGTCTCCTCCCAAGCCATACAATCATCCATTTTCACCCGCGGTGCCTCCAGCCTCAACAGAGAAGGATAATTGATCGATAAATCCTTCACATCAACCGACGGGAATACACCCGACGCCGCGAGGGAGAGCGACATAGAATCGGTCAACGATGAGAGTTGCGGAGCAAAACAGCGCAAATCCGCCAAGGAGAGAGAATCCGCGTGAAGAATCAAATTGTATTGCCCATTATCCAAGGCATAGTCTCCCCGCAATGCGACGACACTCTTAGGGAGCGACAACGTCAGGCTCGGCAAAGAGAGCTGGTTATCCTTCAAACAGACTTCACTCGCCATATCCTCAATCCGCAGTCCTGACTGCTCACGGAAGGAGAGATGTTCCACCTCCACATTAAGTTCTCCGGCAGGCGACATCGCAAAGGCCGCCTCCATCCGCAAATCAGAGCAATCAATATGCGACGCGTTAAAAAGGCCATCCGTTTGGGGGGCATCCTCCACATCGTAAGTCGCACGACCGTTACTCAAATAAATGGCATTGATTTTCAAACCGAATGGTTTACTCGGTTCATCAGCAGACTTTTCCTCCGAAGCGAAAGCGTCAAGAAGGAACTGGTAGTTAAAGTCAATGGAATCGGAGCTCTTGTCGATATGCACGACGAAATCATCCAATTCCACTCTTTTTATTTTCAAATAATTTAGGTCCAACAGCGCCCGAAGGCTCATATCGGCCTTCACAGATCCAGCGTACAACAGCGTATCGCCCTTCAAATCCTCCACATAGAGGTTTTCAAGAGATAGCCCCCGCAGGAAATCGAAGCCTACATACCCTATGGAGAGTTCCGTTCCCGTCTTCTCTTTCAGCCAATCCTCCCCATAAGAGCACAGCCTGTTTTGCACACTTTTGTTGCTCAAAATAGCCACCAACAGAATATTCAGCAAAAGAATTACCGCGATGGCCAGCAACAATATGCGCAGCGCTCTCTTCACCTATTTTTTCTCGAAATTACTTCCTGTAATGACAACGTCAAACCATCCTTCTCCGGATAAGCGCGACTGATCCCTACGACCATCACGAGGCTTCACGGAATCCGTCTCCGGGAAGAGATCCTCCACATCGTACTTAAAATCGAAAAGGCCCGACAAGAAGAGGGAGTTTCTGTCGCCATCCAGACCAATCAATTTGGCTCTGGTAAAGGTCAACGATCCTGAACGGACATTCAACGTATCGGTCTTGTAATCTTTTTTCCACTCCACCAAACAACTGTCCTTGCTCTTCAAGTCAAGATCGAGGGAATCCAACGCGACCAAGTCGAAAAAGTGCTTAATCTTCATAGAGTCCATCGGAAAGGTAAAGGAGAGTGTGCGGCGATCCCACTTGTTTTGCCAGTCGTTTCGGGCGCGCACATCACCGTGCAACGAGAAGGTGACGGTACTATCGGTCACAACGACGCTGGCTGGTTCTGAGGTGTGGCGCTCCGTGAACTTACAATCATCGATGTTGGCCTCGAATTTATCACTTCCACACTCCATTCTTTCACTCAATAGATCATCTTCCCACACGTGGCAAGCCACTGGCAAGGTCAGCAAAGAGATCCATACTATCTTATTTATCAGCTTCATAACATTCAATTTTTAGAAATCCTCCGTAGGCATAGCCTTTTCTGTTTGAATATCGGTATCATAAGTGGACTCCACCTTGGTCACCTTCTCTCCGGAAGGGCCGACAGGGAATTGGAAGGAGACCTTCAATCCACCACCCACTCTCATTTCGTCCAGATCAATGAAAGAAACAGGCGATTTGCCCAATTCGAATCGAGGGAAGATCACCTCCGGATTCACATAAAAATGGTGACATCTGATACGAATACCGCCTGATGCGGAAATGGATGAATGGAATACGTCCGGCTTACCGACCGCCTCCAAGACATCCCGCTCGTATAACGTCGCCATACGGCTGTTTATAATCGAAACAGTGTTGTTGGTCGCCACCTTGAAATCAAAACTGGCATCCACCTTCACATAGGGCCTTACCCTACATTGGTAGGGAGCGAAGAATACACGCATCGCCAAAGGAATACCCACATATAAGTTGCGTTGTCCCAGGGCGTTAAGGGAGATATAGTCATTCGTGGTGGCACTCTCTTTCACCAACCAGTAGAAGTCGTGCCATCCATTCTCCACCATAGCGGAGTGGCTCACCAGTCGAACACCTGTCGCAAGCGAGAACCTTTCGTTGCAGAAGAAAAATTCAGAGGTCACACCCAAATGCCAAGAGAGGTATTCAGCAGTGGCCACATTGGCTTCGCGGCTCAACAATTTAGGCAAATTCGTCTCCTTCTCATCCGGGAAGATAAGCCCGTAAGAGACGCCCAAATTCACTCTCGTAGGCACCGCCTCTTCGCTTGACTGAGCGAACATCGGCATAGCGAACATCGCCAACAAGAGAGTCAATAAAGAAAAACGCTTCATATGTTTTTTAAATTTAAATTCTAACCTTTAATGAGAGTGGATCGATCTCCACTTTGATCTCCTTACCCATCGTGATAGGGTCGCCATCAATATGGAACTCGCCCTCTCCCTTACGGGTAAGCAACACCTCCCTCGCGGTCAACGAAGTGACGTGTCGGCTTTGGTCAAATGTCTTTCGGAAAAGACGGAAAGCCAAAAATGGCGCCGAGTAGATCGGGAAGGTGGAGAGGATGCAGATATTCAACAATCCGTCCCTGGTGCTGGCGTGAGGCGCGATATAGGCCATATTTCCCCACTGCGCCGCATTGGCGAAGGTGATCAGGAAGGCACGTCTGCGCAAAGTGAAGGAGGGGCCGATCAATTTGTAGTAGTCAGGCTTATATTTCAAATACTCCCGCAACACCACCTTCAAATAGGTCATGAAGCCACGTTTACCTTCCATGGAGAATGATTGGCTGATATGCGCATCGAATCCAGTTCCGCAAGTGCAGAAGAAGCGGTGTCCGTTAGCCAAACCGCTATCGATGACATGCTCCTTTCCATTATGAATCTGCGCCAAAGCCTCCCTGGCATGCATGGAGAAGCCCAAATGGCGGGCCAATCCGTTACCCGAACCGAATGGCACAATGGCGAAAGCGGTCTCGGTATGCACCAACGAAGAGGCCACCTCATTCATCGTTCCATCACCACCACAAGCGACCACCACATCGTATCCCTCTTCGGCAAACTGTTTTGCCAGTTCCCTTCCGTGGCCGGCATATTCTGTTTTTACGATAGTCGTCTCCCAATCTTCCTTAAACATCTCCTGTATCATCTGCGGCAAGGCCTTTTTGTCCGCCGTACCTGAGATAGGATTTATGATAAAAGCTATTCGTTTTGACATAATATTACAACTTTAATTCCGCAAAGTAACTAAAAAAATCGAGATATTAGCCATATTTCGCCCTTTAAAAATGGTTAAACTAATACGAACGGAACATAGAAGAAAGCGATAAAAGCGAGGATGCCGCTCAATCTAAAAATAAATCGTAAATTCGCGGCAAATCGGGCTGCCGAAATGGGGCCTCCAAAGGAAACGTTTATGGAATATACAATCATCGCCGCCGTAGCGGAGAATCTTGCGATAGGCAGAGACAATCAGTTGATTTGGCACCTCAATGCCGATATGAAACACTTCAAGAGCCTCACCACAGGACACACTGTCTTGATGGGCCGCAACACCTACCTCTCCATCGGCCGGCCGTTGCCCAACCGCCGCAACATCATCCTCTCCCGCACCATGCAGGCGGAGGATGCACCAGGCTGCGAAATCATCCGCGACCTCTCCGAATTGGAGAGTGATCCTACCCTCAAAAAGGAGGAGATCTTCGTGATGGGTGGCGGACAAATCTACCAAATGATGATGCCTTTGGCCAATAAACTTTGCCTCACCTTGGTCCACACAAGCCCAGAGGCGGATACCTTCTTCCCCGCCTATCCCGAAAGCGAGTGGCAGGAGTATTCGCGCGAAAGTTTCACCGCGGACGAGAAGAACGACCACGATTATGAATTCGTGAATTATTTGAGGAAAAGATAACAAACATAATTCGGACGTAGAGACGTTGTGCACAACGTCTCTACCATAATTTCACCACCTTACACAAGGACAGATCCGCAGGAATCTCCTTGTCAGAAAAGAGTCCTGGATATTCCAACAGCCAATAGTGGGAAAATGTTTTTTCTTGAGGGAATTGCCTCAACAGTAGATCTTTCAAAGTTGTAACACATTGTAAATTGGGTTCAAAAGGGAGGATTACCCCATCAACAAAGGTCGTGGCAGGAGGTTCTGTTCCCTCCAATTCCATCAACGAACAACTTGCGGTCTCCTCATCCACCATCAGGACCGCGTTCCGCATCCAAGTGTCGGGAGAAGTATATATTCTGCGTGAGAGATAGCCTTTTCGCATCGCGTCGCCTCCTATTCGCCACCCGCCTCCTTGGCCACGATCGGCGTTATCGAGTCCTCCTTGGCCTGCAAACGCTCCATGACCTCTTCGTAAACCCGCTCATAAACATCCAAATGGGCAGAGTACCAGACTATGGCGGAATCAAATTCAGCCTCCGTGCAGTGATGTTTCTCCAACAATTGATTGTAAAAATAGGTAGGCATATCATCCGAAGGGCCTCCTTTTTGGGCGAAAGCCGACTGCATAATGTACTGATCCGTCAAAATTTCCACCATCTTCTTTTCGGGAATAATAGGCCGAGAAGAGTCGGGCGAACAAGCCGCCAGCAACACCAACACCATTCCGAAAAAATAACTCAAACCTCTCATACTTTCTCCTTTCAGGTGTTTAATCTTCATCCTCTTCCGGAGCGATGCAGTCTCTATACCAGATGAGCACCACAAATATACTGACCGTTATCGCGGAATCCGCGATGTTGAATACCGGAGAAAAGAATGTACCGGACGATCCACCCACCCAAGGCACCCACTCCGGCCATGTATATGAGAAGAGCGGAAAGTGAAGCATATCGACCACCCTACCATAGAAAAGCGGTGCGTAACCGCCTCCCTCCGGCATGAAATGAGCGATCTGATGTAGGCTGGAATCGAAGCAGTATCCATAGAAGACACAATCAATGATGTTGCCGAGGGCACCCGCCATGATGGCGGCCACACAGAGCAGATAACCCATCTTTTCGCCCTTTTTCACCAAATGATAGAGATAATAACCCAGGCCACCCACGGCCAAGATTCTCAACAAGGTGAGGAAGATCTTATTGCGGAAAATCTCCATACCGAAGGCGATTCCATTGTTTTCAACAAAACGAATGTAGAACCAATCCGTAACCGTCACACTCTCACCTAAGTAAAAATGCGTCTTCACATAAATCTTCACGATCTGATCCAGGAGCACAATGCCCAAGATCAGAGCGGAAGAAATCAATATCTTTTTTTTCTGTTCAGATTGCACAGTAATCATTATTTCACACCATTTTTCTTGGCATCGATACACAATGTCGCATGAGGTACCGCACGCAATCTCTCCTTCGGAATGAGTTTACCGGTCTCGCGGCAAATTCCGTAAGTTTTATTCTCTATACGAATCAATGCGGCTTGTAGGTGCTGGATGAACTTCATCTGTCTTTGCGCCAAACGGCCAGCCTCCTCCTTGGTCATGGTCTCGGCGCCCTCCTCCAATACCTTGAACGTAGGGGAAGTATCCTTCACGTCATTGCCGTCCATATTCGCCAAACTTGCCTTCAATGATTCATAATCTCTTTGAGCGGCGGCCAATTTCTCCAAAATCAACTCTTTGAACTCTGCCAACTCAGCATCTGAATATCGTGTTTTCTCTGCCATAATCCATTAGATTTAATGTGATACTTTTTACATTTGCGAAAGTAGATAAATGAGAGGGTTTATCCAAACCTTTTATCCTACGAATTATCAACAATGAAAAAAAATGTTAAAGTTTTCCATCAAGGGCTCAATCGAAAATTTCGTATAGCACAGGAAGCGTCTTCAAATCGCCAAATCCCTGCAAATGAATGGCGTAGTATTCGATTATGTGGTCGATAAGTGCCCTACGTTCATCTCGTGAGAAGGTGAAATAGGACAAATTACGGTAATTGATTCGACACAGTTGCTGAAGGAAACGGGCCTCCTGGTGGGCGACATACTGGGTATGATCGGGACGCACAGCCGTGTATTCCGCCTGCCGAAAATCAAAATAGGGAGAATCCGACCAATCGCAGATATTGGGGCCAAATCCTAAAAAGGAGGCCAACCGCACCAAAAAGGCGATGTGAAAATTGGGTACGCCCCGTTCCATATTTTCCAACCGAATCACCGACTCATACAAGAAACGGAAGAGGTACTCATCCTGCTCGCTGGTCTTCAACGCATGCGAAAGCACCTCCGCCAAAAAGAAGAGAATCGTGCTTTTATATGGATCAAAAAGGGAATCGTAGAGGGGATGGAGCGGCTTGATCTCCTTGATCACATGGAGCTCCCTGCTGTTTCGGACATCGCTGTCGATCTGGACCAATGAGAGGGGCTGCAAGAGGGAGAATCCCTTCCCGCCACGCTTGCTTCCCGCCCCATACAGCAAGAAGGTGGACCTTCCCAACTCACGGGTATAAAGCGTCAGCATCGTCGCATTGTCCCTATACTTCTTATGGTTCAGCACGATGGCGTCCGTCTTGACATACATAACTGTGATTCAGTGATTATTGGATGACCGTAATGTGGAAACAGAACTGTCCGCTCTCCTTGATGACAAGAAGCTTCTTCTCGTTCCGCATCTCCCCTACCGTCTTGGAGAGGATGTTCTGGATATGCTTATAACTATACGCCCTGCCGTTCGAGACACGGATAAATTCCCAGTAGGAAATATCGAACGACGCACCGTAAAGGTGGCTGGTCGTATCCTTGGTGGCGTTCCGATTTCCCTTGCGGAGACGCTTTTGGCTCTCCTCGGTACGCAAACAGGAGGTGAGGTAGAGCTTGTAGGCGGGCTGCCTGCGCTCTTTGAGTTTTTGCTGGAAACGCTCACTGATCTCATTCAGCACCTTATAGGCCTCCGGCGTCAAATAGGGATAGGAGTATTTGGCCGATTTTTTTCGGTAGCCGGTGGTATCGTTCACATAGACCAATGTGCCGCTCGCCAACAAGGAATCCTTCACCGCCAAGAAATCGGCGTTTTTACGGAAAGGCGCATTCAAGCCGACCGCCTTGCCCGCCGCCACATGCAACTTGTTGGGGTCACGGAGAAATCGGCATCGGCCTAATGTGTGCAACTCATCCCAATGCCTGGTCGTGTGCGTCTTCTCGCCAGGTTCACTCAACGGATCGTCAGGAAAGAGGTCAACATCCGGCGACGCATTAGCGAAGAATTGGTCCATAATGGCATCGCATCCTTGGCAGATCATCAGCAAAGGAAGCAACAATAACCATATTGAATTTCTAAAATTCATCACCCGACTCTAACTGCTAACTTTTCAAATCTCTTTTGAATAACAACGACGTCTGATATAAGGAGTCTGATCATAATTGCGCCAAATACGGACCGCATTGATATTGCTCTCCAACTGCGGATTGGTGATCGCGTACTTGAAGCCCGCGTCTATATAGGCCTGTGTCAACTTCGTGTAATACAAGGCGTGGATTCCTCGGTTCTGCCACTCCGGCAAGACACCGTTGAGGTAGAGGTCGATCGTCTCCCGCTGGCGCAAAGCCTTGAGGATATGGACAAATCCGAACGGCAAAACCTTTCCCTTCGCCTTTTGGAATCCCTTCGACAACGAAGGCATACTGACACCAAAGCCCACCACATCGTCGTGCTCGTCCAGGACGAAACAGACGAACTTTGGGTCGATGAAGGAGAAATAGGTGCTGATCAACGATTCGATCTCCTTCTCGGAGAGTTCGGCATAACCATATAGGTTCTTGAACGCTTCGTTCAGGGTACGGAACATTGACTTTCCATATTTCAAGACATCCTTCTTCTTGTCGAATATCACCGCCCTCACATTGTACCTTCTGGCCAACCCTTCGCTGACGGCCTTCACCTTCTCCGGCACATCGGTCACCCTAATGATATATTGTAGCCAATCCTCGTCTTTATGGAAGCCCAACTCCTCCAACATGGTCGGATAGTAGGGGTGGTTGTAGATATTGGCTATGGTAGGGAGTTTGTCGAATCCCTCGACAAGCAATCCCTCCTTGTCCATATCATTGAATCCGAGAGGACCCTGGATGATGGTCATACCTCGCTGACGTCCCCACTCGATCACCTGATCGATAAGCGCGCGGAGCACCTCTATGTCCTCTATGAACTCCAACCATCCGAAACGAACCTTGCCGCCCCACTTTTCGTTGGCCACCTTGTTGATGATAGCCGCCACACGTCCGGCCAGCTTGCCATCCTTATAGGCCAACCAATAATCGGCCTCACAATGGTCGAACGCCGGATTTTTATCCTTGCGCAAGACATTCATCTCATCAAACTCCAAAGGGGGAACCCAATATGCGTTTCCTTTATATAATTCGTACGGGAATCTGACGAATGCCTTCAAATCCCTTTTTGAATCAACTCTCTTTAATTCTATATTTGCCATACAGTGCACTAAAACTATCGCACAAAAATACAATTCTTAATTGACTTTGCCGAACTATCGTTTCTTAAATCTTATTTCTTCACTAAAAAATTGGTTTTAAGATTTTTTTAATCAGTGAAAATGAGTATATTTGCACCCCGAAATTAATAGAAAAGTAAGTTATTATAAACAAAGTATTTTTGAGATGACTAAAGCAGATATCGTCAACGAAATTTCAAGGACGACAGGAATAGAGAGAGAAGATGTTTTGAAAGTGGTAGAATCTTTCATGCGTGAAGTGAAGAGATCTTTGTCAAAGAGCGAGGACGTTTACTTGAGAGGATTCGGTTCCTTCATCGTTAAGGCAAGAGCTGAGAAGACTGCACGCAACATTTCAAAGAAGACTTCAATTATCATCCCAGCGCACAATATCCCAGCGTTCAAGCCAGCGAAGACCTTCATGAACGACGTGAAGAAGACAACAGTGAAGGACGCTAAGAAGAAATAATTTTTTATATATTAGTAATCTTAAATTTTAACAACTATGCCAAGCGGAAAGAAGAGAAAAAGACATAAAATGTCTACTCACAAACGCAAGAAGAGACTGAAGAAGAATCGTCATAAGAAGAAGTAACAGTCTTAGTTGCGAAAAGAAAACGAAAGAACAAACTCGAGGTCATGCTTGGGTTTGTTCTTTTTTATGTAACAAATTTTTTAATTATGAATAGCGAATTAGTTATTGACGTTCAAGCATCGGAAATATCCATCGCCCAACTCGACGACAAAAAGTTGGTGGAGGTGAACAAGGATAAGCGCGATAGCAAATTCTCCGTCGGCGACATATACCTCGCCAAGGTGAAGAAGCTGATGCCAGGGCTCAATGCGGCATTCGTTGACGTAGGCTACGAGAAGGGAGCATTCCTCCACTACCAAGACCTTGGGCCACACTTCCTGACGCTCAATTCGTTCATGAAGGACGCCCTCAGCGGAAAGAAAAAGGGACTCACCCTCTCTCGCTACCAAATTCAAAAGGAGATCCAGAAGGGCGGACAGATCACCGATTTGCTCCAGACCGGACAAGAGGTGCTCGTACAGATCGCCAAAGAACCGATCTCCACAAAAGGTCCAAGACTTACAGCGGAAATCTCCATCGCCGGCCGTTTCTTGGTCTTGATCCCGGGTGCGGACAAGGTATTTGTCTCCCAAAAGATCAAATCCAACGAGGAGCGCAACCGTATCAAGCAAATCGTCAGAAGCGTGAAACCTAAAAACTTCGGTGTCATCGTACGTACCGTAGCGGAGGGAAAGAGCGTGGAGGATGTCAGCGCCGAAATCCAAATGTTGGTCGGCCGCTGGGAAGCTGGAGTCAAGAAGATGAGCAGTGAAGGCAAATTGCCGAAACTGATCCATGAGGAGTTGGGCCGTACCGTCTCCATCCTCAGAGACATCTTTAATCCTTCATTCGAGAGCATCCACGTAAACGACAAGACCGTTTACAACGAGGTGCTTGAATATGTGGGCGAGATCGCACCGGAGAAGAAGGGAATTGTCAAACTATACAATAACGACACCCCTATTTTCGACCATTTCGGTGTAACCAAGCAGCTGAAATCGCTCTTCGGCAGAATAGTCTCTTTCAAGAACGGAGCCTATCTCTACATCGAAAAGACAGAGGCGATGCACGTCGTGGATGTCAACAGCGGTAACAAGTCCAAAGCAGGCAATGACCAAGAGGCCAACGCCATCGAGGTAAACCTCGCCGCAGCCGACGAATTGGCAAGACAATTGCGTTTGAGAGACCTTGGAGGCATCATCGTAGTCGATTTCATCGATATGCTCAAGGCGGAGAACCGCCAGGCCCTCTACGAGCGAATGAAGGCAAACATGGCAAACGACCGCGCAAGACACAACATCTTGCAACTCAGCAAGTTCGGTCTGATGCAAATCACACGTCAACGGGTGCGTCCTGAGATGCACATCAACACAGAGGAGGTTTGTCCGACGTGTATGGGCAAAGGTGTTGCCCAACCATCCATCTTATTCGTCGACACATTGGAGAGTAAGATCGATTATTTAGTGAATGTCTTGGAAATCAAGAAGTTCAAACTTTATGTCCACCCTTATGTGGCGGCTTATATCAACAAAGGCTTCCCATTCTTCACCCTGAAATCGAAGTGGAGTCGCAAATACCATTGTTCGTTTAAGCTGGTAGAGTCACAAAATTTCCCGTTCCTTCAATATAAATTCTACGATGAAAAAGGCAACGAGGTGGACTTGACAGAGGAGTCTGAAACGATGCGTGAGGTCGAGGACGACGAGGATTGATCCTTAACCCCCTATCGCAGCTCTACAGAAAACATCGGGCGGTGAATCGAATGGTTCGCCGCCCTTTTTATTGGACCAGGAAAGAACTGCACGGTCTATTGTGCAATATTTAACATATTTTGCATACTCCAATGTGCAGTTTTTTAAAGAAATTGCACACTGCATCGTGCAATTGACTATATTTGCATATTAAATCAAAGGATGGATATGAACAGACTCATTGAAACATATAGACTTTTATTAAACAGAGTAAACACTGATTTTGTACGTTATCTTCACGATAAGATCAATTGGGAGAATCGATTGGTCTCAATATTGGGCGCCAGAGGAACAGGGAAAACCACGTTGCTTCTTCAACACATAAAGATGTGCGACGATCATGCGACCTCGCTCTATGTAACTGCGGATGATTTCTACTTCACCACACATAGACTCTTTGATCTTGCAAAAGAGTTTTACCAAAGTGGCGGCAAGAAACTGTACATCGACGAGATACACAAATACAATGGATGGTCTTCAGAGATTAAGAACATTTACGATCTTTTGCCAGATCTTCGCATTGTCTATACAGGTTCATCCATTTTAGATTTGGAACAAGGCGGAGCTGATTTAAGCAGGAGAAAAGTAGAGTATCATCTGAAGGGCCTCTCCTTCCGAGAATACCTCAACATTACCTTGCACGAGAACCTTCCCTCGTATTCGCTGGAAGATGTATTAGCGGGGAAAGTTGCTTTCCCTTATGTGGAACATCGTCCACTGGCACTTTTCAAACAATACTTAAAGATCGGATATTATCCCTATTTTATAGAATCGGACGACTATAGCCTTCGACTCAGAAGTGTTTTAAAGCAGGTAGTAGAGTTTGATATTCCATCGTTCGCGAAAATGAATATCACATCTAGCGCAAAACTCAAAAAATTACTCTATGTCGTAGCGCAGAGTGTCCCTTTCAAACCCAACTTCTCCGTTTTGGAAAGAGAATTGGGTATTTCCAGGAATATATTGCCTGATTATCTAATGTATTTAGAAAAGGCGCAACTAATCACCATGATACGAGACAAGGCAACAGGGATAAAAATATTGCAAAAAATAGACAAGATATACTTGAACAACCCCAACCTATTTTATGTTCTTGCGGATGGAGAGCCAAACATTGGAACCATTCGGGAAAATATCTTCATTCAATTTCTACAGGATTTGTACCCCATCGTCTCCTCTCCGACGCAAGCGGATTTCGAGGTGAACGATTACACATTTGAAGTGGGGGGAAAGAATAAAACCACCCAACAAATCAAGGAAATAGAGAACTCTTATCTTGTCAAAGATGACATTGAATATGCCACTTCACGTGAGATTCCACTCTGGATGTTCGGATTTCTCTATTGAGTGAATTAAGCATTCCTATTTGCACATTACAATAATTCTCCCTAACTTGCGGGAAATAAAACATTAAACGAAAAGAATTATAACAAAAGAGAATATTTTAAATTAACATATTATAAATTAAAGCATTAGCTATTATTCTTGTCCAAATCAAAAGCCTGCAAACTGATGATTTAGCATTATCGGATAAACGCTAATCCACGGGAAGCGTGCGCTCTCGTATCACTTGCTTAGAGTTGATGCTCATACCGTTTAGGTGTGGGCTAATCTAGCAAGTGAGCGGGGTTCTTGCAGGCTCCCCGTGGACAAGATAGAAAGGCTCGCACCTTTCTTTTAGCCGATAGTGAAGATTGATAGTGTGATGTGAATAACGCTATCAATCTATGGCAGGAAATAAAAACCTTCATGCGGCGAACAAAGCGAAGAAGGATGAGTTCTACACGCAACTATCCGACATTGCCAACGAGTTAAAACACTACAAACAGCACTTTGCAGGAAAGACAGTGTTTTGTAACTGCGACGACCCTTACGAAAGCAACTTTTTCAAATACTTTGCTCTCAACTTCAATGTTTTGGGACTGAAAAAACTGATTGCCACCTGCTACGACGGTTCGCCCGTAGCTGCAACACAAATGCTCCTTTTTGAACCTGAGGCACCATACGGCAAACAAGAAAAAACACGCATGCCACACAAAATAGTGATTACCGAAGTACGCGATGTGAACGGAGATGGAGCAACTGATCTTGCCGATGTGGAGTGGCTAATCAAGAATGACAAAAATGTACTTACAACCCTGCAAGGTAATGGCGATTTCCGATCCAAGGAATGTGTTGAATTACTAAAAGAAGCCGATATTGTGGTTACAAATCCGCCTTTCTCGTTGTTTCGTGAATATGTGGCGCAATTAATAGAGCATAATAAGAAATTCCTTGTTATCGGTAATCAGAATACAATTCAGACAAAAGAAATATTTCCATTGTTTAAGGAAAACAAAATGTGGCTTGGATTTGGTTTTAAGGGAGGAGCAGGGCATTTTTATAGTGTTTATGAAGATACGGCATCGGCCGGTGATCATCGTGAGGGTATGATTCGAGTTTCAGGTGTCAATTGGTTTACTAATCTTTCACACGATAAAAGAATTGAGCATCTTGACTTATATAAAACATATTCTCCTGAAGAGTATCCCAAATACGACAACTACGATGCAATTAACATAGATAAAACAGCTGATATACCTGTTAATTACGATGGTATAATGGGTGTACCTATTACTTTTTTAGATAAGTATTGTCCAGAACAATTTGAAATAATATGGCAAGCTACAGGAAACACACGGGCATGTGCTCCTAAAGAGATATTACAGGAATTGAACTATAAAAAGCACCCAGAAGATAGAGGAGGATGTCCTGTAATTAATGGGAAAAGACTATATGGGAGGATTTTAATCCGCAAAAAACAATAAAATCATGGAAATAACACTAACACCCATCCGCATCGGAGATTTATATGCGGGATTTAAAAATAGTGAAGAAGAAGGCGTATTTGGCTATGGTGGCAAACTGAATATTCGCCCCAAGTACCAACGCGAGTTTGTTTACAGCGAAAAGCAACAAGTGGCGGTAATTGATAGTATCCGCAAAGGGTTTCCGCTCAATGTCATGTATTGGGTAGAAAACGAGGATGGAACGTTCGAACTACTCGATGGTCAACAACGTACAATGAGTATCTGCGAGTTCTTGAGCGGTAACTTTTTTGTCGATTGGAACGGTACGCTTAAAAGTGGCGTAAACCTTACCCCTGACGAACGAAGAAAATTCGAGGATTATCAATTGATGGTATATATTTGTCGTAATGGTAGCGACGACGAAAAAATCAATTGGTTCGAAACAATAAATATTGCAGGAGAAAAACTAACCAAGCAAGAGATTCGTAATGCAATATATTGCGGTGAATGGGTTACTGCAGCCAAACGCAAATTTAGCAAAACAGGCTGCGTGGCTTACAAAATCGGCAGCGATTATATGAGCGGTTCACCCATTCGTCAGGATTATCTGGAGACAGCAATAGCGTGGATCAACAACGGTAAAATAAGAGAATATATGGCCATACATCAGCACGATAGTAATGCTGACGACCTATGGCTCTACTTTCAGAACGTAATCCAATGGGTACAAGCTAAGTTCTCCAAAAAACGTAGAGAGATGAAACAAGTGGCTTGGGGCGAACTCTACAACAAACACAAGGATGACAAGCTTGACGCAACCGAGCTTGAGAAAAGAATTGCCGAGCTTATGAAAGATAGTGATGTGCAGAAAAAATCTGGCATCTACGCATACGTTTTGGACGGAGACGAGCACCACCTTGGCATCCGAGCTTTCGACGATAACACCAAGCGAGAAGTGTACGAGAGGCAGAATGGTATTTGCAAAAATTGTGGCAAGCACTTTGAAATCGAGCAAATGGAAGCCGACCATATCACTCCATGGAAAGAGGGAGGACGCACCATCGCCGAGAACTGCCAAATGCTCTGCCGCGAGTGCAATAGGCGGAAGAGTGATAAATAACCCCGCAGCTCTACAGAAAACATCGGGCGGTGAATCGAATGGTTCGCCGCCCTTTTATTGCAGATAAATCGGACTCGTAATTTTTTCTCTCTACAGTATTATTAAAAAGATTTTGCTTACTTTTGAAAGCAAGTCAGGTCGGCACATATAAGAAATTTAATGTTGGCGACGAGACAATATTGTTGGATGGGATAATGATGCGATTGGCATGAGTAAAAAAAACAAAGAAATACTAGTTACCCTACTAAAACTGCATAAGGAGTTGGGTATTACGGAGCAGATAGACTATGAGAAGTTCTATCTATACAGCATCATTACACATTCTACCGCTATAGAAGGAAGTACCGTGACAGAGGTGGAGGCTCAGTTACTGTTCGACGAGGGAATCACCTCAAGCAAAAGAACACTGATAGAACAGATGATGAACCTTGACCTAAAGACTGCTTATGACTACGGCAAAGAGTGGATACAAAAACACGAGGACATAACCGTAGATAGTCTTATTCTTCTTGCGTCAAAGGTTATGGCCCGCACAGGAGGAGAATACCATCCAATAGCAGGAGATTTCTCGGCAGCGAAGGGAGAGTTGAGAAAACTAAATGTAACAGCAGGCCTAGGAGGAAAGTCCTATATGAACTACCAGAAAGTGCCAGCCAAATTGGAGTCGTTTTGTAAAGAGTTGAACAGACGCAGGAAGTGCATTGATGCCAATGATGTGACTGCAATATATGACCTAAGTTACTGGGCACATTTTGAGTTAGTGACCATTCATCCTTGGGCAGACGGCAACGGACGAACATCCCGATTGCTGATGAATCTTCTACAAATGGAGTATGGAGTGTTGCCAACCAAGGTATTGAAACAAGACAAAGCAGACTATATTCAGGCTCTTATTGATTCGAGAGAGACAGAGGACATAGATATATTTCTTGATTGTATGAATTTGCTCCATTGTAAACACATACAACATGATATTGACAATTACAAGGAATCTGTCGGTGATAATATCGGCGATAAATCAGCAGGATTCAAGAAAATCGGTGATAAAAAAGCTGCAATATTGTCATTTATCGCCGATAACCCTAATGTCAAAGCAAGCGTTATCGCCGATCATGTGGGGTTGAAAGCATCCCGTACTCGAGACTACCTCGCGGAACTTGTGAAAGATGGCAAGGTGGCTACCGAAGGAGCGAACAAAAACAGAACATATAAAATAATATAAGGTTTGCCTATGTAAACATGCACCTTATCAAACATCGGGCGGTGAATCGAATGGTTCGCCGCCCTTTTTATTGTAACACATAGGTTATTTACGCCACTTTATCGTCTATATTAGATAAAAACATAGTTGTTTTATCGTTTATATCCAATACAAAAGATTGAATTTTGTCGATTATATTAGATAAAATGATTATTTTCGCACAAAAATAAACGGCAAATTATGATAGACAAAAATACAGTCAAACGAATAATAATTGAAAATCAGCGTATTGCATCAAATATCACACTCAACGAAAGAGAATATGACTTTGAGGATAATTTGAACTATGTGTTGATTGGACTCAGACGTGCAGGCAAATCCTATCTATTGTATCAAAGGATGCAGCAACTAATGAAGTCTGGTCATTCGGTTGACGAATTTCTATATTTTAACTTCGAGGACGAACGTCTTATTGGCATGATGGCCTCCGACTTGGATACTATTCTTTCATCTTATAGGGAGATGTATGACTACAAACCATTTGTGTTCTTGGACGAGATTCAAATAATAGACGGATGGGAGAAATTTGCTCGCAGACTTGCCGATCAAGGGTATAGGGTATATATCACAGGCAGCAACGCGAAAATGTTAAGTTCAGAGATAGCAACAACGCTTGGCGGAAGATACCAAATAAAACGTGTGTTCCCTATGTCGTTCCGAGAGATGCTGAGGGCCAAAGGTGTTGATGTCGAAGATAAAAATTTCGAATTTAAGAACCAAGATTTGATCAATAAGTATTTGGAGGAGTATTTTACATTTGGAGGTCTTCCTGAAATTGGCGGAGTGTTAGACAAAAGAGGTTGGCTTAGCGGTCTCTTTTCAAAAATTTTCTTCGGTGACCTGATTGCCCGTTATTCCATACGAAACGACAAGTCAATTAAGTATGTGGTACAGAAGATTGCGGAAAGTGTAAAGCAACCTGTGTCGTACAACAGAATTGCCAACATGGTGTCGAGCATAGGAAAAAAGATTTCTACAGATACAGTAATTGATTATTTGGATTATATGAACGAATCGTGGTTGCTTATCCCCATAGAGAATTTTACAGCCAAATTTGTAGAGAAAGCATCCAACAAGAAGTACTATTTCATAGACAATGGAATACTAAATTTGTTTCTGACTGATCCCAATACGAGTTTACTAGAAAATATGGTGGCTGTCAGCCTCTACAAGCAATATGGTGATAATGTCACTTTTTATAATACCAACATAGAAGTGGATTTTTATTTGCAGGATCAAAAGACCGCTATCCAGGTAAGCTATTCGCTCAAAGATGAGGAGACTCGCAAAAGAGAGGTTCGCGCACTTGAAAAATTATCTTCTACAGTTGAAATAGATCATCTATTTATCATCACCATGTATGATGAAGAGGTAATAAATACCATCCATAGCGTAATTAACGTGCTTCCCTTGTGGAAGTGGCTTTTGAGGGTAAAACTGTGCTGAAAACCGAGAACTGTCAAATGCTCTGCCGCGAGTGCAACAGGCGGAACTATCTCAGCGCCCCCAGCGTCAGCAACGCCACGCCACACAAGATACCGCAAAGCAACAACCCCTTGAGCTTCAAATTCTTTTCACCTAAGAAGAGCGCACCGTACAAGAATGGCACCACCGCGCCTGAACGACGGATCGTGGAGACAATGGATATCAAGGCATCCTCGGAAGAGAGGGCCCAGAAATAGACATAATCGGCGAATATCAAAAAGATAGAGATGCCCGCAATGCTCCACCGCCACTCGAAAGGAGTAGTCTTCTTGCGGTTCGGATACCACATCGTGAAGAGGATCACGAGCATCAGCAACGCTTGGTACATCGTGCTAAACACCTGTACCCCCACCCGATCGAAGGAACGCATCAAATGCTTATCATAGAGGCCGCTGGCCGCACCCAAGAGCGTCGCCAAGATGATCAGCCAGATCCACTTGTTCTTTTTCCAGGAGATACCCTCCTTCAACCCCGCCAACGAGAAGCAATAAAAGAAAAAGATGGTGACCACCACGCCCAGCGCCTGCAAAGGGGTCAAATGCTCCGAAAAGATGAAGAAGGCCCCGATAACCGTCCACATCGGTTGGGTGGCGCGGATAGGCGAAAAGATGGTGATGGGAACATATTTCATACCGAAATAGGCTGAAATCCAAGAGCCTAAAACGATAGCGGATTTCAAGAAGATGCGCAAATGGGTGGAGAGATCCATCTTCGGCACATAGAAATAACTGCCCTCCATCACTTGCGGCGCAAAGGTCGATAGCAGGAGGAAGGGGGTGAAGATCACCGCCGAGATGAAGATGGAGGAGGCCAATACAGGAATGACCGCATTCTCCTTCAAAGAACGTTTCTTAAAAACGTCATAGATGCCCAACAGAAGGGCGGAACATAAGGCTAATAGAACCCACACGGGAATTTTGAATTATAGATTAATACTCCAACTCACCCTTTCCTTGACGGACAATGACTGGCTCATCACCTGTGCAATCGACCACTGTGGAGGGTTCCAAAGTGCCGTAACCGCCATTGATCACCACATCCGCGATGTGCTCATATCGCTCGTGGATCAATTCCGGATCGGTAAAATATTCCAAGATCTCATCATCGTCATCCTTCACGGAGGTGGAGAGAATTGGATTGCCCAAACCCTTCACCAACTCACGGATGATGTTGTTATCCGGAACCCTGATACCGACGGTCTTCTTGTTGCGGAAGAGTTTAGGCAAATTGCTGTTGCCATTCAAGATGAAGGTGAATGGACCCGGCAAGTTCTTCTTCATCAATTTGAAAGTGTTGTTGTCCACCTTCGCGTACTCGCTGATATGGCTCAAATCGCTACATATAAAGGATAGGTTGGCCTTTCTCGGATCGATGTTCTTCAATCGGCAAATCTTCTCCACCGCCTTGGCGTTGAAAATGTCGCAACCAAGACCATAAATGGTGTCGGTCGGATAGACGATCAATCCTCCGTCGCGCAGGAACTGCACTACCTTTTCGATTTCCCTTTCGCTAGGGTTCTCCGGATAAATTCTAATCAGCATTTTATTATCTTTTTAATCTTCCAAGCCTAATCAAGCAAACCTAATCTTCCAAGAAATAGGTTATACGGTGCGGACGAGCCTTCTCATCCAACTGGATGAATGTATAGAGTCCGGTAAGGATGACACGACGCTTCTCACCGTCGGGATCCGCCACAGCCGTCAGTTCCATGATCATCTTCACAGGGCCCAACTCCATCGGTTTGGCGGTGACCTCCACCGTCTCGCCTAAATAACCCGGCGCGCGGAATCGGATCTTGTCGGCAGAAGCCGTGCAGGTGGTCTGATGGGTGAGTTCCACGGAGAGTTCATGACCCACCTTATCCATCCAAGCCATCACCTCGCCACCAAAAAGCGTACCGTTGCAGTTCAACTTCGTCTCGTCCACCACATAGCGTTTCGACCAAGTACGTCGCATCAAATCTTCTGTCGTCATAATATTCCGATTTTCGTTGCAAATTTACAAATAAATACCTATATTAGCAGTTATCTAACGCGGGTTATTTGTACGAAAGGATTTTACAAACACATATTTATGAACTAATTAATCAGAAAACCATGAATAAAAAGATTTTTACACTTATCACAGCCACACTCATGGGCATTGGCGTGGCAGACGCCCAATTGAACCAGAACACCTGCAAGTTCTTGGGAAACATCACCACCAACTACAAGATCCAGCCCGGTGTGGGCAATTTGAAATATGAAGAGTTGTGGGATCAGCTCACCTGCGAGAATGAGACAAAATGGGGATCCATTGTTAATTGCAAGGTGAACAGCGCACAGGAAGGCATCCAGAAGTGGAACTGGTCAACTGCCGATTCGCACTACAACTGGTGCAAACAGAATGGCGTGCAATTCAAGTTCCATGCCCTTTTCTGGACCAGCCAATGGCCGCACTGCTTGGCGGAATGTTCACCTTCTGAATTGAGACAACAGGCGGAATACTGGGTAGAGGCTGTCTCCATCAAATACCCTGACTTGACTGTGATTGATGTGGTCAACGAGGCATTGAGTGGACATGCGGAGGGAACTGAATCCGAATGGAATAGCAGTAAAAAATATGATTGCAAGGCTTTCAAAAACCTGATGAGCCAAACGTTGGGTAACAGTAGCAACCCTTACGACTACAAATGGATTGTGGAAGCGTTCAAGATCGCCCGTAAATACTTCCCTGATGCCGTGTTAATCTACAACGACTTCAACACCTTCACTTGGCAAAAGGATGATTTCATCAACCTTGTCTCATCTTTGGTACAACAAGGTGCGCCTATCGACGCCTATGGGCACCAGAGCCACGACTTGGACGACTATTACAGCAAATTCAATATCAATAACTTCGGCAACACTTTGAAGGAGATCCACAACGGCATCACACAAAAGGGCGGCAGGGAGCTACAATGCTATGTTACTGAGTACGATATCTCACAAGGCGATGAGAAGACCTTCGAGACCATTATGGAGAAGACCTTCAAACCCATGTGGGAGGCCGACTTCGTCTCCGGCATCACCTTATGGGGATTCGTCAACGGCGCCACATGGAGAGATAACACCGGTTTGGTGACCAACACCGGCCAAGAGCGTAGCGGTATGAAGTGGTTGAAAAGCTACATGGCTACCGACGCCGCTAAAAACGCGAAAGCTAAATTCTGCGGTAAAGCAGCGGGAGGCGCATCCGTAAGCGTTGAAGTAAGCGCATCCACAATTATGCTTGGCAACAGCGTGGAGTTCACCGTGAAATTAAGCAATGACAAGAACGGTATCAAGAGCGTTGCCATCTACGATGGAAGCGAGAAGATCGGAGAGGGAGAAACCTTCACTTGGACACCTGAGACAGCAGGTAGCCACGACATCAACGTAGTGGTTATCACCAACAGTGGAGAAGAGGTGAAAGGATCCGCAATCGTGAAGGTGGTTGAACCAAACAAACCTTACGGAGGAACAGCGGCTGCCATTCCAGGAAAGATCGAGGCGGAGAATTACGACGAAGGAGAAGCTGGTATGGCTTACAGCGACCAATCAGCAGGCAATGTTTGTGACGAGTTCACAGACTTCTACCGCAAAGACGACGTGGACATCAAGGAGATCGACGGCGGCGCCGCTGTCGGATCGTTCCAAGAGGGCGAGTGGATGTCGTACACCGTTGACGTTCAAGAGGATGGCGAATACAATGTGTCCATGCGTTTGGGCGAAGGAAACGATTCAGGCTCCCTATCCGTGGAGCTCGACAAATCCAACGTAACCATCGACGTGAAGGTTGAAAAATTAGGCGCATGGGGCGTGTTTGAGGAGGTGAAACTGGATCCTGTAACACTCAAGCAAGGAGAGCAGACCATGTTGATCAAGAACACTGGAAGCTGGATTGACGTTGATTGGATCAAGTTCGAGAAAGTGGGTGGCGGAACCGGCATCAACAATGTCGTAATCGCACCAATCACAATTGGTCCTAACCCAGCATCCTCAACCATCACAGTGTATGGTGACACCCCAATCAGCGTAGCGATCATCTCGCTTGATGGTGTTGTCGTAAAGGAAAGCAATGAAAGCACTCTCTCCGTCGCAGAGATGCCAAACGGCAACTACATTGTCCGCATCATCACTGAGAACGGCGTGACCATCAAGAAACTTGTCGTGGAGAAATAAATTTCTCAAAAATAGCATTCATAGGAAAGCGGCTGCGGGACTCTTGCAGCCGCTTTTTGTGCTTTCCACACAGTATGAAAAGGCCTCCTAGCGCAGCAAAAAAAGGCTGAAAACCGTCATTATTGCAAAGTGGTTAGTAAATAATTGTAAGAACCTTGTAAATTCCCCAAAGGTTTTTCTCTCAACACAGCGAATAATTAAAATATTTTATTAAATTTGCGTGATGAGTAAATATGGCTTGTTAGGGCCAATTCCATTAAGATTAGAGAATTTATTAACAACAATAATTGATTAAAAAAGTTAGCATGGCAAACTTAGATTTATCAAAGTACGGCATCATTGGTTCTACCGTGATCGCACACAACCCTTCGTACGAGGAGCTTTTCAAGGCAGAGATCAATCCTGCTCTTGAGGGTTATGAGAAAGGTCAAGAGACTGAGCTTGGCGCAGTAAACGTAATGACAGGTGTCTTCACTGGCCGTTCTCCTAAGGATAAGTACATTGTAATGGACGCTAAGTCAAAGGACACTGTATGGTGGACTTCTGACGCATACAAGAACGATAACCACCCAATGTCTGAGGATGTTTGGGCTCAAGTAAAAGACATCGCTAAGAAGGAGCTTTCTAACAAGCAACTTTACGTGGTTGACGCATTCTGCGGCGCTAACAAGGCAACTCGTTTGGCCGTTCGTTTCATCGTAGAGGTGGCTTGGCAAGCACACTTCGTAACAAACATGTTCATCCAACCTACGAAGGAGGAGTTGGCTAACTTCGAGCCAAACTTCGTTATCTACAACGCTTCTAAGGCTAAGGTGGCTAACTACAAGGAGTTGGGATTGAACTCTGAGACTTGCGTTGCTTTCAACGTAACTTCTCGTGAGCAAGTTATCATCAACACTTGGTACGGCGGTGAGATGAAGAAGGGTATGTTCTCTATGCAAAACTATTACTTGCCATTGCAAGGTATCGCTTCTATGCACTGCTCTGCTAACTGCGATATGGATGGTAAGAACACAGCTATCTTCTTCGGTTTGTCTGGTACTGGTAAGACTACTTTGTCAACTGACCCTAAGAGAAAGTTGATCGGTGACGACGAGCACGGATGGGACGACGAGGGCGTATTCAACCTGGAAGGTGGATGCTACGCTAAGGTTATTGGTCTTAGCAAGGAGCACGAGCCAGATATCTACGGCGCTATCAAGCGTAACGCTTTGTTGGAGAACGTAACAGTTGATGCTAATGGTAAGATCGACTTCGATGATAAGAAAGTGACAGAGAACACTCGTGTTTCTTACCCTATCAACCACATCAACAACATCCAACCAGGTTCTTCTGCACCTGCTGCAAAGAACGTTATCTTCTTGTCTGCTGATGCATTCGGCGTGTTGCCTCCTGTATCAATCTTGACTCCAGAGCAAACTAAGTACTACTTCCTTTCTGGATTTACTGCTAAGTTGGCTGGTACTGAGCGTGGTATCACTGAGCCTACTCCAACATTCTCTGCTTGCTTCGGTCAAGCATTCTTGGAGTTGCACCCAACTAAGTACGCTGAGGAGTTGGTTAAGAAGATGGAGAAGAGCGGTGCTAAGGCATTCTTGGTTAACACTGGATGGAATGGTACTGGCAAGCGTATCTCTATTCCTGATACTCGTGGTATCATCGACGCTATCCTTGATGGTTCAATCTTGAAGGCTCCAACTAAGAAGATCCCTTACTTCGACTTTGAAGTTCCAACTCAACTTAACGGTGTTGCTTGGGGTATCCTTGATCCTCGTGATACTTATCAAGATCGTGCTAAGTGGGAGGAGAAGGCTAAGGATTTGGCTGCTCGTTTCATCAAGAACTTCGAGAAGTACACAACTAACGAGGCTGGTAAGGCTTTGGTTGCTGCTGGTCCAAAGTTGTAATCTAACGATTCACAATCATAGAGAAGGGCATTCCTCAAAGGGATGCCCTTTTTGTTTGCTCATCAAATGACAGAATGCGTGGATGACGCATGGACAAAAAAAAGACGGTGTGCACACCGTCTCTACAAGGTAACATCTATCTGGATCTACTCTTTTTCGTAATGCAACACCACCGCGGAGGCAGCCATTTGGTAAGGCACAGGGGGATGGATTTTCCGCACGGTAGTCTCCAACGTCTCAATCATCGGATAGCCCGCTACAATGGCCTCTTGTATCCTCCAGGCGACGTTTTCTATCAGTTTGGAGGGTTGCATCATCTCACGCTTAATAAGGTCGCAGATCTCCGCATAATTGATGGCATCGTTGATGTCGTCGCTCTGCGCCGCCTTTGAGAAATCGTAACCAATCTTTAAAGAGACACTATATTCACCACCTACTATATTCTCCGTAGGAATCACACCATGGAAGGCGTGGATGCGCAAATCATCTACAATCAAATAGTTCATGCCTCCTCCTTCTGAAAGAATGTGAAATTGACATGGCCATACTTCCTATGCTCCAGGAATTGCGGATGAGACTCGAACGAGAAATCCTTCGGATGTTCCAAGATGAGCAATCCACCAGGGTTCAGCAATTCATTCTGGAAGATCAAATCAGGCACATCCTTTAACCTCGGATGGTCATAAGGAGGATCCGCAAAGATCATATCAAACTTGGCGGAACACTTCTCCACATACTTGAAGGTGTCTCCCTTGATAGCATTGATCTCTTCCGCCTTCAACTCCGTGACCGTCTTCTTGATGAAGGCGTAATTGGTGGAATTCATCTCCAACAAAGTGACGCTTGGACAACCTCTCGAAGCGAACTCCAAACTGATACTGCCTGTGCCTCCAAACATATCCAAGACACGAGTCTCCTCGTAATCGATACGGTTGTTGAGGATATCGAACAACGCCTCTTTCGCCACATCCGTGGTGGGACGGGCTTTGAGATTCTTAGGCGGGGAGAAATGTCTCCCCTTGTATTTTCCGCTGATTATTCGCATTGGGGCAATTCAAATAAGATATTCTGTTGTTGACAGAGATTGGATTTGGCGAAAGCCTTCCCCCACCCTGAATGGGACTTCGGTTCCACCTGAACATGGTTGACATATTTCGAGAAGACCGATACGACGGAACTCTTCTCCGTCACATCGCCACTCATTATGAATTGGGCTTTATAGGGATCAATCTTCAACTGATCAAGCACATTCAACGTGAAATAAAGGAACTCCTCATCATTGTTGTTCGAGAAGGTATTGACCATCTGCAACACGCCCTCCTTAACCACCACAAGGTCGAAGAAATCCTCTCCCACGAAGACTCCAACGGTCTCCTCTCCCGACTTCTTGTTCTGCACCATCGCCTTCGTCACCAACAGACTTTGACGGTGACGATACTTCACGGAAGGGAATCGTTCTGCCATACGCTCCGCGATCACCTTAGGCACGCCATGCAACAACGTGGCGTCGCAAAAATCCAATTGGTCCTGCACAATGCGGACACCATCAGGATTGCCATTGGTACAGAATTTCCAATAGGTCATCATATCCGCCTCGTCGAAGGTGGCAGATGGCATCAGCGTATAGGATCGGGCATCATTCAAAAAAGAGACCTCACTGTACTTACGACGCAACGAATCCAACTTATTGAATTGTTCCGTGAACTGCTGGACCACGCTCTTCCCCTCTTCCGCGATTTGACAAAAGTAGAGCGGACGTCGCTCCGATAGGGAAGCCACGACAAAACAAAATCCATCCGGTAGAAGCCGAATGGATAATGTATGGTTGGGCGAATTCGCCGGGTCAAAAGATGACTCCGCTATTTCTATCATATTACTCCCAGTTACCAGAGTTGTTGTTAGGCGAGGTTACATCACCCACCTTCAAACCTGCATACTTACCAAGAGTATTAGCCTTCTCGTTGAGGTTGATGATCTCTTGCTTGTTCAAGCCCTTCAAATATACATCATAAGGAATGCAAGCCTCAAACAAAGGTACTTCCACATTTGAAGAGGTCATAAACTTATTGTTGGTGGTCATCAAGAACTCTTGACCCTCTCCGAAAGGAACCACCGCAATGCTCTTCGCATCGAAGTTCGCATCGTGGAACACCTTCTCCTTCACACCTACCAAAACGGTATCACGACGGAAGTTCTCAACAAACGAGTCGTAATTGCCGATACCATACTTAGCAGCATCCTCAGGAAGCAATCTGATAGCGAGCTCCTCAGTCAAACCAGCCTTCATTTGGTCATCAGTCAACTCACCCTTCTTTACGATATTAGGAATTGATCCCTTATCGACAAACTTGACAAGTTGCTTCATGCTGGTAGCATACTCTCCAGTAGCCTCCTTGTGAGCGATTTGAGCCTTACGGATATTAACCAATTGCTCAATCACCGCCTTGTCACGGATTGCCTTTTGTTCCGCGAACTCAATAGGATTCATCACGCTTCTATAGCACATGTAGGCCAAAAGAATCGAAGCTACAGCCAAAAGGCCTATAAATACGTTTTTCATATCGTTTAAATAATTATTTTTGTTTCGTATTATACATTCAAAGCACAAAAATAAAAAAAAAGGTTTTATGAAGTGCCTAAACGGATGTAAAATTTAATAAATGTGATGAAACATTTTCTTTCGGATAAAATAAAAAGCGCTTTTTCGCATCAACCCACCACCCAACAGGCGGAACTGATTGATGCGCTCAGTTCATTTATGGTGGAGGGGTTGGACCATGTTTTTCTCTTGAAGGGATACGCCGGAACGGGTAAGACATCGGTCGTTTCCGCCCTGATCCGCACCATGGACGAATTGGAACAGCCCGTCGTGCTACTTGCGCCCACGGGTAGAGCCGCCAAGGTGTTGGCCTCCTACTCCGGACACACCGCGCTCACTATCCATAAGAAAATCTATCGTCAACGGGTGGGCGGAAGCCTCGAAAGCGACTTCTCCATCAACGTCAACCTTCATAAACACACCCTATTCATCGTGGATGAGGCCTCCATGCTTGCCAACGCGGGGGATTCCGTCTTCGGTACAGGAAACCTTTTGGACGACTTGATGTCTTATGTCTATGGAGGCGACGGATGCCGTATGATTCTTGTGGGCGACACCGCCCAATTACCGCCCGTGGGGCAAGACGAGAGTCCCGCATTGTGTGCGGAATATATGGAGGGATATGGATTCCCCATCGACCAATATCTGCTTACCGACGTAGTCCGCCAAGCGGATGAATCGGGCATTCTATACAACGCCACCAGCCTTCGCCTCATGCTGATGCAGGGAAGAGAGGGGGAGAAACCTGATGTGGACACTGACTTCCCCGACGTGAAGAAGGTGTCGGGCGAGGAACTAATCGAGGAGATCTCCACCGCCTATAACCGCGACGGAATGGACGAGACAATCATCATCTCCCGATCCAACAAACGGACCAACATCTTCAACGAAGGAATACGCAACCGCATCCTCTACCGCGAAGAGGACCTTTCGACCGGCGACATGGTCATGGTGGTGAAAAACAATTATTACTGGACCAAACAGGCGGAAGCCGACGGCAAACTGGATTTCATCGCCAACGGCGACATCGCGGAAATCAGACGGGTAAGACGGCGCACGGAGCTCTATGGGTTTCACTTCGCGGAGGCGACGCTCCACTTTCCCGACTACGATATGGACTTGGACGTCAAAATCCTACTCGACACGCTTCGCAGCGAATCACCCTCCCTTACCTACGAAGAGAGCAATCGCCTCTTCCAGGCTGTGCAAGAGGACTATATGCACATCGGCAACAAAAGGGAACGGATGAAACAGATGCGGGAAGACCCGTTTCTCAATGCCTTGCAACTAAAATTCGCTTATGCGGTCACCTGCCACAAAGCCCAGGGCGGTCAGTGGCAAAACGTCTTCTTAGACAAGGGATATATCACTGACGATATGATCAACACCGACTACCTCAGGTGGCTCTACACCGCCTTTACCCGCGCGACGGGAAAACTCTATCTGATCAACTGGGATTAGACAACAATATATGGGGCGTATGCCGTGGGGGCGTATGCAATACGCCCCCACGGCACACATTATTTCTTCATTCTGTTTATTGCCTCCTGTACAACAGGATCCTTCTCGTAATAGACTGAATAGAAGGCGTTTTCGCCATAGATATTCCGCAACACATAGGCACGCACCATCTGAACAACCTTATCCTTCGTGCGTTGGGATTGCGGCAAATCACTCTTCACATTCTTTCCTTTAGCGAACTCAACAACCGCCTCGTAGAGGTTTTGTCTCTTCAGGAATTCATCCGCCTTCCTATAATCGGCGAACTCATACAGCTGGTCACGGTGATTATCCGAGTAGCGGAACGAGAAGTCATAAAGCACACTGGTGTTGACCAATTTGTTGTAGAACGGTGAGGTGAATGTCGTGTCATAAGGGACAAACACATCCGGCATAATACCTCCACCTCCGTAAACCACCCGTCTGCCTACGGTATAATATTTCACCGTATCGGCGCTCGCCTTCACACTATCCTGGCTATACAACTCACCATTGACATAGCGTTCGTAAACCTCCTGTTGGTAATCGCTCTTATTGTCGTATGGCTTCTGAATGCAACGACCGGAAGGCGTGTAATAACGAGCCACCGTCAAACGGACAGCGCTACCATCGTTCAAAGGAATCTGGCGTTGTACCAAACCCTTTCCAAAGGATCTTCTTCCCACCACGATCGCCCTGTCGTTATCCTGCATACAACCCGCAAAGATCTCACTGGCCGAAGCCGACCATTCATCAATCAAGACCGCCAATGGATAATCCTGAAACTCACCCGAACCATCCGCCTCAATATCCTGACGACGCTGCGCCTTTCCCTCGGTATAGACAATCAAAGAGCCTCTTTTCAAAAACTCATTGGTCATATAGACGGCTGACTCCAAAAATCCGCCTGAATTGCCTCTCAAATCGACGATATAATTCTTAGCGCCCATCTCCTTGAGGTTCTCAAGGGCGTTGAAGAACTCCTCATAGGTCTTGGCTCCGAATTTTCCCACTTTGACATAACCAGTGGTGCCTTGGATCATAAAATGCGCATCCACACTGTTCACAGGGACATCCCCGCGCACTACGTCGAAAGAGAGCAACTCGGCGCTATTACGACGCTTGATGCCCAGTTTGACGTGCGTTCCCTTCGGGCCGCGCAATTTGTGCATCACCTTATTGTTGTTGATCGACTCGCCTACAAAAGAGGTGTCGTTCACCATCACGATGCGATCGCCTGGCAAGACACCCAACTTCTCGGAGGGGCCTCCGCTGATCACATCCACGATCATCACCGTATCATTCTGAATGTTGAATTGGACACCGATGCCAGAAAAACTGCCCTCCAGATCGTCATTGACCATCTGAAGGTCCTTCGCCTCGATATAGGCGGTATGGGGATCCAACTCCTCCATAATTTTAGGGATCGCCTTCTCCACCAAGGAATCCATATCCACCTCATCCACATATTGTAGATTGACAAGGTTGAGCAGCATATCGATTTTGCTGTCCATCTTGCGATGCGTCTGCGTAATGCGCTCATTGGAACGCTCCGTGATGACGCTACCGATGATGACGCCCAAGATACCCGCCAATGTCACAATCAAAAGATTGAATATCTTATTCATACGATTAGTTCTATTCCGTTTTTAAAAATTCCACCTCGACGCCAGCGCGTTTAAGCAACTCCACCCCATCCAATGTATGGTACTCCTCGGCATAAACCACACGACGAATGCCCGCCTGAATGATCAGTTTCGCGCACTCGATACAGGGAGAAGAGGTCACATAGAGCGTAGATCCCTCGCTGCTGTTGGAAGACCTTGCCACCTTGGTGATCGCATTGGCCTCCGCATGCAACACATAGGGCTTCGTGCGGTTGTTTTCATCTTCACAGACATTCTCAAAACCTGACGGCGTGCCATTATATCCATCCGAAATGATCATCTTATCCTTTACGATCAGCGCACCCACCTTGCGTCGCTCGCAGTAGGAGTTCTCCGCCCAGATCCGCGCCATGCGCATATAGCGTTTGTCGAACTGTATTTTCTTTGTTGAATTATCTTCCATATCCGCAAATTTTTCCAAAATTACAAATTATGTATGATAAAAAGAAAGGGCGAACCGTTATGATCCGCCCTTCCATCTCTAATCTCTTCAAGAAGATTACTTACGAAGCTCCAAAGCCTTCACGATGGCACGATATCTTTCGATATCGATCTCCTTCAAGTAGTCGAGCAAGCGACGACGCTTACCAACCAAGGCCTTCAAAGATCTTTGTGTACTATAATCCTTCTTATTTGACTTCATGTGCTCAGTCAAATGGGTAATACGGTATGAAAATAGCGCTATCTGAGCCTCAGGTGAGCCAGTATCGGTATTCGACTTTCCGTATTGTCCGAAGATTTCTTGCTTTTTAGCAGCATCTAAATACATAACGTTTAAATTTTAGTTGTTAAAATCGGACGCAAAGGTAATGAATATTTTCTTACACCCACCATTTCACGATGAAATTTATCATAAAAAAATTATCTTCGCGTATCTTAATAAGCAAACAACAGATTACATGAAACAATATTTGGACCTTTTGCAACGTGTTTTGGACGAGGGCACCCAGAAGGGCGACCGCACCGGTACGGGTACCATCAGCATCTTCGGACACCAAATGCGCTTCAATTTGGAGGAGGGATTTCCGCTCCTCACCACCAAGAAACTACACTTGAAATCCATCATTTACGAACTGTTATGGTTTCTGCAAGGCGACACCAATGTGAAATATCTCCAAGAACACGGCGTGCGCATCTGGAACGAATGGGCCGACGAGAACGGTGAATTGGGTCCTGTTTATGGTCACCAATGGAGATCATGGCCCGATTACAAAGGAGGCACCATCGACCAAATAAGTAACCTGGTCGATATGATCAAGAACAATCCGAACTCCAGACGATTGATCGTCTCAGCTTGGAACGTGGCCGAAGTGGATAGCATGGCCTTGCCTCCTTGCCACACCCTCTTCCAATTCTACGTGGCGGACGGACGCTTGAGCCTTCAGCTCTACCAACGCAGCGCGGATATCTTCTTGGGCGTGCCGTTCAACATCGCCTCCTACGCATTGCTGCTCCAGATGATGGCACAGGTCACAGGCCTGAAGGCGGGTGATTTCGTCCACTCTTTCGGAGACGCGCACATCTACACCAACCACTTGGAGCAGGTGAAGTTACAGCTCACCAGAGAGCCTCGCGCGCTGCCAAAGATGATCATCAATCCCGAGAAGAAGGATATCTTCTCCTTCGACTACGAAGACTTCACCTTGGAGGGATACGATCCACATCCGCACATCGCGGGTAAGGTGGCGGTGTAAGACCTTCCAATAATAAAATAGAAAAGCCCAGGGGAATATATCTCTTGGGCTTATTTTTGCTTTCCCTACTCACTATCCTTATCAAAAAGAACCTCCAGCGACTTATATGCTTTATTGTGTGGATTCTCCATCTCACCCGCTTTAATCAGCAATATGTCATGCCGGAAAATGGTGTCATTCTTAAAAAAGATCGTGTCGTTCCTGCGGGAATAGGGGAACGTCTCGCGCACATATCCGTTCTCGTCTCTATATGCCAGCCGATACTCCACCATGCTGTCGCTTCGGAAAACAAAGGCCTCTCCACCACGCCATGCCTCCAGATCAGGCAAATAAGCGACCATGCGGACCTTGGGATTGTACCGACAAACCTCGTAGTTCGTGGGTCTGACAGGCAAAAAATGAGCGAAAAAGATCGTCAAAAACAGCGGGACCAATATCTTCTCCCACAAAGCAACCTTCTTCTTGGTGATGAGCTTGTAAAAGAAGTGGATAGACTTCCCTATCGAATAGAGAAGGAGGGGAAAGGTAAGTGCAACAATCATAAAGATAGCCAGATTATCCTCTATAAAATAGTTTCCCAAAACCAATATGGTCACCATCAAGGATAGTATGCCAAGGAATTCTAAAACAACATTTCTATTGCTCATGGGTTATCTCATAATGTCATCTCCGACCACTCATAAATATATCACAAACAAAAGTATCAATTATTTCACACATACCCTAAAATGCTCCACAAAAAAGCGAAGGGGAGAACCTCAACGGTCATCCCCTTCGACTCCATCAAATAAAAAACTTAAACATAATCGTGTTGTCTATACTCGTCACCTCCCGCTACTTGGCGATCTTCAATGAAACATTGTTCAACAAGACCACATAGTTGCCGTTTGGCAATGTATCGAGATGGATGACGCTATTCTTTTCTACGATATTCACCGAGAGAACGGGGGCAGCGTTTAAATTGATAACCTGCAAAGTACCGCCATTCTCAGTTGTCACATACAAGGACTCCTCGTTTTGCGCGTAATAGATGATATTAGCCTTATCAGAAGAGGCCACATCATTGACCTCCGTGCTGTCGCATGAATCCAAATTCGGCATCTTCGCCTCCGCCTTCCAAGCGTCCACGATCTTCTTTCCCCACTCGCAAGATTTACCCTCCGCGGATTGCTCTGCCAACACTGGATTAGCGGATGCATCCTTCACAAGATCCAAATATTGGACAGGGCTACCATTGCCGTACCACGACCACGCCAACCAACCGACCTTCTTCTCTTGACAATAAGAGAGGATCAAATCCTCATCCACATCACCGTCGCTGTGGTACCATCCGAACTCTCCGATACAGAGGGCAAGACCTTGGTTGATCACGCCGTCGATATTGGATTTCACCTTACTGCTATTTCCAGCCGTTCCATACATGTGGATAGAGAAGAGTACATTGTTCTCCTCGTCAGCCGACAAGACATCCTTGCCGTAGGTGTGGATGGTAGCGGCACTCTGACCATATCCACCAGCATCCACCATGATACAGTGACGAAGACCCGCCTTACGGATGATTGGAATGGACTTTACATATCCGTCGCGCCAGTTGGTAGCGGCTGATGAGTTGTGCCACTCATTGGCGATATTGATCATCACATACGACTCGGTACCCTTCAAGGTAGAGGCGAGATCCGCGAAATATTGAGCAGCACCCTCCAAATCACTGATCTTATCGCTTCCGGTCACATCGTGTACCTCAAGGATGGCCAACATACCATACTCCTTGCAAGCTTCGATCAACTTCTTCACCGAAGCGGCATTGTCGGCAGGAGAACCATACGCTTTACCATTGGTCAATACAATGCGCACCGTATTGGCGCCAGCATTGTGGATCGCCTTCAACTGATCGAAAGCGGAAGATTTGAACCAAGTGTAAGCCATGTTGACACCACGCATCACAAACTCATTATCGCAACGGTCGAGCAACTTATTGCCACTCACCTTGAAACCATCCACATCGGAGGTCTTGAAATCGTAAACTGGGGCGTCATCGTCAGGTTCGATGCGAACATAATCCACAACAGCCCACGTCCAGATAGGCGTCAACTTCACTGTATTGTCACCAGCGGCAAGCTCAAAGGTTCCGACCAAAGTCTCACCACTCTTATCAGCCTTGGCAATGGTTTGAGACTCACCTAAATTGGCAGTACCGCTCACACCATTCACAGCACAATCAATTTGCTTGAAACCATATACAGTATTGTATCCCACATATACCTTGTAGGCACCCTTGGACTTCAAATTGATATTGATATTCACATAATCCGTGCTCTCCTTGAGGTTCAAACAACCAGAACCGGACTTGTCCTTCACAGTCTCAGGAGAAGCTGAATAATCAGAGGAGCACTCCACCTCGTAAATTCCTTTCTTCATGGACTCTGCACAAACAGGGTCCTCCACCTCCTGGTATGTGTTCCAACCTGGCATCTCATCCAATGTAATGATACGCTCGTCCGCCATGGCAGACTTCCACTCACTTTCTGAAGTTTGAGAAACATAGCCAGAACCCCAACTCTCGTACCAAGGCATCCACCAAGACCAAACAGCCTTGTCATTCGCCATCTTCGCAGGATCCATAATCGGTCCATTCTCGGTCACAGCCAACATCTTGTCGCTACCCATCTCGGAGATGATTTTATTATAAGACTCCACATTGGATTTATAATCATAAGCGGAATTATAGATGTCAACACCTATCACATCCACCACATCATCACCCGGATACCACTTGGCGGACAATGCCTTGTAATCATATCCGATGGAAGGATCACGCTCAATGTTCCATACCCAAACTAGATTCTTCACGCCATTGGTATTCACCATACGATCATAAACCAAACGATAGAGCGCCTTGTAGGCTTCCGCACCTCGGCAACCCCACCAGAACCAACCACCGGCAGCCTCATGGACAGGACGCCAAATAGCGGCGATGCCTTGCTCCTGCAATTTCAAGAAGTGACCAGACACCTTGTCAATGTCAGCCACCAAGAGTTTATAAGTTTCAGAAGAGGTGTTCCACTCAGTAGTTCCGCTCTTGAAACCCTTAGTAAAATCAAAATTGGTTTCAGACTTGCCTCCATTCTTACCGATGGCATAAAAAGCAGTGTCCTGGTCCACTTTCCAGTGCCAGCAAAAAGCAGGAATACCACCCTCTTTCCACAACTCGGTGGACAAAGTCAATGTATTGTTGGTGTAGTCTTGGTACCAAGACTCATCACTGCCATAACCTGTAGCCATGATAAAATCGAAGCCCACTAAAGCGGGATTTTTACCACTTTTCTTTTTCACAGCCGCAACATCGGATTGAGTCGCCAAAGTACGACCATCCTGATCACCGGTCATTACACCAGAGATGGTTTTCTTTCCGTAATTATCATATAAGAACTTATACAATAGAGTCGCTCCCTCCGTCGCGTCTTTTGTCACCGGAGAGGTGCTGATGGCCGCTACTGCATTACCCCCAAGCAATAGCAACGCAAAAAGTAGAATGGATAGTTTTGTTTTCATGTGTACCAATCTTTTTAGTTTTTCGATAATATATGCTTTTAATACAAATTACTTACACCGCAAATATCCGAAATCAAACGGTTCCATTAGTTATCCATCCGTTTCAAAAAGATATATATTTGTGCCATATCGCCCTATTTTCCTGTGCTTCAACAAGAAGGCATGATGTTCTTATGTGTCAAATATCACTTTTATTAACATACACTTTTGTTTCATTCTTTGTATTCACCGAGAAAAAAAGTATCTTTGTAGGAATTGAATAATATGGGGACTGAATAATTTTATGTGTTTTAGGAATTACATACTCGTTCTTTTCTTATTCGCTTGCCACCTCGCGTACGCAAGCGAAAACTTGTGCTTCGACCACTACACCACGAAGAACGGCGTGTGTTGCGACTTCATCCTAAACATCAACCAAGACAAAAACGGATTCATCTGGATCGCCACCAAAGACGGTGTCAGCCGATTCGACGGAACCAACTTCAAAAACTATTCGAAGAAGCAAGGCGGCCTAATGGAGAATGAGGTGCTCTGCATCCAACGCGGACAAGACGACCAGCTCTACGCCGGCGGCAACAACGGTATGTTACAAGCATACGACGCACAAAGCGACCAATTCGTCAGCCGCCAGTTTCCCGATCTGACCGGGAAATACGCCAAAACCGTACTTAACATATCACGCGACCGAAAAGGCCACGATATCCTATTGACCACGAGCGGAATCTTCTCCTACGACTCCACAAGCCAGACCTTCGGCAAAGAGCCGTTTCTCAGCGACTCCACCTACCATCTTCTTGTCAACGGATTCTATCAAGACAAGAATGATCTTTATTGGGTAGGCGCATTCGACGGACTTCATATTTTGGACAAAAAAGGAAAGGAGATGGGCTTTTATAGCCTTTCCAAAGACAAGGCTCCCGTATCGTCTATCTTAGAAGTTGACTCCGCCAATGTCTTGGTAGCGACCAACATGGGCGGTGTGTGGTTGTTCAAGGTGGGTGATGGCCTGCCACAAGCGTCATTGCTGCCAACACCTTTCAAGAACGTCTCCGTGATGATGAAGGACAGCAAAGGGTTCGTCTGGTTGGGCACTTGGGGCGACGGTCTATGGCGAATGGAGCGCATGGGCGCATTTACAGAGATAAAATCATACGGCAACGAGGATGACCTCCAAAAAACCCACACGCTCTTTGAGGACACCAACCACAATATTTGGATAGGAACACAGGTGAATGGATTGTTCCGTCTCCAAACGGACAACGACACCAAGATACTCCACTCCTCCGAGATGGGTTATCCCAAGGTGGACGCCTCCTGCTTCATCGAGCGGGGCGATGGCGACATCTATGTGGGTTCGGATGGATCAGGAGCCTTTTTGGTCTCTCCGGAGGGAAGAATGAAGCAGAATCTCCAACAACATTTCAGTGTCATGGGGGCTAGTCTCCTCTCTTTCTGCAAAGGAGAAAAAGATAATCTACTCGTATCTTCCTGGTTCGGAGGCATCGGCGAAATCTCGGCCGACGGCAAGGTCACCCCCATAAAATACGAGGGTCTCAACAATACCACCAACAGTTCCAAGAGCGTCCGTCTCATGCAAAACGGCGAACTTTGGGTTGCCACCCAAGGAGACGGTGTCTATGTCAGGAACAAAGAGGGCAAGTGGTCGAAACATGAACTGGTGGTCAACGAGGATGTGAAGGATCGTTGGATCGATGATATGGAAGAGGATGCGAACGGCATCAAATGGATGCTCTCTAACCAAATTATCTGGCGCTACGACGGAGAAAAACTCCGTATGTTCAACGCCGCGGACTCCACCCAAACAGCAGAACCGTGCAAATTCACAGACTGCGTTTGCGATGCGGAAGGAAATCTCTACATCGCCACCAATTACGGCATCGCCCGCATCGTCAAGGAGAGTAAAAAGATCGAGTTTCTCGATTATACTCCCGTCGCCAAATTCTCTTCCGTCAATTTCGACAAGAATGGCTATTTATGGTGCAGCGGCGAGACAGGCATCCACCGCGTCAACATCCAAAAGAGCACCTACAAGACGATTCCTCTCCCTACCGACAAATACGGTAAACTCTACTTCCAGCCAAGAGCGATTTACGAAAGTTCCAAAGGCACCCTCTTCTTCGGATGCTCCAACGGATTCATCGTACTCGACCCAAGCAAATTAGGGGTGGCGAACGCTGTGGACTATGCGGCATGGGCCCAAGCGCAATGCAAAATGGAGGACGGGGAGGTACAACTCCTTGACCTGCAAAAAGAGAGTGTCAAGATCGGTTACAATAACGATGAGACACGGATCCAATTCGATGTTGTCTCTCTCACCGGACCAGATGTGATCTGCCGCTACCGCATCGGAGAGCAAGACGATTGGCACAATTTGGGAAGCGCACGAGAAATCGTTCTTAACCACCTATCATCGGGCAAATACAATTTGGAACTAATGGCCTTCAAGGATGGTGGTGAGGCCAATGCAATTACCCTACACAAACTCATCAAGGTGGAGCGACCATGGTGGTTGTCCTGGTGGTTCATTACCCTTTCGATCCTTGCGTTAGGAGGTTTGGGTTATGCCCTCTACCTCCGTAGGAAAAGGGAGAAGGAACGGGAAGAACAGGCAAGAAAAGAGTACGAAGAGAAGTTGGCAGCCGCTGCCACCCTCCAAGAGAGTGAGCAAACAAACAACGAGGGAGACCTTCCTAAGAAACCGGAGATACACCCATTCATGGCGCAAGTGTTCGAAGTGATTGAACACAACTACGAAGATCCTGATTTCTCCGTAGAGGAGTTGGCCAAGGAGTTGAATACCAGCAAATCAACCCTCATCCGCAAATTGAAACCACTCACGGAGCAAACCCCAATCGAGATGATCAGCGAATTCCGCTTGAAGAGGGCTGATGAAATGTTGCGGACCATGGACCTGCCAGTAAAAGAGGTCGCCTTCAAAACTGGCTTCAACAGTCCATACTATTTCAGCCGTAAATACAAGGAATTCTTTGGATTCCCGCCTTCTCAGATCAAGGAGAAGGAATAGAAGATATTTTCTAGTTTTTCTAGTTTATTTTTGAATACTATTTTTATTAACTAAAATACTATTTGTTATGCTTGCAGACAATAAGTTTCTTAGAGGGAACGGCGATTGCCGCAACACCTATTTCTACAGAAAATCACAAGTAATCTATGATTTAACATTCCATTTCGCTCACAAATATCTTCATAGTTATAAAGACCGTACATTAGATCAAATGATCCAAGCCGCTCGCTCAGGAAAACAAAATTTTGTCGAAGGAATGTCCGATGGAGTAACATCCACAGAGATGCAAATCAAGCTCCTAAATGTTGGCAAAAGTAGCCTCCTTGAATTACGGGAGGATTTTGAGGATTACATCCGCACTCGAAAATTATCATTATGGGATGAAACACACGAACGTTATTCCAATATGGTAACCTACTGTAAATACCACAACGACCTTAGCGACTATCAGCCATTTTTCGAAATATGGGACGATGAGGAACTGGCCAATGTGGCACTAACGCTTATTCATCAGACCGACCGAATGCTACATAGTTTCATCAGGAAACTTGAGGACCAATTTGTCCAAACTGGTGGTTTGCGAGAGGCTATGACCAAAGCCCGGATTGAAGCACGAAAGGCCGCTCCAAGATAACAAAAGCCTCACTACGCATCCAACTCCTGCTGTGCCTCCTTCAAAGAGGAAATCGCCCCCTCCACCCACTTTGCGGCGAGGGCATCTAAAATGGCATAGCGCTTTTCAGTACGGAAGTTACGATTTGAGTCATTGTCTAAACTCTCCGCCAGCTCACCAAAATCGAGGTTTTCCTCCAAAATACGAGAGACGATTTCAGTTTTTATCTCCTTTTCAGTAATCTCCTCTTCATCAGAAGCCTCACCCACGATCTCGTCATCATAGCTATCATCCTCCAAGTCCTCCATAACCTCTCGTCTGATTACCTTAAAATCGCCACGGAAGGTGGCAATACCCTCCAACGACCGTTCCAACTCTTCGTAAGACAACTCCATGACTTATTCCTTTTTAGCGGCGAACAAAGCTTTGTCCACAGACTCCGCAATGCCTAATCTGCCATTTATTTTCGCAACAATCTCAAATCTTCCCTTGGTGCACAATTTGTTGTCGGAGAGGCGGTAAATATCCTCATAAAAAATATAGCGGATACCCTCTTTCTCTACATTGAGTCGACAAACGAACTCATCATTGCTTCTCAACGAGTCCTTGTATTGCAACTCCGCCTTGGCCACCACCAAGATGATGCCTGCATTGGTCAACTCCATGAAATCCAAATTCACCGTTTGGATAAAACGATGTCTGGCATGCTCCATGTAATGTTGGTAATTGGCGTTATTGACGATTCCTTGGGCATCGCACTCATAGTCACGCACCTCGAACTTATATTCAAATATATATTCCATTCCTTCTCTATTTTGTTGTTTTACAAAATTAATCGAAATATTGTTGCTATGCAAAATAGTTTCGTTCCACTTACTTTGCCCAATATCGTTTTATTCTTACCTTCGTAGAAAAGAGCACGGATCAAATGGTATGCGCAAAATCTCATGGGAAGATAGGCAAATGGGTGACATGGGTGGCCCTACTACTCTTCGCATGTTCAAGAGGGAGCAACCTCGAAGAGCATACCACATCGTCCGAAACGGTGCAGTGCGACTCCTCAAACATTCGCCAGGAAGAGATCGACTCTATCACTAACTGCCCTATCCAACGCCTTAGAATCAGTGCGGTCGGCGACATCATGCTCCACGATTATCAAATGAGGAAAGCCTACCGTAACGATACCGACACCTTTGATTTTAGCCCTGTCTTTCAACAAATCCAGCCCTACTTGGATGAGGCGGATCTACTCATCGGCAACTTGGAGACTGTGTTCGGAGGCAAGAAGAAGGGAAGAGACACCTCGGTTTATGGTTACGGAACATTCCCCTATTTCAATGCGCCAGATTGCTTCGCCACTACCCTATCGGAGGCGGGATTCGACTGGCTGGCTACCGCCAACAACCATATACTGGACGCATACCCCGCAGGCATCACCAGAACTCTCAATCTCCTCGACTCGCTCGGCATCGCCCACCACGGCACATCACGAGACTCCACGGAGAGGCAAGCGTTGAGCATCATCGAGAAGAACGGCATCAAGGTGGGACTTCTCAGTTATACCCATAGCCTCAACGGCATCCATCTCAAAAAAGAGCACTCATTCATGGTCAACGAATACAGAAAATACGACTCCACCAAGGTGAGTGAAATGTGCGCAGTGGCACGCCGCCTCAGAGAGGCCGGGGCCGATTTCACCATCGCCTACCTTCACTGCGGTACGGAATACCAACGTACGCCCAACCGTTACCAACGACGTATGGCGGATTCTTTGCATAAGGCGGGATGTGATCTAATCCTTATGTCGCACCCCCATATCCTCCAACGCCTGGAAATAATTCCCCCAACAGAGGAACAGAGAGGTTCCCTTGTGGCTTACTCCTTAGGCAACTTTCTCTCTTCACAAGTATATTCCGACAGCATCCCCAAAGATATTGGCGCCATACTGGAGGTGACCATCCGAAAGGATTCATGCGGCACAGCCATCGATCAAGTGTCGGTAGTGCCTACCTATACCTATTGGCGGAAAAGCCACATAGGCATACTCCCCGTCATCCAGGCTTATAACCATCCAGATTCGCTCTTCCACCTCTACAAAAGAGACAAAGAGAGGGTGAAGGATGCCTTCTCAAAGACACTCATCACCCTCCGTGGAAAAATGGATAGCACCCTTTGGAGCATCGATGATGATCGATATCTCCTCAAATGGTAAAGGCTACAACTCTACCCTCAACATCTTGGTCAGCGTCTTGCCACCCTCGAAGGAGATGGTAACCGTGAGATTGTGGGACGCCGTCGGCACAACCGGTAATTCAAATTCAATACATCCATACCACAGGCACTTTTCCGCATCAGTCAGTTCCGTATATGGTTTGTTAATGTATGGCGAAAAATTATCACTCTCATCAAATCGATAACCATTCAACACAAACTTGCCCAAAGAAATGCCATGAAATATGGAATAGTCGCACAAGTTGCACCCTGCGGGATATTGTTCACCATAGTCCATGTCCGAAACGATGGATACCGTCGTGATAGGGAATGCAACAACCCGATTTGATTCCTCACCAGAAATCTCACCTTTGTAATGATCATCATGGTACAAACCGGAGATGGAATCAAACAATTCGTGACGAGACCCGCTACTAATCTTTTCCCCCGAGGAGACCAATTCTCCATCCACAGAAAATGCCACATGGAAACTTCCGTCATCTACCATCTCGTACCTGAGATAGATAATCGAATCGGGGAGAACATAATCATTCACCCTATGTGAGGAGCGATAACAAGATAATGTGTCTTCACCGTCTCCACACGAGTTAATCAATAGGGCCATTGCCATCGCCACCCAAACAAAAATGTTTCTTTTCTTTCTCATACTATCTATTACTATTTACAAGTTATCGCCAAGCCGTATGAATCTTTAGATCATACTTATAATCAAATGTATCTGTTCCTTTTTTTGTGTCATACTGGACAGCCCTCTGCACATCGAAACACCCAGCAGAAAAATATCCATTGTTGATTCCGCCCCATCCCCAGTTGATATGCAGCAAAGGATTGGAATAGGAGGTGCTGATAAGTATATTTGTGGAGGTGCCAGTTTCCGTGTTTAGACGATAGTTGTAATACTCTACTATAGAAGCTGAATAGCCATCCACTACCCAAGCATGACCACCGTACTTGACAAACAGGATTTTCTTTTTGTCACCCGTCATCAAAACAGGGCGCTTTAGATCCAATTGTCCCTTAACTTTCTCGAAAGAGTAATCCGATGTGGCACAACTAGCGTAACCAATACTCTTCAAGTAGGACATAACATTCTTGTCCTTCGCACCGCTTCCATCACAATCATAGTCCATTCCAACATTTTTCCCCACAAGGGCAAAAAGCTGCGACAAATTTTGACGATCTCTCCCTACCAAAAGATTGGCACTTGTAAAATTGGTCAACATATCCCAATCCAAATCTAGAGTCATTCCATTGCCAGAAAGAATCTTGGGATATTGATAGTACCCCATCAACTGCGCCACAGCCACCGCCCAACATCCTGCCGGCGCATGACCACTCGGTTTTGACTTACACGTTTTCATCAAATCATTATAGGGAGAACCGCTTTGCGCCCATGTGGTAGTCAACAGTGGAGTCACCTCCTCCTTGCCTTTCAACAACTTAAAGGATCCGGTAGATACGCTCCTCAATGATGCGCCCTGATCGGAACCATCTTCCTCCAACAATCTCTCTGCCATCTCCCTCAACGACTCTTTCTTCGCCTCAAACGTCAAGAGCGACTCCTCCATATATTGTTGGGCATTTTCAAGGAAAAGAGCTACTCCTGGGTTATCAATCGAGTCGCCAAGCGTTCCCCTCTCCACACAGGCCAACACCGGACATCCCACACGGTCGTCCGCACAGATAACAGCGAAACCAGCGCTATCGGCGAAATTACAGATATAGGCCATCGTATCGGGCAAATCGACCTGCTCGCCACCAGCCCGCAAAGCAGCGGATCTACGCTCCAACACCCTACCGCCATTCACCATCCGCCTCGCACCTGAACTTCGCAACTGACTCTCTCCCTCCTGCGGGAAATAGAGCGCCGCTGCATCCTCCGCCAAGGCGACGGCATCCTCCCAACTCATCGTATGGTGGGTGGAATAAATCGCTTTGTAATTGATGTTCTCCTGTGATTGGTCTTGTTTCTCCATTCTCGGCTTTTCTGTTAATAGACTCTCCCTCTCGCAACTGGAGAAGAGAACAATTTGATAAACCACTAATGCGGAGAGAAAATCGCTCCCCAAACGTTTCCTAACAATTTTTTTGTCAAACATAACAAGGTATTTTATAGTTAAACATTGATGGTTGGCTCACCCAACAACATCGTAATTGCAAGGGCAAATATAGTAATATTTTTATTATTTTACTACATTTGCAATAAATAAATTATATTTATCAATTATTTCATATGCAAACAACGGATGCTATCCCACAAAAAAAGGCCATCCAAGCCGAAAAAACGACTTGGATGGCCCACCATTTATTCACTTAAATCACACTATTTGATTTCTATCTTGACAGACTCCTGCTCGTTGGAGAGGATATATACGCCACGATTGTAGCCTTGTCCCTTCAACTTCTCCGCAGCGCTTTCGCCCTCGGCGATGACCACGCTACCAAGAATCTTTCCTGTAATATCCACTACATTGAATGTGCCGCAAGGCATATTGGCGGATACCTCCACCACGCCAGTAGGGTCTGGGTGTTCTGCCTCGAAGTTGATCCAGTCGATGTTGGTGTAATTGCCATCGATATTGATACGCATCACATGCTTACCCTCTTCGATGCGGGCTGTCTTGCCCGTTAGGG
>JAKSKV010000021.1 GCA_024401555.1 Paludibacteraceae bacterium
ATTGTTCGCGTCAATTTAATAGCTCCCCCTGTAATGATATAACATCCTGGTTCAACAAATATAATTGTTTATTTATGAATTACAACTGTCAGTTGTAAAAAAATAATCCGCGCCCCCTCACGAGGACTGCGGATTTGCTTATGTAATTGTAGTGTATGTTAATCTGCGAAAAGTGGTGTGCTGAGGTAACGGTCGCCTGTGTCTGGCAAAAGAACCACGATGTTCTTGCCTGCGTTTTCAGGACGTTTCGCCAATTCGATGGCTGCCCAAACGGCTGCACCAGCCGAGATGCCCACCAAGATACCCTCTTTCTTGCCGATCAACTTGCCGATGGCAAATGCATCTTCGTTTTGTACTGGGATGATTTCGTCATAGACCTTGGTGTCCAAGGTGTCAGGAACGAATCCCGCACCGATGCCCTGGATCTTGTGCGCACCTGCCACGCCTGTTGACAAAACTGCTGAAGTGGCTGGCTCTACGGCTACGACCTTCGTGTTTTTGTTCTTGCTCTTCAAATAGGATCCTACACCTGTGATGGTACCGCCTGTACCTACGCCTGCCACGAATATATCCACCTTGCCGTCAGCGTCCTCGTAGATCTCTGGACCTGTCGTTTCGAAGTGTGCCTTAGGGTTGGCTGGATTCACGAACTGGCCTGGAATGAAGCTGTTAGGATTCTCCTTGGCCAACTCCTCTGCCTTGGCGATGGCGCCCTTCATACCCTTGGCACCCTCTGTCAAGACAAGCTCCGCACCGTAAGCCTTCATCAATTGACGGCGCTCCACGCTCATGGTCTCAGGCATCACGATGATGATGCGATAGCCGCGTGCAGCCGCTACGCTGGCAAGTCCGATACCGGTGTTTCCGGAGGTGGGCTCGATGATCACTGAGTCTTTCTTCAATTTCCCGCTCTTCTCGGCTTCGTCCAACATCGCCTTCGCGATACGGTCCTTGACACTACCGCCTGGGTTGAAATACTCTACTTTGGCGATCACATTCGCCTTCAAACCAAACTCTTTCTCTATATGGGACAACTCCAAAAGGGGAGTGTGTCCGATCAATTCATCTGCTGATTTATATATCTTTGACATATTGTTGCCCTTCCTATTTTTTTGTTTATGAATAGTCTTTTAAAATTGACTATAAAGTTACGAATTATTTTTTTATAGATTCAAATCCGTGCTTCAGATCCTCAATGATATCATCGATGTGCTCTGTTCCGATGGAGAGACGCACTGTGTTAGGCTTGATACCTGCGCCGAGCAACTCCTCTTCTGAAAGTTGGGAGTGGGTGGTGCTGGCTGGATGGATCACGAGTGACTTCACGTCAGCCACGTTGGCCAATAGTGAGAACAATTCGAGACTCTCTGTGAACTTCTTCGCATCCTCCGCGCTTCCCTTTACCTCGAAGGTGAAGATGGATCCTGCACCCTTCTTGAAGTATTGGTTGTACAATTCCTTCTCTCTGCCAGTGGCCAAAGATGGGTGGTTGACACGCTCCACTTGAGGATGGTTCTTCAAGAAATCGACCACCTTCAAGGCGTTCTCGACGTGACGCTCTACACGGAGTGACAATGTCTCCAAGCCTTGGATCAAAAGGAATGAGTTGAATGGAGAGATGGTTGCGCCTTGGTCTCTCATCAAAGTGGTACGAGCCTTCAAGATGTATGCCAAGTTGCCGCAAGCCTCTGTGAAGACCACACCGTGGTAGGATGGATTAGGTTTGGACAATCCTGGGAATTTATCGTTTTGCGCCCAGTTGAATTTTCCGGCATCGACGATGACACCACCCATTACGCTTCCGTGGCCGCCGATGAACTTGGTGGCTGAGTGTACCACGATGTCCACACCATATTCGATTGGTCTGAGCAAGTATGGCGTGGCGAAGGTGCTATCTACGATGAATGGGATGCCGTGCTTGTGGGCGATGTCCGCAATCGCTTGCAAATCGATGACGTTGGAATTAGGGTTGCCCAATGTCTCTGCGTACAGTAATTTGGTGTTAGGTTGGATTGCCTTCTCGAAGTTGCTGACATCGGAAGGATCCACAAAAGTAGTGGTCAATCCTTGCTCGCGCAATGTGTTGGCGAAGAGGTTGTAGGTTCCACCATAAAGATTGGCTGATGATACGATGTGGTCGCCTGCCGTCGCGATGTTTTGAATAGCGTATGTGATGGCCGCTGATCCACTGGCGGTGGCCAAAGCTGCCGCACCACCTTCCAAAGCCGCGATTCTCTTCTCGAATACGTCAGAGGTTGGGTTCATCAAACGGGTATAGATGTTACCACCCTCTGTGAGTCCGAATCTGCCCGCTGCTTGCGCGGAATCCTTGAATACATAAGATGTGGTGGCGTAGATAGGTACTGCTCTTGCGTCTGTTGCGCTGTCTGGTGTCTCTTGACCTACATGGACTTGTAATGTCTCAAATTTGTAATTCTTTTGTCCCATGTTTACCTCCTTTTTAATAGTTATATTTCTTTCTTTAATTATGTTCAATTTCTGAATCGTCGTAGTTTGTAACTCATCGACACTGCAAAGATAGATATTAAATCCTAATAACCTACTATGTTGGTAGGGAAATTTGAGTCTGTTTTGAAATTATTTATTTAAACAATTGAAAATCAGTGATAAAAAATTCCTATTTACCTACTGGGTTGTGGGGGAATTGTCTAATGTGTGATTGTTTGTTATATAACTATGTGAGATTTGTTGTGCGGAAAATGTATTCGAATGTATATTTCTTTCCGCATCTTTCGTTATTCTTAAATTATATTTTATTTTTGCATCTGAATTCAACGGATTGCGAATATTCTTCCAATCCAAGTGAGTCGGATGCGAATAATTTGTTGTATTTATTACGATTACTTTAAAGTTTTTTGCGAGGAATGAAAAACAAGTACGTGGATTTGATCGAACAATCGTTCGAGTTCCCTAATGAGGAGTTTAGTGTAAAAGATAATGAACTCTACTGGTATAATGTCCCTTTGATGGATATTATCAAGCAGTATGGAACCCCTTTGCGTATCTCCTTTTTGCCTAAAATCGCGATGAATATTCAGCGTGTCCGTCGTCTTTTCAATGTGGCGATGGCGAAGGTGGATTATCAGGCGGACTACAACTATTGCTTCTGCACAAAGAGCTCGCACTTCTCTTTCGTGATGGAGGAGGTGTTGAGGCAGGATGTGAATGTGGAGATCTCGTCCGCGTATGACGTGAACCTCTTGGAGTGTTTGGAGGAGTCAGGACACTTGAAGAAAGATAAGTTCATCCTCTGCAATGGATTCAAAATACCTCAGTATATAGAGAATATCCAACACCTCATCAACAAAGGTTATACCAAGGTGATTCCGATCCTCGACAACAAGGATGAGTTGGATATGCTCATGGATGGATTCGACCAAAATGTCAATGTCGGCATCCGAATCGCTACCGAGGAGGAGCCTAAGTTCGATTTTTATACCTCCCGCTTGGGTATCCGTGTGAAGGATATCATTCCTTTCTATAAGGAGAAGATCGCGAATAACAAGCAGGTGAAGTTGAAGATGCTCCACTTCTTTGTCAATACGGGTATCAAGGATACCTCTTACTATTGGAACGAGTTGAGCAAAGGCATCAACCTCTATTGTGAGCTTCGCAAAATCTGTCCGGATTTGGATTGCCTCAATATCGGAGGCGGTTTCCCTATCCAGGCGCACATGGATTTCTCTTACGACTACGAGTACATGGCGGAGGAGATTGTGGCGCAGATCAAGAACACTTGCGCACAGCAGGGTGTGCCTGAACCACATATTTTTACTGAGTTCGGATCATATACCGTTGGCGAAAGCGGTGCGATGCTTTATTCGATCGTGAACCAGAAACAACAGAACGACCGAGAGTTGTGGAACATGATCGACAGCTCCTTCATTAATACCATGCCAGACACATGGGGCTTGAACCAACGCTTCCCCTTCTTGGCGATCAACAACTGGGATCAGGAGTATGAACGTGTCCATTTGGGCGGCTTGACTTGCGATAGCGAGGACTTCTATAATGCGGAGGTTCACTCTAATGCGATCTTCTTGCCGAAGATGCAACCTGGTCGTGAGCAGTTCATCGGATTCTTCCACATGGGCGCTTACCAAGAGGCCTTGAGTGGTTACGGAGGTATTCAACACTGTTTGCTTCCTGCACCTAAGATGGTGGTGGTCGATGTGGATGAGAATGGTGAGTACTTTACCAAACTCTTCGCTAAGGAGCAGAGTTACAAGTCTATGTTGAAGATTTTGGGCTACTAATTAGATGAAAAAAAAGATATTCGCCATTCTCCTTTTGGTGGTTGCGGTCGTGATTTGCGTGACCAAATGGGGAAAGTGGTTCGGCAATCCGCCTGAGGCGGCTTATGAGCCACAGACGCAATTGTCTCGTCTCTTGTTGACGGTTGGCCCTGAACCCAATGAACGTTATCTCTCGTGGCAGTATGGCTCGGAGGTCCAATCGGGATGGTTGGATTATTGTTCCAAGGGGGGCGGCGATACGTTTACGGTGGAGACGCGAAGCAGGGTTTATCAATCCCGCGCGGGGGTGGGGGCCTATTTTTCCGCTTTGATGAGTGGCTTGGCCTTCGATAGCGCCTACGACTATCGGGTGCGTGTGGCACATGATACGACGGAGTGGTTCCATTTCCGGATGCCGAAGCGAGATTCTACCTTATCGTTTCTCTATTTCGGTGATGTGCAGGACGAGTTGGATGAGGTGGGGTTGGATACGCTTTTGCCTCAGATTGTGGAGCGTACGCCTGACGCCGCCATGTTGCTATTCGGCGGAGACCTCATAGAGCGCCCGATGGATCGCTATTGGGGAAAGGTTTTCTCTACGTTAGGCGAGCATGCGACAAGTTATCCGATCGTGTCGGTTCCCGGCAATCATGAATATTTGAAGGGAGTGGTCCGCCATTTGGAGGGAAGGTTTCCTTTGGTCTTTCCCTATTACGGTGATTTAGGTCCGGAGGATAATGCCCTCTTCTCCTTCTCAATGGGAGATGTACGCTTCTTCTTGTTGGATTCCAACAAGGATTCTTGGAACCTGCTGCCACAACGCTTCTGGTTGGAGGAGCAGTTGAAGGATTGTAAGGAGCGTTGGAAAGTGGTGGTGCTTCATCATCCGATCATCTCCATCAAGGGCTCCATGAATAATTTCTTAGTGAAGCAACTTTTTGATGATTTGGTGCGTGAATATGGTGTGGATCTTGTCTTGCAAGGTCATGAGCACGGTTATGCCAGATTCAATGTGGCGCATGACGATTCGGGCGAAATGAGTGAACCGCTTAGGTTGGTTTCGTTCTGTTCCCGCAAGGAGTATCCGCTTAGTTTTCATGGCGATGTGGCCCGATGGGGAACGGATGATCGCTATTATCAACGGATTACGGTGTCGGATACCATGCTCTCTTTGGAATCCTTCACGGCAGATCACCAGTTGTACGACAAGGTGCGTATCTTGAAAAAGAATGGCAAAAGAGTCTGTGTGGCGGATAGCGTTGATGCCCCCGAAAGAGTCTATGTCTCCGAATGGTTCCGAAAGAATAAGAGCGCGAAGCGTGTAAAGGAGTTCGAGGAGAACATCGCCAAATGGCGGCAATCCGTAGGGGCGTATTGAATACGCCCCATTATTGGATGACACATTATTGAATAGCCGTGCTGTCCACCCAAACATAAGGAAGGATCGCCTCGTAGGTCTCCTCTGAGAGGCCATAAACTGCTTTTAGTTGCTCTTTGGAAGAGAACCCGCCCAACTTTGTCCTGTATTTTACGATGCGTTGGGAGAGTTTGCTGCCGATGCCCCGCAGTTTTTTAAGCTCGGTCGTGTCCGCGCTGTTCAGTTCGATTCGTAACGATTCATATTCGTTGTGGACGCTTCTTGCGTTGACGTGACTGCTTCTGTCTGTCTGTTGTGAATACGTTCTCTTCGGTGGGGCGTAAGGTTGTTTCTCCTCTGTTTTCTCGCTCGGATCCGACTCTTTGTAGCTGTGTCTTTGTGGATATCGAGGTTTTTTCAGCAGTGTGGAATCCTCTGTTTGGGTGAGTAGGCTATCCGCCTGCCGCAAGTAGCTTTCCGCATGACCATCTTGTTGCGGAAGGCAGAAGTTGATTGCGAACATCATTAAAATCAGGCCGCTTAGAAGGAGCAAACCTTGTCTCTCTCCCTTGGAGAAAAAGAAAAAATCCTTAAAAAGATCTATTTTAAACATAGGTGATTGTTTAGGTGAAACATCGTAGATTTTGAATGTTAAATATGATGCAAAGATAATGTTTATTTTAAAATAATGTGTAAAAAATACGGAAGTATCCATATTTTTTCGTGATGAGTACTTTCGATATGCTCCATTCATTCTAAATCTTGGGAACTATGCCCGTTTTTCGCAATTCTTCCTTATCTTTGTGTCAATTTGAAAGACAATGAACAAAAGACTCATATCATATAGTTGGGTGGCGATGCTGCTCATGATGTTGGGTGCTTGCGCCAATATGGCACAAGGTCCGACGGGAGGAAAGCAGGATGTTATTGCCCCGAAGAAGGTTAGTTCAATTCCTGCGGATGGGGAGTTGAATGTCACGAAGACCAGGGTAGAGATTCTATTCAACGAGTTCCTCCAACTCTCCAATCCGGCCAAAAATCTTGTTGTTTCACCGCCTCAGAAAATCAATCCGGTCGCCAAAGCGGTCGGTAAAAAGATTGTGGTGGAGTTGCGCGATTCGCTTCAACCCGACAAGACCTATACTTTCGACTTCGGCGATGCGATCGGCGATTACACGGAGAACAATCGTGTATCGAATTTCCTTTATTCGTTTTCAACCGGTGACCATATCGATTCCATGACCATTTCCGGTGTGGTGTTGAATGCCGCCACTTTGGTGCCGGAGGAGGATGTCTTGGTGGGTGTCCACAGCGATGATGCAGACTCCCTATTCCTCAAAAAGAGATTTGAACGTATTGGAAAAACCAATGCGGAGGGTCGCTTTTCTATCCGAGGTCTGGCCAGCAAGAAGTATCGCATATTCGCACTCCGTGATATGAACAACAGCCACTCTTTCGACCAATCTGCGGAAGAGATCGCGGTTCAGGAGATGCCGATGGAGATTCCCTCCATTACGGTGACGGAGAAGATGGATACGATCTATGGCGATTCGATGAAGATCGACACGATCATTGTGCGTCGGGAGGTGATCGCCAAGCCGAATGATGTCGTGCTTCGACTCTTCCAGGAGGAACAGCATTTCCAGAAGTTCCAAAAAATTGAGCGCCCCGACCGTAAATTCTTTACCCTCTATTTCGAAAAGATGGAGCCGTCGATTCCGAAGGTGACGCTTTTGGACACCACGGTGGCTGGTTGGTGTAGGATAGAGGCGAGTCAGATGGGTGACACGGTGAAATATTGGTTCGCCGATAGTCTTTTGTGCAAAAAAGATACAATCCGTTTGTCCGTTTCGTACATGAAGACCGATTCCGCGGGAACGCTGGTGCCCGCAGAGGATACGTTGATGGCTACCCTTACCACCTCCTTCTTGAAGAACGAGGTGAAGATGCAGCAGCAGTTGCTGGCGCAGCAGAAACGGGCAGAGAGGCGTAATCGTCCGATGAAGCGAACAAATGTTTTGAATATGACTCCCTTCTCCCTGGTGGAGATCGACGACCAACCGGTGGTGGAGTGGGCCAACCCTGTGACCTCCATAGACAAAGAGAAAGTTCACCTCTATCTTGCTTCGGATACTTTGAAGACACCGATTCCTTTTGCCCTCTCCTTCATGGAGAATAGAGGTAATTGCCGCTCTTACAACGTCAACTCCAATGGCTTGGCGGAGAATGAAACCTATGTTTTGGAGTTAGACTCTGCATGTGCATACGACCACTACGGCAACCACAATGAGCCTATTACGATCCGTTTCAGGAAAAAGGCGGCGAATGAGTATGGCAAACTGGAATTGAAACTCTCCAATTTGGAGGAGAACGCTTTTGTCGAGTTGCTGAAGTCTTCGGATACCCCATTGCGCACCGTACAGGTGAAGGATGGTAAAGCGGTCTTTGATCATCTTCCTCCTGCCACCTATTTCGCCCGTGTCATTTTGGATAGAAACAACAATCAAAAGTGGGACACTGGTAAGTTTAGCGAGGGTGTTTTGCCGGAGTGGGTATATTACTTCCCGAAGGGGCTGAAACTTCGCGCCAATTGGGAGATGACCGAGGATTGGGATGTCAAGGCGGAGCCGTTGAACCAACAGCGTCCGTCAGGTCTGTCATCCAAAAAGAAGAAGAACAATGATAGATAATATGGCGGATAGATTGTTGTTGTCATCGGCCTATTTGGCGCCGGTCTCCTATTACAGAGCATTGGCTTGTGGAGCGGATGCCCAGGTGGAGCAGTATGACCATTACCACAAGCAGACCTATCGTAACCGATGCCGGATTATGACGGGAAACGGAGTGATGGAACTCTCCGTACCGGTGGTCAAGAGTGGCAACAAGGTGGCTGTCAAAGATTTGAGAATCGCCTATGTGGAGAGTTGGCAGCAGGTGCACTGGCGCGCGATCGCCTCCGCCTACAACTCATCCCCCTTCTTTGAATACTACCGAGACGATTTTGAACCTTTTTTCACGAAGAAAACGGAGTTCCTTATCGATTTCAATATGGGCTTGATGGAGGTGGTGAACCAGTTGGTCGGCATAAAAACACCGATTTCGTTGACGAGCGAGTATGTGCCGTCGCCTCTCGACAGAGTTGATTTGCGGGAGAATTTCTCCCCTAAATCGCCTAATGCGTCGGAGACTCCTTACTATCAAGTATTTGACCAGAAGTTTGGCTTCGTGCCCGATTTGAGCATCTTGGATTTACTCTTTAACATGGGACCTGAATCGTTGTTGGTGTTGCGGAAGTGAGTCGCTCCGCTATTTTGAGTCGATTCTCCATTTTGCGCCCGCAAGGAAGTTCCTGCCTGGCATTCCCCGGAAGGGGAGGTTTTGATACTCCTTGTCCAATAGGTTGTTGATCTGCAGGGTGACGGTGATCTGTTGTTTTGCTTTGCTACCGCTCTTTTTCGGGAAGGAGAAGGTGTGGTTGATAGATAGATCCATTAGGAAATACCCCTCCAATACATCGAAGATATCCGATGAGGTGCGCTCTCCCGTGTAGTTCCCGCTTACTGTGAGATCCGTCTCTTTGAACCGTATGTTCCAAAAGCCCGCGAAGGTGTTTTGTGGCGTGAGGGGCATCTGATGACCTAAAAAAGGATGCATGTTTTGGAACCCTTTTTGTATCTCCGTGAAGCTGTGGTTGAAGGAGAACGATAGGCTGTTCTCCAATTTTGAGATGGGAAAACTGTGTCTTGATTCCACCTCCACACCGCGAGCCAAGACCTCTTCGATGTTGGTCGGTTTCCAGACAACGCCTCTTGGCATCCACATAATCCAGTTGTCCACATCGTTTCTGTACAGCGTGGCGCTTAGGTTACCTTTGTATCTCTTCAGACGTAGTTCCCATCGGCTCTTCGCCTCCAGGTTGAAAGCGCTCTCCGCAGTCAGTTGTTTGTTGGCGTAATCCCCCCAGTACCGATCGTTCAGTGTCGGCACCTTCGTGTTGCGGGCGATGTTGCCGCCTAAGGCCCACACGAAGCGCTCTTGGGAAAAGGGTTTCACCTCGAATCCGAAGGCGGGCGAGAAGGGGATTCCCATCGATGTCACGAAGCTTTGTCGCAGATTGCCATGCAGGGATAGCCATTGGCAGGGCGTGAATTTGGATAGTAGGAAGATGGCGCCTCTCCATTCTTCTACACCGCTCTTGTAGGCGTAAACTTCAGGTTTGATGTAGTGTAATTCGCCTCCAACCTCTATCATCACCCGTTTGAATCGTCTCCTCGCATTGGAGAGGAGCATCAAGTCGTGTGTGGCGATCAGATCGCCTTGGAAATGCTCCCGGTCGTTGACCCACGCCACTTTGTTTCTGAGGTGGAGCCATTTGCCGTTCAGCTCGTGGAATAGGATCGCCTTGGCGCTTTGGTCGTCGATTTGTTCGTATTTGGAGGGGTCGTCGTTGTTCTGCATCATGGGTTGTAGTTCCCGATTATACTTGGTGAACCACAATTTCGCACCGAGCAGGTGCTTGCTGTTGACTCGCCATTCCGTCTCGTTGAGGGCGCCGTAGTTGTTGTAGCTGGCATTCTTTTGTCGGAATGTTTCATCCCTGAAATGAACGGTGAAGTTGTTCTCGCAACGGTTGTAAAAGATAGAGGTTCTGTTTTGGATGATGCTGTTGCCCAAATTTAGTTTGATGCCGGAGAATGATTTCCCGTAGGAGCCCAAATCCTGCTGCAGGATAAGACTTCTGCGTTGCGTGAAGTCGTTCTTGGATGAGAGGGAGACCGCTCCGCCGATGGCGTTTCCGAAGAGTGCGCTCTCTCCCCCTGGAAAGATGTCTATGCCGTCGAAGAAGAAAATAGGGAGTGTGCTGTAATCGGTTTGTCCCATGGTGAGGGGACTGATGTTGATGTCATCCCACAAGGCTTGCGTGTGGGAGGCGGATGTGCCCCGTAGCGAGAGGGTAGTCATCATGCCATTGCCATTTTGCTTCACCACATAGGGGGTGTGTTGGGCGATGAAATCCGCCAATGAGGAGTGTCGCTGGTTGTTGATAAGAAGCGTGTCGGCTTGGTAATGGGCCGCTTCTGAAAAATCGGACAGCTGGTGCTGCTGCTCGCCGTAAACCTCCACCTCCTCCAGTTCGCTGTAGGAGCGCTCCTCCTCCGCAAGGGCGGAGAGAATCGTGGCGAAGAGATATAGGATGGTTAGAATACGATTTTGCATGAGATAGGGTAGTGGTCGGAATAATCCTTGTCGCCGACATGGAACTGGATTGCCTTAGCCTCCTTGCTATGCATGATTTGGTCTATCCTGAAGTGGAATAGTTGCTTGTTGTAGGTGTAGCCGTAGCCTGTGGCGCTCTCTTCGAATGCGTCCAACAACTTGTCGCCGCGGATGGTCTGGTAGGCGTAGGAGACTGGTACGTCGTTGAAATCACCGCAAAGGATAATCGGGAGAGGGCACTCTTTGATGAGCTGCTGGTGGATGATGTTCGCCTGTTTGGCCCTGTTCTTGTACGAAACGCTCATCTTGTTGGATACGGAGTTGACCACTTGGTTGGCGTCCTCTTTCGAGACGGCCTTGATCTTTTGCAAGGTTTTTTTCTCGTTCTCTGTGATTCTATTGCTTTCAAGGTGACAATTGATGATGCGGATGGTATCTCCCTTAAAGAGGATGTCGGCGTAGAGCACTCCCTTGATTTTTGTTCCTGTATTCTCTTCCAGGTTGATCACCCCGTGTCGAACGATCGGATGTTTGGATAGTATGGCCTCTCCGATTTCGGCGTTCCAGCTGAGATCGTTCCCCATGAATTTGTGGTGAGGATACAGACGGTAGAGAGATTGTTGGATATCTTTCTCCCCTAAGTGGTCCGACAGATTACTATGGCCGAACTCTTGGATGCAGAGAATGTCGGGTTGGACCTCTTCGATGAGTTGGAGAATATGGTTTTTCTTGCGAGGCGCGAAGAATTCAAACATCTGGACATTGTAGCTCATTACCGAGAGAGTGTCTCCTTCCGCATGGACGTCGTGGCCGATGGAGAAGGTGCGGCGCGTTTCAGGGTAGCAGATAAGCAGTGTCAGAATTGGCAGGGCGACATAATATTTTCGCTTGATGATCCAAAAGAGTAGGAAGAGCAAGTTCGCGATGACCAGGTAAGGGAAGGCCAATCCTAGATAGGAGGGGAGGATGTGGTCGAGCGGATTCACGAAGCAGGCAGCCTTTCCTAAGAGCGTGCAAATTGCCACAATCCCGTTTAGAAGGACCGCGAACGTGTAAATCGTGAATCGGATGACTCCGAACCGTTTATTGGTTGTTCCCGAAGAGTCGTTTTTTCTCATCATCGTTTAGCGAATCGTATCCGCTGCTCTTTATTTTGTCGAGGATCCTGTTGATCTCCTCGTTCTCTTGTTTCTTCCTGTAATTGTAGTCGTGGTCGCTCTCTCTCCTCTGATAGGTGGTTCCCTTCATCTTGGGTTTGCTACCTATTCTATTGAGGAAGTTGACTATCCGATGGATGATTTGGCTGATCCAATGGGTGATGTCCACTCCTTTTTGGTGTTGCTTGGCGAACACATAACCTGCCAAGGCTCCTCCGATATGGGCCATCTGTCCACCTGCGTTCGTACCGCCCATGCCGAGCAGACTGATCAAGATGAGGGCGATTGCCAGCCATTTGAGCCTTACTTCGCCGATTAACGCCAACCGAATCGGTCTCTCCGGCGCAAAGATCGCTGTGGCGACCGTAATAGCCATGGTGGAGGCGGAGGCGCCTATTAGCGTGTAAAAGAAGTTGTGCTGGGAGAAGAGAGGGAAGAAATTTATGCCTAACATAAAGGTGATGCCGCCCGCTATTCCTCCTAAAATGTAGAGCCCCACCAAGGTGTGTTGCGTGGCGTATTCAAGGAAAATCCTTCCCATCCAATAAAGCGTCAGGATGTTGAAGAAGATATGGATGAAACTTTCGTGGAGGAACATATAGGTGATGAGGCTCCATGGTTGACGCAAGAAGTGTTCCCATTGGGCAGGACATGCGAGGTAGCCTACCCAGTTCGTGTCGCTGTTGAAGAGTTTGAATCCCACCAATAACAAGTTGACCAAGACGAATACGCCTAAGTTGATGTAGATCAGTTTGGTGAGCGTCGTTCCTTGTTTGAACGAGGCTATGATTTCATCTTTGATGTTGTTACCTTCCATAGTTTTGTTGGTTTTGTTCAAATCTTTTCTTCCCTTGATATCTCCAGTAAAGGAGCAGGATTAGTCCGAATAGCATTCCTCCCAAATGGGCGAAGTGCGCCACATTGTCGAAACTGAAATCTTTCACGCCGGCGAAAAGCTCCAGTAACGCATATCCGACCACGAGGTATTTCGCTTTGATGGGGATAGGGATGAACATAATGAATAGGGGTGCGTTCGGGAACAACAAGCCGAATGCGATCAAAAGGCCAAACATGGCGCCTGACGCTCCGACAGTGATGTGTTTGTTGTAAACGTCGTCCGCGAAACGGGTGAGTTCATCCACACTGTGTAGAATGGTGCCGTTTCCGATGTCCAATCCGTTGGCGATACCCGATTCCGTCAGTTGCGCCACCTCCGCGGTGAAGGCGTGGAGGTCGTATGCCCAAGCTAATTCTTGGATGAGACCGGCTCCGATTCCCGTGAAGAAATAGTAGATGAGGAATCTCTTGGTACCAAACGCTCTCTCTAAAACGGTGCCGAAGGTGTAGAGGCAAACCATATTGAAGAGGAGATGATAGATGCTGCTGGTGTCATGCAGAAACATATAGGTCACCAATTGGATGGGGTTGAAGTCGGATCCCGCCCAGTAGTGAAGTCCGAACTTCTCAATTAGGTCAATGCCGATACGGGGAAGGAGCAGACTCGCTATCCAACATAGGACATTGATGATGACGAAGTGTATCGATATGGAGTTCTGTTGGTTACTAATTCCTAATTTCATAATTGTCTGAATCTATGTTTTGCTAAAAGTGTCTCTTGCAAAGCCCACTAATATATGGTGCAAAAATAGCGAAAATCCCCGCAGATTATGTTAATGAACATAAAAATGTATTTTTTTTTGTTTTAACAACATTTTTCCACCCAATTTTTTTGCGAAATTTAGATTGAATAGTATCTTTGTTCCGCTTACATCAAGTTTTGGGAAGATAAATATGCTCAATAAATGATGTTGCAAGCTGATTTTATTGATAAGAAAGGATAAAAAATTTATTATATTACTTTAAAATTACATTTTGTTATGAACAAATCAGAATTCATTAAGGCAATCGCAGAGAAGAGCGGTTTGACAATTGCTGACAGCAAGAAGGCTGTTGATGCATACGCAGAGGTTATCACAGAGGCTTTGAAGAGCAACGACAAGGTAGCTCTTATCGGTTTCGGTTCTTTCTCAGTAAAGGAGAATCCTGCTCGTGAGGGTGTTAACCCTGCAACTGGCAAGAAGATCAAGATCGCTGCTAAGAAGGTAGCTAAGTTCAAGGCTGGTGCTGAATTGAACAAGGCTCTCAACTAATCATTGCTTTTGATTGAAGAGTTAAAGGCGACTTCGAAAGAGGTCGCCTTTCTTTTTGCGTGTGAATTGGGTTTTAGAATGAAGAATTTTGCTTAATTTTGCGGCAGTTTTGTGGCGGATGTTTCGTCTGCGCTCCTTCGGGGAGGGGATAGGATTCCGACACTTGCGTATTGATGGTGTAATACATTGGGGATTAACGGTTTCCCCGTAAAATAAATTTTTAGAGATGAGTTTAGATACAACTTTGGTCCAATCAGTTAAGAAGGCGGTTGAGTCGCTTTATGGACAACCTGTGGATGAGAAGACGATTCAGATGCAGGCTACTCGTAAGGAGTTTGAGGGTGATTTGACCCTCGTGGTTTTCCCATTTGTGAAGATGTCGAAGAAGAAGCCAGAGGAGACTGCCGCGGAGATCGGTGATGAATTGATGAAGATCGATAGCGCTGTCGCTAAATACAATGTGATCAAGGGGTTTTTGAATCTCTCTATCTCCAAGAGCAATTGGGTCAGCCAGTTGAACAATATGTTGGCGGATGACGCCTATGGTACCAAAAAGGCCACAGCTGATTCTCCGCTATTCATGGTGGAATACTCTTCCCCTAATACAAACAAGCCGCTTCACTTGGGCCACATCAGAAATAACCTTTTGGGATATAGCTTGTGCAAGATATTGGAAGCCAATGGTTTGAAGGTTGTAAAGACCAATATCGTGAATGACCGTGGTATCCATATCTGTAAGTCTATGTTGGCTTGGAAGCTCTTCGGAAATGGCGAGACGCCAGCCTCTACGGGAAAGAAGGGCGACCACTTGGTGGGCGACTACTACGTGAAGTTCGATAAGGAGTATAAAGCGCAGGTGAAGGATTTGATGGCCCAAGGCAAGAGCGAGGAGGATGCGAAGCGTGAAGCACCGTTGATGGTGCAGGCCCAGGCGATGTTGAAGGCTTGGGAGGATGGCGACGCTGAGGTACGCAAGCTTTGGAACATGATGAATGACTGGGTTTATGCCGGCTTCGATGAGACCTACAAGCGTCTTGGCGTAGGTTTCGATAAAATCTATTATGAGTCACAGACCTATTTGGATGGTAAGGCTAAGGTGAACGAAGGCTTGGCCAACGGTTCATTCTATCGCCGTCCTGATGGTTCCGTTTGGGCTGATTTGACCTCTAACGGATTGGACGAGAAGCTTTTGCTCCGTGCCGACGGCACATCCGTTTACATGACGCAGGATATCGGAACGGCTACTCAACGTTTCAACCAATACGACATCAACAAGATGATCTATGTGGTGGGTAATGAGCAAAACTACCACTTCCAGGTGCTCTCAATTTTGTTGGACCGACTTGGCTTCTCTTGGGGAAAGGACTTGGTTCACTTCTCCTACGGAATGGTTGAGTTGCCAGAGGGGAAGATGAAGTCACGCGAGGGTACTGTTGTGGATGCCGACGATTTGATGGATGAGATGATCTCGACTGCGAGAGAGGTTTCCAACGAGTTGGGCAAATTGGACGGAATGTCAGAAGAGGATATCAACGAGATCGCCCGTATCTGTGGATTGGGCGCCTTGAAGTATTTTATCTTGAAGGTGGATCCTCGCAAGAACATGCTCTTCAATCCAAAGGAGTCGATCGACTTCAACGGAAATACAGGTCCGTTTATCCAATATACACACGCTCGTATCTGCTCTGTGCTTCGTAAGGCCGCAGAGGGTAACGTGGTTCTTCCTGACGCTTTGCCTGCTGATTTGGACATCTCCGAGGTGGAGTCCAATTTGATTCAGACGTTGTCCAATTTCCCTGGCGTTGTGGCTCAGGCGGGTAAGGATTACAGCCCTGCGTTGATCGCTAATTATGTTTATGATTTGGTAAAACAATACAACTCATTCTATCATGACTTCTCTATTTTGAAGGAGGAGAATGAACAAATGAAACAATTCCGTTTGCTCTTGTCCCAAAAGGTGGCTGGTGTCATCAAGACGGGTATGGGCTTGTTGGGTATTGAGGTTCCTGAAAGAATGTAAGGATTTCCTTGTGGAAAAGGAAGGGCGTCGCTTGGAAGTGACGCCCTTTTTGCTTGAAAAATGGTCGTGGAAGGTGGCGCGAAATGGAACCACCGATTTTTTGAAATTTTATTGTGTTTTTTCTGCCTAAAATATTTCTTTATTTAAATTTTTTTTGCAAATTTGCGTGTAACGAACCTGAACTGAGCATTTTGCTAGTGACAGATAATGGTTAACGTTTTTTTTGGGATATAGTATATTGATAATTACTTTGTAAATTGAAGGATTATGATTATGAGTAAGAAGCTTTACATATTTTTGTTGATGTTGATTGGATGCGCGACATCCCATTTGTTCGCTCAGGAAGTTTGGAAAACCGTTTATTACAATGATTTTGGAGGAAACAGCAAGTCCGATCCGTGGGCTGGCCCCGCTATCAGTGAGGTTCCAAGCAGCATCTATTACGTGGATGCGGCCCAAGATAGGATGTACGGAAACGACTATACGGTGGTAAAGCACTACGACAACAACTCCGATTGGTACATCGGTGGTGACCACACCAATCCATCGGACCGTGAGCAGGGTTACTTCGTTGTCATCAATCCGGATGGCGCCAAGAGTGATGTGACCGCCTTCGTGACACCTTTGAAGGGTTTGTGTAGAGGCGTTACCTTCAGATTCTCCGCATGGGTGGCAAATATGATGTTGCCTAACAAATCAGGTTCGTCTATGATCCCTTACGTCGGTGTCGGTGTGTATGAGTCTGACCAACCAGTCTCTTTGGTCTCTCCAAATGCGTACAAGGTGGAGAAGATCCCATGTGCCGAGCAAGATGTCGATAGCCCAAGCTTGGCATGGCAAGAGGTGGAGATCGAGTTTACTATGAACGGAAATAATGAGGAGGCATACTTTATCGTTGTGATGCACCAGCCAGAGTCTAACGGTTGGGACTTCGCGATCGATGATATCCGAATTGAGGTGAAGCAACCTGAGGTGACTATCAGCCATGACGATATCTATTATGAGGATCCGTTGACATTGACCGCTTCTTTCGATAACAATGGTTTCTTCTCTGATATGAACAGTACTCAATATACTTGGGAGTACAGCGCAAATGGCAATGACTACGAGACTGTCAAAACAGAGAATTACAGCAACGACAAGAACTTCTCTTATACGATTCCTTCTTTTGACAGAACAAAAAACAATGGTTACTACCGTGTGACGATTGGAGAGAAGGGTAATATGGATTCTGAGGTTTGCTCTTTGACCAAGGTGATTCAAATCGATGAAGACAAGGATAAGGTAAAGGTTTCATTGTGTGCGGGTGAGTCCAAGACCATGAAGGATGGTACCGTAATTAACGCATCCCAATATAAGACCGGAGATGTGAAAGTAAGCGCTGATGGTAAAATCACTTATTACATCACGGTGAAGGAACCTAAGACCATCAAGATGAATGACGAATACATTTGTATCGGTTCAGAGTACAATGGTATGTGTGCCGATTACAAGGGTAAGGTGTTCGACAATGAGGAGAATATCAATGTAGAGATCGAATACAAGGATGAGGATGGTTGTTTGGATTCTGTCCAAACATGGACGATCCGTGTCTCTGGCCCTTCCGTCGTGAAGCGTGACGACAAGGTGATTTGTCAAAATGGAGAGGCTTACGGTAAGACTTACGACGAGGCTGGTGTTTTCGATGAGTCTGTGACAAATCCTGAAAATTCTTGCATCGAGTATATTTATCAGGTAACGGTTAACCCTATATACGATAGAACCGAGACCAAATATTTGTGCCAAGGCGAGAAGTTCAATGGTAAGACCTATAATGAGATCGGTGGTCCGTTCATGGATGCCGTTACTTACAAAACCAAAAGTTGCGGTTGCGATAGTACGGTGGGATATACCATCTATGTGACCGGTAAGACATATACCGACCTTGAGGATGTCACCTTGTGTTATGGCGACTCTTATTCATTCGGCAATGAGTCTTATTCCACACCTGGTGTCTATAACTTGGAGGATGTTTACACCAACACCTCTACAGGATGCGATAGTATAGTCCGTTTGAAGTTGACGATCTTGGATAAGATCGAGAACAAGGATAATCCAATCGATACTTTGATCTGTTACGATTCAAAATTGTTCGGTGTCGTTTATCCGGATCCTACCACTACACCGATTTTGGTCCGTGACCCTCAAACTTATGTTTCGGCCGCTGGTTGTGATAGTATCGTATGGTACAGCTTGACTGTATTGAAGATTCAATTGAAGTTGGAGGTTAAGTCTGATAGAAATACCGTATGCCGCGGTGAGGAGGTTGAGATTTACATCAAGGAGTTGAAACCAAGCAATGTTCCATATCAATGGTTCCCTAACTTGGGAGGATCCAACTCTTCAAAGAAGAACTTCACCCCTACTGGAGATATGGATTGCGTCGTAAAGGCTGAGCGTGTGATCGACGCCACTTCAACTTGCGTCACAACTGATACCATCCATGTATATGTGAAGGAGTCTCCAGTCTTGGAGATCGAATCGGTTGACCAAAAGGAGAATCTTGTCATCTACTCGGTAACGGGAGGTTCTGAACCATATAAGTTCTCTTTGGACAAGAAGGATCTTGGTTCTGACAATTCAGGCGAGATCAGAGAATCTCCAATCGGTGCCCACAAATTGGTTGTCACTGACGTGAACGAGTGTTCTGACGCTGGCTTCTACGAAATCTCTCCAATCCCTGTTACGCCGATGGAGTATTTCACTCCTAACAATGACGGAGAGAACGATATGTGGTACATCGAGAATGCGGATGTTTATCCAAATTGCAAGGTTACCGTTTACGATCGTCACGGACGTGTCGTTTACCAATCACAAGGATATGATAATGCCGCTGGATGGGATGGTACCTATAACGGAAAGCCTATGCCGTCAACGGATTACTGGTATGTGATTAACCTTCCTGAGTCTGACACTCAGTTGATGGGTCACTTCACATTGCTTCGATAAATCCATATCGTTTCGATAAAAAGAAAATACTATTAACTTATCAATATATTTTGTTATGTCACAGTTGTCAGATTTTATTTTGAAGCAAGCTCAGGCGGCTGCTTCCGGAAGTAATTTGGATAAGAGCGTATTGAATGGTTTGTCTGATTCTATTTTGAATAGTATGAAACAGACTGCATTGAAGCAAGGCGGAATCGAACAATTGACAGCTTTGTTCACTGGCAAGTCTTCTGCGGAGAACAGTCCAATCACTGCTTTGGCTTCTCAAATATTCTCTTCTCAGATTGCACCTAAGTTGGGATTGTCTTCTTCCGCATCTTCGGCTGCATCCAGCCTTTTGCCTACTATTTTGGGCGCATTGGTTACCGCCATTGTGAACAAAAAGGCTTCTGGTTTGGATTTGTCTTCTATCTTGTCCGCTTTGGGTGCAGGAAATAGTAACTCTTCGCTCGGCAAGTTGGGTTCAGTTGTTGGTGTTTTAGGCAAGTTGTTCGGAAAGAAATAATAGTTTAATAACAATTTAATGTAAATCCCAGGATGGTCTCATCTTGGGATTTTTTATTTTTTTTCGACCTATGCAGCTATTCGGCGTAGGTATTTCTTCCTTTTGTGGTTTGTTAAGGTTTAATATATTATTTATGGCAATACAATCTACAAAATACCAGGCGCATATGTCGGCAGAATCGTTGTTAAAGGACTATTATGGATCCCAGTGGCATAGTTGGGTAGATGAGAAGTTAGCAGGTATTCCTTATGAATTGCCTGAAGATGCTGACGAATCGATCGATTCGCTCATTGAGATGTATAAAAACAAGAAGAGCCGAAAAGTCGCCTATGCTTCGCGCAAACTTAAAAAGATGTTTTCGCATCTGCCTCCATTTGACCAACGTAAGGTCGGTATCGCCCTGTTGGAAGGCAACTGTACCGATTCGACTTATATATGCCTGCGTTTGATTGACTATAAAAAGAGTCTCTACATCCCTTGGAAGATCAATTGGCATCCTGCCTATGCGAAGGCGGTCGAGTTGGCGTGGACTCGCTATCATGAATTCCATTGTGGCCGTCTCATGATTCAGCATCTGGACGAAAAGGTGGTTCGAAGTTACTGGGATGAGTTGTCTGGTGATGAATATTATTTGTTGTTGTGCCGTCGTTTTGTCTGTGCGCCCTGGTTCCAATTGGATGTGGAACGTCTGAAGCGTGTGGCTGATATCAATGAGTATCTCTTCGTTATGTCCCGCACCGCCCAAGGTGTCTCATCTGAAGAGGCGCGGGAGTTGCTCTATCGTTGGATGGCGGTCTTCTCTTTTCGGGATTATCCTGTCAACATTGGTCTCTATTCGTTTTGGTCGCGTGTCCCTGACGATCTCTTTGTGGGACGAGTAGGGAATGGTAGCTATCATGTGTTGAATGGCTGGGGAGTAGATACCGCGCTTTTCTATTTGTTGATGATGGGGCATCAGTCTGTGGTGGAGGATTTTGTCCGTTGGGGAGATCGTGTCAGCCAATCGTTTTACAGTAGGGTGAATTCGTCAATGGGTAGTGCGCAGCAAAGTGAGTTGTTTTGTCGAACCATTGTAGATGAATTCCCTGCTGATTTGAAATATCTCACAGCTCTCGATGTGGAGAACTATCTCTATTTCGTCTATCCTTCGCATCCTTTTGTCACCCCTCGGTTGAGTTGCCCGATGTGGGCAACCGACGGTTATTGGGAACCATTACCCTCCTCAGAGAGGAAAGATAATTCTGATGAGGACACTTCTTCAAGTCGTGAATGTCGTGAGGTAATGGTGGAGCGGAATCCTATCGTCAAAGATTTGTTCGATGCGTTGGATCCCTCATCCGCCATAGCTGTGCATTCCTCCGAAAAAGTAGTTGACGCCAAAGTAGGTGACCAATAGGCTGATAAAGGCGAAAAAGAGGAACAGGTGCATGTTGATACTCTTCTGCAAGGGAGGAATGAGTGAGGCGTGGAAAGCGAAACTGTACAAAAGGAGGGTGATCAACGCCCATGTCTCTTTGGGGTCCCAAGCCCAGTAATCTCCCCACGACACATTGGCCCAAATCGCTCCGGTGAAGATGCCTATAGTCATGGCGAATAGGGTCGGATAGAGGAGTAGTTTGTTTAGGATCAAAAACCGCTCTTCCACTTCGTCGTTTGTGCGGATGAGGTGGGTGAGGATAGCGGCAAAACTGATCAGTGTGATGAATCCCGCTAATGTGTAGGAGATCATCATCAGCGATACATGTATGCTGAGCAGAGGCGAGTTGAGTACGGGCATCAACGGTGTGATTTTAGGGTCCATATCGCTCAGGGATGAGGCCAGTAGGGCGAATCCGGAAACGAGGATGCCGACAGGAAGGCAAACTTTTAGTTTTCTGTTGCCGATGATGGCCAGCGCTTGTGATAGCCAACCAATGGTAAGCAGTGTCTCGTGTCCGTTGGAAAAGGGCAATCTGCCTGAAATGATCATGCGCAGCGTGATGCAGTAGGTGAGATAGAGTAGGGATAAAATAATAAATAGGAGAAACGGTTTTTCGTTCCACCTTTTGTTAGGATGAAAGAGATGAATGCATAGCAGTATAAAGGCGAGAATGCCCACGGTTAGGACGATGTAACTATAGATTGCGGTCTGGTTGGTGTGGATGTAGAGGTGTTCCGCCTTCAGTTGCAATGTGGATGGAGCGGCCTCGCCCAATTTGTTTTGCTGAAGATGATGGAGCTTCTCAATCCATGGAACGCAATCTTCGCCCTCCTTGTGGGATTGGTAACAAAGGGAGAAGAAGTTTTTGATGAGCATCGCATTTTGTTCGTCAACAGAGGCGATCTCCGCCGTGTCGGTGGGTGCGATTAGGTGGTAGCCCTGTTTGGATTGGACGGGGAATATCTTGAGCGTGACGCCGGATTCCAACATGGCGATGATCTCCGCCTTCTCGTCCAATTTAGCCAGCTCTTTCCTCCTTTTGTCGCCCATGCCATTCCGTAGCCCTTCTATTTCCGCCAGTTTAATCTTATACTGTTTCTTTGAGTTGAAAAAATCCACGAAACGGGCCCTGCCTGTTATGCCTAAAAGTTCTCTGTCTTGGCTGTTTTTTATCTTTATCATGGGCTCGTATTGCCACTCTTCGGGGTTAAAAATCCATCCGAACAACACTTGTGTGGCGGATAATCCATGGTAATGGCTCTTCCCGGTCAGTTTTTTTGTAAAGTCAGTGGCATAAACCTCTACCGTCGTAATCCGATCTTGGTATTCGATTAGGAGATTACCCATGGCTTCTGCTGTGGCGGGGTCTATCGTTTGGGGAAGCTGACGCGCTGCTTGGCTCTCTTCATAGTTGCCCCATAGTGCGCCCGCCAGTATCAGTGATTTCCAAACTGGGTGGTGTAGTAATTGACGGAACCGGCTATTTTTGTCCAATAGTATGGATAGTATGCTGACGAGCAGAAGCAGGTAACCCGTATAGGTGAGTCGTACGCCCCATTTGTCGTAACTGACCATGAGAATGGTGCCTTTCTGATCTTGGTCGTAGGAGTGTTGGTAGAAACGGTAACCCTCTCTCTCGAAGATGCGGTTCATCGATATGTGGATATCGGTGGTGTCGCTGTTAAGTTGAAGCGTGCTGCGGAAATCGGCGGCAGTGTGAGTGCCTTGGTACGGGATGATTTCGAAGGATTTCAGTCGTAGAGAGAAGGGGAGTTGACGCTCCCCTTGCGTTGCACTGTAGATTTTGTCCGACGATTCGTTTTCACGAAGGTGGATGTTTCCTTTGTAGCTTGTGATGTGTGTTGTGAGCGCACCTGCTAAAATCAGCAGGAAGGAGATGTGAAATAAAAAGGATGATTTTATGCGGTGAAGCTTTCTCTTCATGATGATATAGAGGCTGCTGATGACAAGCGCACCCCAGATGCTTATCACGAGGGGGTGGGAATATAGTTGAATAGCGCTCTCCTCTTCCATGGATCTGCCGACGATGGTGAAGGCGGCCATTATTAGAATGAGCAGTAGTAGCAATGAGAAAGGTATCCATTGAAATCGTTTAATCATCTCTCTTATTATTTAAATGTCTGTTGCAAAAATACTGTTTTTAGACTTTGAAATGAATTTTCGGGGAAAAATCCCGAGGTGATGGTAATAAAAAAAGTCCTGCCGTTATGACAGGACCTTCTCAATAACGCTATGGCGTGTGCTTATTTCATCTTTGCGATGTTCTCCTTCAATGTGGCGATCTTGCTCTCTGCGTCAGACTTCTTCTTACGCTCCTTCTCCACGATTTCAGGCTTTGCGTTAGCGACGAACTTCTCGTTGCTCAACTTCTTTTCCACGCCTGCCAAGAAGCCTTCCAAGTACTTGATCTCCTCTTCCATCTTCTTGATCTCCTCTTCTACGTTTACGTTGTTGCCAAGAGGTACGGAAATCTCGATGGTGCCCACCATGAAGGTAGCGGCTGCGCCACCCAAGTCATCAGTGGTCTCGGCGATCTTGCTGACGTTGGCCAACTTCTCGATGATGGCGTTGTTCTTATCGTCAAACTCCCCTTTGTAGAACATCTCGAACGCCTCACGTGGGCTGATGCCCTTGTTGGCTCTGATGTTACGGATACCGGCGATGATGCCTTTGGTGATTTCCATGCGGTTGATGTTCTTCTCGCAGAAGTCCTCTGCGTTAGGAAGAAGGCTCAACATGATGGTATCCTTGGCGTCACGCTCCTTGATGTTTTGGTAAAGCTCCTCTGTGATGAAAGGCATGAATGGGTGGAGCAACTTCAACAAAGTCTCGAAGTAACCGAGGGTTGCCTCGTAGGTTGCCTTGTCGATCGGTTGTTGGTAAGCTGGTTTCACCATCTCCAAGTACCAAGAAGAGAATTCGTCCCAGAACAACTTGTAAACGGCCATCAAAGCGTCGCTGATTCTGTACTTGTCGAAGCAGTCATTGATTTCAGCGATGGTCTTGTTCAATTGGTGTTGGAACCATTTTACCGCTTTCTGTGCGGACTCTGGTTGCTCCATATCCTTAACTTCCCAGCCCTTTACCAAACGGAAGGCGTTCCAAATCTTGTTGTTGAAGTTTCTTCCTTGCTCACAAAGAGCCTCGTCGAATAGGATGTCGTTACCTGCAGGTGCGGAAAGCATCATACCCATACGGACTCCATCGGCACCGAAACGGTCGATCAAATCCAATGGGTCTGGTGAGTTACCCAATGACTTGGACATCTTGCGTCCAATCTTATCACGAACGATACCGGTGAAGTAAACGTTCTTGAAAGGCATTTTACCCTCGTACTCATAACCAGCCATGATCATACGCGCTACCCAGAAGAAGATGATGTCCGGACCTGTTACAAGGTCGGAGGTAGGGTAGTAGTACTTAATCTCCTCGTTGCCTGGATTGTTGATTCCGTCGAACAAAGAGACTGGCCACAACCAAGAAGAGAACCATGTGTCAAGCGCATCCTCGTCACGGACCAATTGGTCAGCGGTGATGTTCTCGTAACCTGCGATCTTCTTCGCCTTTGCCAAAGCCTCCTCAACGGTGAGCGCAACGACGAATTTCTCCTCTGCGCCCTCAGCTGTTGGAAGGAAGTAGGCCGGAATTCTGTGACCCCACCACAACTGACGAGAGATACACCAATCTTGGATATTCTCCAACCAGTTCTTATAAGTAGAGACATATTTAGAAGGATAGAACTTCAACTCGCCATTTAAAACCGGAGGAAGCGCGATGTCTGCGAAGTGTTGCATGGAAAGGAACCACTGCTTGCAAAGACGAGGCTCTACGGCAGTGTCTTGATTACGCTCAGAATATCCTACCTTGTTGTCGTAATCTTCTACCTTTTCAAGTAATCCAGCTTTTTCAAGGTCGATGGCAATCTGCTTACGAACCTCGAATCTATCTTGACCTACGTACAAACCAGCAGCGTCTGAAATAGTTCCATCTGGATTGAAGATGTCAATTGTCTCAAGACCGTGGGTCTTACCTAGTGCGTAGTCGTTCACGTCGTGTGCAGGCGTAACTTTCAAACAACCAGTACCAAACTCCACGTCAACGTAACGGTCCTCGATGACTGGGATGACTCTGTTCACCAATGGAACGATCACCTTGTGACCCTTCAACCATTGGTTCTTCGGGTCCTTAGGATTGATACACATAGCGGTATCACCCATGATGGTCTCAGGACGAGTAGTTGCCACAACTGCGTAGTAACCCTTCTCGTCCTTGTGTAGGATTTCACCCTCTTCGCCGGTTGGCTTAACGGATGCGCTATCCTGTACATAGTATTTTAGATAGAACAATTTGCTCTTCTCCTCGCGGTAGATCACCTCTTCGGTTGAAAGCACTGTTTGCGCTTTGGGATCCCAGTTGACCATACGAAGACCACGGTAGATCAATCCCTTGTCGTAAAGGTCAACGAAAACCTTCAGTACCGACTCGGATCTCTTGTCGTCCATGGTGAATGCGGTGCGGTCCCAATCGCATGAAGCTCCCAATTTCTTTAATTGCTCAAGGATGATGCCTCCGTGCTTTCTGGTCCAGTCCCAAGCGTGCTCAAGGAATTGCTCACGGGTAAGATCTTTCTTCTTGATACCCTCGCTGGCAAGTTTATTGACCACCTTGGCCTCTGTCGCGATGGATGCGTGGTCGGTACCTGGCACCCAACATGCGTTCTTTCCCAACATACGGGCACGACGAACCAAGATGTCTTGGATCGTGTTGTTCAACATGTGTCCCATGTGGAGCACACCTGTCACATTTGGTGGGGGAATAACGATTGTGTAAGGTTCGCGACCATCTGGCTTCGATTTGAAGAAGCCATTGTCCAACCAGTATTGGTACCACTTCGACTCAACGTCGGCTGGGTTGTACTTGCTTGCCAATTCTTCCATATTGTTTGTCTATTCTAAATTATTTCGAAATATTAGGTTGCAAATTTAGTGAAAACAAATTGAAGATAAGACTTTTGATGAGGTAAATGATGCAAAAAAATGGGCGTGTCATCTGTATCGACACACCCATTCCCTGAAAAGATACGAGTATTTACTTTAAAATTGGTTTTTCAGTCTATTACTACTTTACTATCTATTATACAAAAACCGTGCCAATGGATTGATTTTAATAAAATAAATATATGTAAACTTATGAAATATCTTATCGTTAATCTGCTGGTTTCTCTATCCTGCTATCGTTTTTGTGAATAAAATATGTTGCGTGATGGGGTTACCTTTGCCTCCTGAAAATGAGTTTAAAAGGTTTAATTTCATAAATAAAATGGACAATTTTGAAGATATCGATTCGAAAATTCTCTCCATGGTAGAGGGGGAGATCGCGTTGAGGAAAGAGGGTTTTGCGAAACCTGCGATAATGGTTGTGTTGGGCGTGTCGCTCCTCTTTTTATCGTCAAGGTCAGTTGACCTATTGCCAGAAGGCGCCGTGAAGATGGTGGGCTGTTTTTCAGGGCTGGCGCTGTGTGTGGGCGGCTTGTTGCTCTCCTTTAGCCGTCGGTCGCATCTCTTTCATGTGGCGAGCAATAGGCCTCTTCGTCGAATTATCCTTGATTTTGATGCGAAATCGTTGGACCGAGTGGTGGATCTGTATGAACGGAATGACTTCCATTCACTTATGGAGATGAGTCATGCCTCCAATGCCGGTGTGCGGATGATGGTGTTGGGTTTGCCTGATGGTTCGCTCTGCTTCACGCAGTTGATGAAGTTCATACCTTATACTTTCGAACCTGTGACAGAGGTGCGGAGGCACGAGAATGACATATCGATAAGGTCTCTATTTATTTAATATTATTTTAATTTATTATTGTCAGATGAGAGGGCGCATGGCTGGGAGGTTGTGCGCCTTTGCCGGCTATTGGGCATGGATGGTCATTTCGCAGGCTTTGCAGTCGAAAGAGAGCGTGTAAGCCTTGCCGTTGTTGGCGGTTAGTGTCAAAGGTTCTTGGATGCTATCTTTCGCTTTGTCGTGCAATTTGCAGTAGCCTAACGCATAGCGAAGGCAGTGTTTGCAGGTCATGACGGGAACGCCCGCCACAGCCTTTTTTTCGAAGGAATCCGCGATTCGTTTCACATGATGCTGTTCGAAAAAATCTTTGGCCTTTTGGTTGTGGACATTGCCACGGTAGTCCAGTTCCTGGACGATATAGTGATGGTCGGTTTTCGGGAAGTGGATTTCGCTTCTATGGCGTTGGAGCGACCGTTCCGCTGTTAGCGCCTCCAACAGATCTCTTCTCCATTGGGTAAGAGCCCCAGCGGGGATGAAATAGATGTCGCTTCGGATTGTCACCTCATCCACACGGAAGATGGTATTGCCGCTCTTTTTGAAGATGGAGATCATATTCTCCCGTTGGCGGTCTGGCGATTTGCAAGGTTCCAGCGTCGCTGTGTGTCCTATGGTTGCCGAAATGTTGTCTTCGTCGGAGATGGTGGCGATCAACTGGTTGTCCCGCTCTTCAATAACTACCTTCGTCGCTATTTTCCGTTCTGCGGACTCTTTGGAGAGCGCTTTTTCGAACGCTTGGTCCAAATTGCGGTAGAGTATGGTGTTGCTTGGCACAAAGATCTTCTCCGAGGGGGTGATGATCTTCCCCTCAACGGTGTTGGCGCGGAATCCGTGAAATTCTCCGTTGCGTTCAGTGAAGCAAAATCCATCACCGTTAGAGAGGCTCTTTTCGGTCTGGACGATGATCTTCCCGTTCCTTGAAAAGGCTGTTCCAATCCTTTCTCCTGTTGATTTGGGTGTCTCCATTTGGATGATTTCACGCTTCCTTCCGTGTAGGAAGTAGTCAATAGAGCTGCGGTGGAAACTCTTCTCTGTATCGGGGGTGAAGGTGTAGGTGCAACGGCCGGAACTGGCTTGCTTGTATGTTTGTCCGTCCAATATACGGTCTAATGCCTGACGGTAGGACGCGGTGACGTTCTTGACGTAAGAGATGTCTTTTAGCCTGCCTTCGATTTTCAGCGAAGATACGCCGGCGTCGATTAGTTCCGTCAGGTGGGCGGATAGGTTGAAGTCTTTGAGCGAAAGTAGGTATTTGTCTTGTGCCAATACTTTCCCTGTGGCATCCGTCAAGGAGTAGGGGAGACGGCAAAATTGCGCGCAGTTGCCTCGGTTGGCGCTTCTGCCGCAACCATTCTGGCTCATGTAGCAGACGCCACTGTAACTGACGCAGAGGGCGCCATGCACGAAGGCTTCCAGCTGGACGTTTGTTGATTGCGCGATTTCTCTGATCTGTTCAATGGATAATTCCCTCGCCAAAACGACTTGCTCGAATCCCGCTTGTTCCAAAAATCGCACCTTCTCGACCGTGCGGTTGTCCATTTGGGTGCTGGCGTGTAGCGGAATCGGCGGTATGTCCAATTGGGTAATACCAAAATCCTGAATAATCAGCGCATCTGTCCCTATGTCGTATAATTGGTGGATGATGGTACGGGCTTGTTCCAACTCCTCGTCGGTGAGGATGGTGTTGAGCGCCACATATACCTTCGCATAGTATTGGTGGGCATGTTTGACCAACCGCTCGATGTCTTCAATGCTACTGCCTGCCGCTGCTCTGGCGCTGAATTGGGGCGCTCCGATATAGACGGCGTCCGCACCGTGGTTGATGGCCTCGATGCCGATCTCCGCATTCTTTGCGGGAGAGAGCAGTTCTATCTTGCGCATTATCGGATATGGCTGATGTTGTATGGAGTTTTTTGATAGACGAAGTAGTTCAACCAATTGGTGAACAGTAGATTGCCATGGCTTCTCCACCGTACCACAGGCTTCTTTTGTGGATCGTCATCTTCGAAATAGTTGCATGGAATTTGGATCTCCAAGCCCTTCTCCTTGTCTCTGAAATACTCGTCCTTCAGCGTGTTGGGCGCATATTCGGAGTGCCCGGTGATGAAAAACTCACGGCCGTTTCTGCCTTGCACGATATAAACGCCCGCCTCTTCCGACTCGGAGAGGATTTTCAAGCCTGAAACCTTTTCGATGTCGGCTCTTTTCACCTCGGTGTGACGGCTGTGGGGAGCATAGAAGATGTCGTCGAATCCTCTGAATATTGGATTCTTGGAATCCAACACTTTGTGTTTGAATACGCCGAATTTCTTTTGTGGCAATGGGTACTTGGGTACTCCGTAATAGTGGTACAGGCCCGCTTGGGCGGCCCAACAGATATAGAGGGTGGAGGTGACGTGCGTTTTTGCCCAGTCGAAAATCTCCACGATCTCATTCCAATAGGTCACCTCTTCGAACTCATAGTTCTCAATAGGTGCGCCCGTGATGATCATACCATCGTACCTCTGCTTCTTAACAGTGTCGAAATCCTTGTAGAAGGTCATCATATGCTCCATCGGCGTGTTCTTTGAGGTGTGACTCTTGATTTTCAAGAGGTCCAACTCGATTTGCAACGGCGTGTTGGAGAGCAATCTGATAAGGTCTGTCTCTGTTGTGATTTTAAGGGGCATCAAGTTAAGCACAATGATCTTTAGCGGGCGGATGTCTTGGTTCGCCGCTGATTCAGAGTCCTTCACGAAGATGTTCTCCTTCTTCAATGCATCGACTGCTGGTAAGTTTGATGGTATGTTTAGTGGCATATTCTCCTCCTATTTTTCTTTGCGCAAAGATACGAAAATCCGCAAAATATTATTACTTTTGCTTTTGAATTCATTGGGGAATTAGTAATGTGTGTTTAATTTATTTAAATTTCTATTTATGAAAATCAGAAAATTATTTCATTTGATGTTGACCTCCGTTTTGGGCATGTTGGGATGCTCGGAAATCACGGCGGACGAGTATGGCTGCCCTACTGCGGATTTCGAAATGAAGGGAAAGGTTACGAACGAAAAGGGTGAGGCTTTGCCTGATGTGGAGGTCTCCACTTCAATGATGGCAAAAGATTCGATTGTGCATTATCGTCGTCTTTCCACGACTGGAGAAACGGGCACTTATCAGTTTAAGGAAGATTTGATTGGCTTGGGTTGGAAAGACGATGGCTATTCGTTCTCTTTTATCGGCGACACTACGTTGTATGAAACCTATGACACGGTTATCCCTGCTGACCAAATCCATTTGAAGGGAGGCGACGGAAAATGGTACGAAGGCAAGGCCTCTTTGACGGTGGATGTTGTTTTGAAAGATAAAAAGTAATGGAGAAGGATCCTGAAAAAATAGGTTTGAAGAAACGTGTGGCCTTGGCCTTGCATGACTGCTACCGTCATAATGCGGCTAAGATCCATGAATTGAAATATCTTTTCTGGGAGACCACTTTGCGTTGTCCTCTCAGTTGCCAACATTGCGGAAGTGATTGCCGTGCCGACTCTTCTGTCAAGGATATGCCTGTGGCTGATTTCGTGAATGCGGTGAAGCAAATCGTTCCGATTGTGGATCCTCACCATACGATGATTGTCTTTACAGGTGGAGAGTCTTTGGTGCGTCACGATTTGGAGGAGGCTGGTCAAGCCATGTATGATTTGGGTTTCCCGTGGGGAATCGTGACCAATGGTTTTTTGTTGACGCCGCATCGTCTTCAATCACTGCTCAATGCAGGCATGCGTTCTTGCACCGTGAGTTTGGATGGTCTGGAGGAGTCCCATAATTGGTTGAGAGGTCATGCCGATTCGTTCCGTAGGGCGGTGGCGGCAATCAAATTGTTGCCTGCGACCAATCTTCGTTTTGATGTCTGTACTTGTGTGAACAATAGGAATTTTGAGGAGCTGCCGCAAATCAAGGAGTTGTTGATTGAATGCGGTGTGAAAGAGTGGCGTATCTTTACGATATTCCCTGTAGGAAGGGCGGCGAATAATCCTGAGTTGCAATTATCCGACGAGCGTTTCAAGGCGGTCTTCGATTTTATTCGGGAGACGCGCCAAGAGGGACGGATCAAGCTCTCGTATGGTTGCGAAGGCTTCTTGGGCGATTACGAGATGGATGTGCGTGACAATCTATTTTTCTGTCGCGCAGGTATCAATGTAGGCTCTGTTCTGGTGGATGGAAGCATCTCCGCCTGCCCTGATTTGCGGGGACGCTTTATCCAAGGAAATATTTACAAGGATAACTTGGCTGATGTTTGGCAAAACCGTTATCAGGTCATGCGTGACCGCAAATGGACCAAGACGGGCATCTGTAAAGATTGCGATTTCTTCAAACACTGCGAAGGTAATGGCCTCCATTTGCGTGATGAAGCCACGAATGAGCTGGCCTTCTGCCATTTGAAGCGGATTAAGGGCGGATGTAAGTGAAGGGACTGCTTGTCCCTACCTATCCACCAAGAGCTCGTCGCCGATTTCTTTCGCTCCCGTCTCGTAAAAATGGTGGAAAATCTCGGTAATCTCGTCCAAATCGTCGGTAAGGGCGAGTTTGAGGTTTTTGTAGATGCCTCTCTCCATGAATTTCTCCAATAGCGGGTAGATCGGAACCTCTTTGCTCCAGAACTTTTTGCCGAGAAATACCATGGGGCTGGCGTAATCGAACGACAAATAATGGTTTTGAACCGCATCTTGGAAAATCTCTTGAAGGGTGCCTGCGCTACCTGGCGTGTAGATGATGCCTCCGAACGCAAGTGTGAGGATGCTGTCTTCCCGTATGCTGTTTTCGAAAAATTTCGCGATGTGGGTAGCGAAAGGAGAGGCTGGCTCATGGCCGTAGGTCCAAGTTGGAATGCCTAAGCTTTGGTAGCCATCCTTTTTTGGGTAGGTCTGCATCACATGGAAGGCCGATGCCAACCAACCCTCGTCTCTGAAGGTGGGGTATTTATGCAGCTCTTTCAGTGATTCAGTCAATGCTTCGTCGGGATGTCCCGCCAACCATGCGCCTAAGTGGGTTGCCTCCATGGCGCCGGGTCCGCCACCGCTGATCATGACGAATCCTCGTTCGGTCAGTTTTTTGCTCAGCAAAGCGATTTGCCCATACATCTCGTTAGTGCGCGCCAACGCATGACCACCCATTACCGCGACGCCTCGTCTTTTGTTGTATTGCGTGAGAAATCTGCGCATGTTCTTGTTCATGGCGTAGTCGTGAAGCGAACGGGCGAGCAGCTCCTTCTCATCCTCAGCGATTTTCCCGGTCTCTATGTAGTGTTGGTACACGACGCTGTCGTAGCAGGTCGTGAATGTTTCGGGTTTCGTGTAGTCGTAACCTCGGTAGAGGGATGCCGCATCGTATAAGCTATCTTTCGCCACGTCGTAGGGCACGCTCTCCAGTGTCACAGCAATGTCTTTTACCCGCTCTCTTAGATTGTTATCCTTTTGTATCATATCCTCGTTGCCTATTGTCTTGACCGCAAGATACGAAAAATATGTACGTGTTATATGATTTGTCTGCCAAAATAATCGTACCTTTGCGCCAATTTTAGGTATGTACTAAATTATTAACTTTAAAATTTTATAAATTACAATGAAAAAGTATTTGGCAGAAATGGTAGGAACCATGGTGTTGGTTCTTATGGGTTGCGGAGTAGCAGTTAGTTTGAATTGCTCTTCTGATTGTTCAGCAGTTGTAAATGCAGGTTCAGTAATTGGTACCGCTATGGCATTCGGTTTGGCGGTTGTTGCGATGGCTTACACAATCGGTGGTGTGAGTGGTTGCCATATCAATCCAGCGATCACATTGGCTTGTTTGATTACGAAGAGAATCTCTCCAAAGGATGCGGGATGCTATATGTTGGCGCAAGTCGTTGGTGCGTTCTTGGGTTCTGGTATTCTTTGCTTGCTTACCAGCAATGTGGAAGGTTTGGCTGGAACTGGCGCGAATGCTTTGCAAGCGGGTGTTAGCCCATTGGCAGGTTTTGTCGCTGAGGTTGTTTTCACTTGCGTCTTTGTTTTCACTGTGTTGGGTACTACTGATAGCGAGAAGGGCGCAGGAAACTTCGCTGGTTTGGCTATCGGTCTTTGCCTTGTGTTGGTTCACCTCGTATGTATCCGTTACACTGGTACTTCCGTAAACCCAGCTCGTTCAATCGCTCCTGCGATTTTCCAAGGCGGTGACGCTCTTAATCAACTTTGGATCTTCATCATCGCTCCGTTTGTAGGTGCCGCTTTGGCTGCTTTCGTATGGTGCGCTGTCGCAGGTGACTGCAAGAAGAACTAATGGGAAATGACGCATTAGAGAAATATTCTATTAAATGATAAGAAATTCGTGAGTCATTTATGACTTGCGAATTTCTTTTTTTTATTATTTTTGCACACAATTTAGACAGAATATATAATTGTTTTAAATACATATATTTACAAAATGGCAGAAATGAATTTTGGCGGTGTAATCGAGAACGTAGTTACCCGCGAAGAGTTTCCATTGGAGAAAGCTCGTGAAGTTTTGAAAAATGAGACCATTGCAGTTATCGGTTACGGTGTGCAAGGACCTGGTCAATCAATGAACTTGCGTGACAACGGTTTCAATGTGATCGTTGGTCAACGTCCAGGTAAGACATATGACAAGGCAGTTGCTGACGGATGGGTCCCAGGTGAGACTTTGTTCGGTATCGAGGAGGCTTGCCAAAAGGCTACTATCATCCAAGTTCTTCTTTCTGACGCAGCTCAAATCGAGTGCTGGCCAATGATCAAGAAGTACTTGACTCCTGGTAAGACTTTGTATTTCTCTCACGGATTCGCAATTACTTGGAATGACCGTACAGGTATCGTTCCTCCAAAGGATATCGACGTTATCTTGATCGCTCCTAAGGGATCAGGTACTTCACTTCGTCGTATGTTCGTTCAAGGCCGTGGTTTGAACTCTTCATACGCTATCTATCAAGACGCTTCTGGCCACGCATGGGAGAAGGTTATCGCTCTTGGTATCGGTGTAGGTTCAGGTTACTTGTTCGAGACTACTTTCACTAAGGAGGCTACTTCAGACTTGACTGGTGAGCGTGGTTCTTTGATGGGTGCTATCCAAGGTTTGCTTTTGGCTCAATACGAGGTTCTTCGTGAGAATGGCCACTCTCCATCAGAGGCATTCAACGAGACAGTAGAGGAGTTGACTCAATCTTTGATGCCTCTCTTCGCTGAGAACGGTATGGATTGGATGTACGCTAACTGTTCAACTACTGCACAACGTGGTGCTTTGGATTGGATGACTCCTTTCCACGATGCTATCAAGCCAGTTATGCAAAAGCTTTACAACTCAGTTATCACTGGTAACGAGGCACAAATCTCTATCGATTCTAACTCTAAGAAGGACTACCGTGCTGGATTGGAGAAGGAGTTGGCTGCTCTTCGTGAGAGCGAGATGTGGCGTGCTGGTGCAGTTGTTAGAAAGCTTCGTCCTGAGAACAACTAATCATTGCATTCTCTATAAGGAAAGGCGGTCCGTTGGATCGCCTTTTTTTTGTTGCCTGTTTGCGCTATCTTCAATTGTTTTGTGAAATTGTCTTATATCTCTGTTGGGTAAGTCTGCCTATAAAATCACGTTACTGATAATTTTTTTTGAAACGACACGGTTTGTCGCTGGTCGAAATATTTTTGTGGTGTTATTCGGAATGAAGCTGAATCACCCATGGAATGGTTAGATGCACATAATCATTTATTGTTCCTTAGAGAGGCTTATGAAAAGTTGAATTAAAATTAAATATTTTCAAAATGAAAAACGTTAACTTAAAAGTTGGCATGTTCCTTCAAATGAGAGGATTGCCGCAAGAGGCTTTTAATGCTCCGCAAAGTAAAGTGATTAATGCAATTGATGATTTAAGAAAAAGAGCGGAGGTGGAGTTTGATAAAACGATGAAGTTGGTGAAGACATCCGATTTGGATCTGTTGGTCTTCCCGGAGTCTTGCAAGGTGCCTGATCGATATTTTAATGAAATTCCAGAAGAGGATTTCGAAGATTTGGCTTCTGTGTATGAGCAGATAGCCTTGAAGATTAGCCGTGAGATTGGCAAGGCTGTCATTGTTGGATTTGAGGATTGTTTGGATGAGGGTAAGTGTATGATCACAAATGCCTACGCCAATGCCCACGCTTTGGATAATGAGACTGGCTTGACCCATTATGATAAACATACGATGGTGGAGCGTTCTCCGTTTGATTTCGAGGATTATATGGACTACGGTGTCTGTGGCTATTTCCCCGTTATCAAATTGAAGGGGTATAAGATCGGCATGACGATTTGTTATGATTGTAACCATGCTCCGTTTAGTCGTATTTATGGAATGCAGGGGGTGGATTTGCTAATCAATAGCAGTGGCCAGGACCTTGATTTCTACAAGTGGTATAAATACAACAAGGTGAGAGCGATAGAGAATGATTGCTTCAATCTGGTAGTGGATGGTTACATTGTGGATCAAAAGAAACAAGGTGCCTATGCTTTGGGTTATAACCCGGAAGGGAAAGAGTTGCCCTGTGTGGGTTTGAAAAGTGGAAAGCAATATCTCCGTCAAAATAATATCTACGATTGGGGAGAGGTCTATGTGTTTGATCTATCGAAGGACAAGGGAGGGGCCTCTGTGGATACAACACTGGATCAAGAGGAAACACTTTGCAAATATGAGAATCTCTTTGTCCCTGTGGGTAATTCCGCCGTATTGTTAAAGAATGCCCAAAAGTTGAAAGAAAATCTCTATGTCATGCCACATCAGTATATACAGGATAAAAAGATTAACAATTGTCATGTGGTTTTCTGCGTAGTGGAGGGCGATGATATTTTCTTGCCGGAAAAGGTATTGTCTTTGCTTTATGCGAAGGAGTTGTCCTCGGTGAAGGATAAACGCTATGTCATTGTCAACCGGTATGGCGAGGTGGACAAGTCTTTCTATCAAACCAAATTGTCGGTGCTATTAAAGGTTCGTGCGATGGAAAATTATTGTGCGGTTCTGTTGGAATCGAAGAATTTGAACAAGTGCATTCAGACTACGATGAATAGAGGCACTCAAATGGTTAAACCATTTCAAGGGAAATTTGGTATGGATTTGAATCGCACAACGGGTCCAGAGGCAATTTGGAAGAACAAAAAAGGAATGTCCGCCTCCTGGAGAAAAGGTTTTGAGTGGTTGGTTGATCAACTTAATTTTTAATTTGTTAAATATTTGTGCATATGGAGAAAAAACATTGGCTAAATATATTGGAAGAGTATTTTGGTGGTGCCGCAAGTTTAGAGAGTTATGGAGATGTGGGCTACTGGGTGAGAAAACGCAAAGAGGGGCGCTCTTTCCCCTTTGAGGCACATTTGAAGGCTTTTATCTATGCGCTCTTGACCAATCAACGGGAGTGGAGTGGTATAGCTGCCAAGATAGAAGAAATCAATGCTCTCTTTTTCCAATTTGACAAAGAAATGGTGAAGCGGCATGATGCTACCTATTTCATGGAGGGCATATTCCGACTGAAGTGTGGTAATGTCGCCACCAAGCGACAAATGGGTTCTTTGCACGAAAATATCCGTAAGATGGAGGCTATTGAAAAGGATTATGGATCTTTGGACAAATTCGTTACCTCTGCAGATGCGAATACGATCGTTCGTTTGTTGTCGGATTCCCACAGTAAATATAAATTGAGTGGACTCGGTGTCGCTTTGGCGTGGGAGTATTTGCGCAATGTGGGTGTGGATGGCGCTAAACCTGACACTCATTTGCGAAGATTCTTGAGTGTGGATAGAGTAGGAACAGGTTCGAAAAAAATGGCGACGGAAGAGGAGGTGATTTCCCAAGTGGATGAGTTGGCGAAGATTACTCATAAGGAGAAGTGGCTGATAGATGGATTGATTTGGGAATATTGCAATGTGGAGGGAGCCAGTATCTGTGGGGCGGATCCGGATTGTCACAGGTGTGTCATTCGTTCATATTGTCATCGAAATGTTTAGTTGTTAGGGATTTTTTTTGTTCGAGCGACATGAAGTGTCGCTCGAATTTTTATCTTTGTGGTAAAAGAATGAAATATCACGAAAATGTATTGCATATGGCAAAGAAGTCCTATTTTGTGCGTTATACGACTATTGTGAAAGCCTTGAAAAAGGGAGAGAAGAGCTACCAGGAAATCTGTAAATCGATAGAAGATGCCTATCGTGATTATGGACTCGAACCATTGTCTTATAGTCTTCGAACATTCCAAAGAGATATCAATGATATACTTTCTCTCTTTGAAATAGAGATTGCTTGCAATTCCGAATCTCTATATTACATCAAAGCGAATGATTCCGCCTATAAGGAGATGAATATGCGTATGATCGAGGATTTTGACCTTTCCCATACCATACGTTTCCAGAATAATGTGGAGCAGTATATCATGCTGCAATCCAGTAATATCCGTGGCACAGAGTATATACATCCTTTACTTTCTGCCTGCGATCACCGCAAAGCAGTGAAATTCTCCTACCGTTTCGTGTGGCAGGAGTATACGGCCTCGCGAATGGTATATCCCCATGGACTGAAGGAGTTTGACCATATGTGGTACTTGGTGGCTTGGGATCCTCAGAAGAAAGGCATTCGAACATTCGGTTTAGACCGTATCCAAGATTTTGAGGTGACGGAACATGTTTTTAAGCGCCAGGAGAATTTTTCCATGGAGAAATATTTTGAACATTACTATGGTATTTGGGGCGGTGATGAACAATATGATGGACCCGTAGTGATTCGGTTGCTCTCAACGGCTAAATATGCGAATTACCTCAAAGCGGTCCCTTTGCACCATACGCAAAAAATTGTCGAGGAGGATGAATTTGAGTGCCTTTTTGAGTTGCGGCTTACGCCTTCGTGGGATTTCACTCAAAAATTGATGACGATGGCGGATCAGGTGCAGGTGGTTTCTCCAGAATCTCTCCGTGATGAGTTAGTTGAGGCCTTGGAATATGGAATTGGATACCAAAATTGTGTAGATGAAGATGATGAATATTAATATGCTGCAGGAACTCTACTTAACGGAGAAGGAGATGAATGAGGGCGTTCTGATGTTTCATGTCGAGGAAGAGCAGTCGTTTGTTTACTACTATCAAAATGGCACGTTGATGTATCTGCGTCTATTGGATGGGGAGTGTAATATGATTGAGAATTTGGCTCGTGATTTATCTTTGGATTTTGATTCTACATATAAACTTTGGAAAAGATTTGGAGATGTGGATCCGAATTTGGTGACGCCAGTGATAATAGTTGGTCTACCTGATGGAAGAGAGTTGGATAGTCCGTTATTGTCATCTTGTGTGGCGGATAAGTATGGTTCTTTTCTAGAACGCGTAGTTTTGGAGTTGGCTCCTACGGGTATTCTTCGTGAATTGAAATCTGTTGTTTTAGTTGGATCGATATGTGAGATGCCTCACATTAGGGATTTTTTTTCGAAATATTTTACCGTTCCTGCAAGATTAGGTGTTGTTTCTGCTAAATACTAAGTTTTTTTTCTGTGTAATAGTTGACTTGTAAACTTCAAAATTCCCCATTTCACCGAGAAAAACGCCTTTTGCCGATAAATTCGCCGAATTTTTCCCAATAGTTGCCGAATTATTACAATGCGAAGTCTATATGTCACCCTATATTTGCAATGTCATCGGAAACGAACAGAGGTTCAGAACGATGACTCAGAATTAAACCAATTGACATATATGCTTACATTAATACAATAGTCTGCTCATTAATTGACAATCGTTAAAGGCCTCTCCATTCTAAACCTTGGGAGAGGCTTTTTTGTTTTTCAGTGTTGAGATTTTAGAATTAAAAATTATGATTTAAATCTTGCTGTTTCCTTATTTCGTTGAATTGTTAGAATATTTTTTGCAAAAAAAGCACAATTACAAAAGTTTTATTTTAAATTTGGGGCGTATGAGTAACATATATGCCGGATGAATATCTTGAAAACACACATTATCCTACTCATTTCATTGCTGACCACACCTCTTTATGGAGCTGTCACTATGGATGTGAGACCTGCGACCACTTATCAGACGGTCGAAGGTATAGGAGGAGGTATTGTGTATTATCTGGATTGGATCGCCAAGCATAAAAATTGCGAGGCCATATATGATACTGTCTATAACGGATTGGGTTTGACCGGATTGCGCATCGGCAACTGGGCGCAGGAACCTGACGCCGATTTGACCTTCGACTCTTTGATTGTCGCTGCAGGAAAGAAGCGCTTGGGCGATAATTTCTTCGTGGATATGACCTCTTGGACTGCTCCCGCTTCGTTGAAATCCAATGGCAAAATGGAGGCAACCGGCGGAAAAGACAATGTCTCTTTGAAAAAGGAGTTTGGCGGATTTGTTTACGATAAGTTCGGCCAGTGGTGGAAACGCTCTTTGGAGCAGTATCGACGAGTGGGCATCTATCCTGATTACGTGAGCCTTCAAAATGAGCCTGATTGTAATCCTGATTATTATGGTATGGAATTGAACCCTGACGAGTCCAATCCCAATGTGGCCTCTTACGCGAAGGCTTTGAGTGCCGCTGCTAAGCAGATCAATCAATTGCAGAATCCGCCTGTCATCATCGGCCCTGAGGTTTTGGGCATCGGATGGAACCGTGTGCAGGATTATTTAACCCCTGCTGATAAGAAATTGTTGGGTGGTTACTCATTCCACTACTATCATAGTGGTTTGAATGATCACGATGCGATTGATAAGCGATATGCCTATCCAGATGATTTCAAGGATGCGATGAGTGGTTTGTATAACACTTATGGCAAGGAGAATAAGCCTTTGTTTATGACCGAGAATAGTCCGTTGCGAGATCCGGTTGAAATGGATCCGATTTATACGGCTTGGTTTATGAATCTTGCTTTCACGGTGAATCATGCCGCTTCCTATCTACACTGGAATTTGATTTGGGGTGTTAGTGGTGATGCGTGCATCAACATTGATACAGTTTATGTGAATGGCAAGTACAAAACGCTTGAAAATGGTTATCGTGTGAATGGTGACTATCACGCTTTGCGTCACTATTCCAAGTTTGTGAAGCGTGGTTGGCAGATGCTCTATGCGACCACATCCGATGCGGATGTTCTGATCACTGCCTTCAAGAGTCCTTCTGATGATGCCTATTCTGTGATCTTGGTAAATAAGAGTCGCTTTGATAAGAGTTTGGAGTGCTCCTTCAATCCTACACAATGCACGCAGACTGTTATTCAGTCGGAGGTGATGAAGAAGAGTTGGAGCCAAGTGTTGGGAACCTATGATCATTTGAAGGAGTTGAATTTGCCGGGAAATAGTATTACCACCATCTCTTATAATCCTCGTCCCGCTACTTTGGTGTTCGACAATTTGCGAGAGATGGCGTGGAACAATGAGAAGGCATGGAATCCGCAACGGGTGCCGTCCGCCGACGATACGGTATTTGTAAAGAGAGGAACCCTGAATACGTCAGGTTTGTCGCAACGTGCGCCTTTCTCCATAGAGAAGGGAGCTGTTATTGCGATGGCGGGCGAGAACCGTTTTGGATCATTCGTTTCGGGGGGAGGTTCGCTCCGTTCCAATACTACCACTTCTATGGTGGCAGACACTATTATCGTGGATGATCAGACAACTATCCAGGTTGTCTCCAAAGATACTACGGCGAATATGTCGCTCAAGGGTGTTTTGGTGGGCAGCGACATCATCAATAAGATAGGAACAGATACGCTGAGCCTCTATGCGGACGCTTCGTCGTATACGGGTAGATGGGTGATCAGCGATGGTGTCTTCCGCGTTTGCGATGAGTATGCTTTGGGAGAGAATGGTGTCGATGTCATCCTTGGAACCATGCAGTTGAATTGTGATGCGCAGACCAGAAGTCTATATGTGGGAGGCGATGCCTCTTTGGAGTTAAACGGTACCTTGGTGGTTCAATCTGTCAGGTTGGGCGCCGATACGCTCTTTGGCGGTACCTATACTTCTGCGGATTATCCTGATTTCTTGAAGGGAGAGGGGCTTCTTGTCGTGGATCGTCCTCGTCCTCAATTGGTTAAATCCTCATACAGCGATTCTGTCCAATCCTTCTATGTCGGTGACAGCATCGTACCATTGGTGTACCATTGGGAAAATGCCGACTCCGTTTCAGTGGATTGGGATCCAAACCAACCACAGGGAATCTCTGTGGATATGGATACTGTTTTCTCAAGCGTTACCATCTCAGGTAAGTCTGATACTGTGGGAACTTTTGCATACTGCGTTTCCACGGTGGGTGAATATGGACCTGTCGCAAGGGATAGTGGTGCACTCGTCTTCCAACCTGCTCCAGAGGGCTTGAAGAGTGTTAATGTGCCTGCGGAACATGTGCGAGTTCTCTTCCAGGATGGACATATCTCAATCTTTGCGGACGCTACCGTGGCAGGTGAGTGCAATATGCTCTTGGCCGATATGTCGGGTAGGGTGTTGGCCGCTAATAGCACGGAGTTGATCCATGGCGAGAATGTCGTGGAGATTGGTGCCATTCCGATGGGTACCTATTTGTTGCAAATTCAAGGCAAAAACATAAACGAAACCTTCAAAGTTGTCTTTGAGTAGCGTGATGATTTATTTTTACAAATCATTGACATGATTTTCTCCTTGTTTCCTCGTTAAGTTATATTACTTTGTATTCGAAGAAAACAATTAAATCGAATACACATGAAAAGAATTGCGAGAATCCTTCCACTTTTGTTGACACTATTGGCTGGTGAATGTTTCGCCGATACCCCTGCCTTCCCAGGTGCGGAGGGTTTTGGTATGTACACCACTGGTGGTAGAGGTGGTAAGGTTTATCACGTCACTACATTGGAAGATAATGGACAAGTGGGCTCCTTGCGTTACGCTGTGGGGCAGTCCGGACCCCGTACCATCGTCTTTGATGTCTCCGGTACCATTGAGTTGACCTCACGTTTGAATATAACGAAAGGCGATTTGACCATCGCCGGCCAAACTGCTCCAGGGGACGGTATTTGCTTGAAGAATTATGAGACCTACCTGAATGCGGATAATGTGATCATTCGTTTCATCCGCTTCCGTTTAGGTACCGACAAGCCGGATGTGGCTTCGGATGGAACTATCTCCCAAGACCGCGATGCGATTTGGGGACGTAACCGAAAGAATATCATCCTCGACCACTGCTCCATGAGTTGGTGTACCGACGAGTGCGCCTCTTTCTACGGCAACCAAAATTTCACCATGCAGTGGTGTTTGGTGGCGGAGAGCCTTCGTGGATCCATCCATCCGAAGGGGTACCATGGATATGGTGGTATCTGGGGTGGCCAGGGCGCCTCTTTCCACCACAATTTGGTGGCTCACCATGATAGCCGTACACCACGTCTTTGCGGTAGCCGTTATTCCAACGAGCCTGACAAGGAGTTGGTGGATCTTCGCAACAATGTCTTCTACAATTGGGGAAATACCAACAGCGGTTATGCGGGAGAAGGTGGTAGCTATAACTTTGTGAACAACTACTACAAATCTGGACCTGCCACTAAATCAAGTATCAAGTATCGTATCTTCGAGCCTTGGGCCGATGATGGCAAGAACAGCCAGCCACAGGGTGTCTATGGCCACTATTATGTGAAGGGTAATTATATGGAGGACAAGGGCGATAACTGGGATTGGAACGGTTTTGACGTGAACAATTCCAACAACGGTTCGATGAACAAATCGTCCATCACCTCTTATTCGGAATATAAGGTGACACCTGTCTCCACCCACACCGCCCAGGTGGCCTATGAGAAGGTGCTGAAATATGCGGGAGCCTCTCTTCACCGAGATGCGGTGGATCAGCGTATCGCGAATGAGACCAAGAGCCGCTCTTATACTTACAAAGGTTCCGTGTTGGGCGGATTGGGTATTATCGACAAACCATCCGACGTGGGCGGTTGGCCCACCTTGAAGTCCGCATCGGCGCCGAAAGATTCCGATGGGGATGGTATCCCTGATAGCTGGGAGTCTGCCCATGGCTTGAATCCAAACAACGCTTCGGATGGTAACGCCACCAATGCGGAAGGATATACCAATTTGGAACTTTATATGAATTCCTTGGTCTGTGAGATGATGTCGGATGGTGTGGCGGACGCTTTGAACAGCGTCTCCAAGATCACCTGTGATGTGACCACCAATCCGGGTGCGGGCAATCAAGGAGGCGAAACCTCCGAGGATGATGGACAATATCAACCTTCTGCCACCGCCAACCATGGTAAATATGATTTCGTTGTTGGCGTGGATGGCAATTTCGCTGCGGCAAAGGCTGCGGCGGAGGCATCTTCTAAATCTCGCTTCATCATCTTCTTCCCGAATGGCAACTATAACATCGGCACGTTGACTGGTAACGAGAACCAGATGACCACCTGGGGAAAGGGCAATGTCTCCTTTGTCGGACAGAGCACCGCTGGCGTGACGATCTACAACGCGGCCTCTACAGAGGGAATCAGCGTCACCGCAACGCTCTGCTTCTCCTCTTCCGCCAGCAACCTCTATCTGCAGGATATAACCTTGCAGAACAAAGCTTATAATAATCCGACGGCCAGCGCCAACCGCTTTGTCGTGGTGCAGGATAAGGGTAATAAGAACATTTACAAGCGAGTTAGAATGTTGAGTACGCAGGACACCTACTACTCGAATACGGGTGCGGGACGTAGTTACTTGGAGGAGTGCGAAATACATGGAACAGTGGACTTCATTTGCGGTGGAGGTGACATTTTCTTCGATAGATGCCTGCTCTATTTGGAGAACCGCGCCAACGATTGCATCGCCGCTCCTGCGGGAACGGGCGAGTGGGGTTATGTCTTCAGCAATTGCACCATTGATGGCTATGATAACACCAACAAGAACTACACCTTGGGACGCGCTTGGAATAAATCGCCTCGTGCGGTTTACATCAATACGACCATGAAGAAGGTGCCTACCGATGCGGCATGGGGCAATCCGATCAATGCGGTGATGCCAGTCCTCTTTGCGGAGTACAATAGCCGTGATGCGTTTGGTAATGCGTTGAACCTCTCCAACCGTCGCTCCTTCTATGAAAAGAATGGGGTGACAGCCTATGTGAACCCGGTGCTATCCGCTTCTGATGCGGCAAAATACACCTTGCGGAATGTCTTGTCCGGAAGTGATAATTGGCAGCCTGACAACGATGTGAAGTTGGTGTCAGCGCCGAAGGTTGTCTTGAAGGATGGCTATTTGAAGTGGGTGGACAATGACTCCGCACTCTGTTATGTGGTTTTCAAGAACGACACCTATGTGGCGAATGTGGCGACTAACTCTTATGCGCTTCCAGCTGGCACGCAGGAGTCGGATGTCTTTACCGTTCGTGCGGCGAACCGAATGGGCGGTTTGGGCGTAAGTTCCAATAAGGTGACCGCCAATGGTTTCAAGGAGCCTGTGATACCAGATGATCCTACCGTGCCGGTTACCAATAGCACCGTAGTATTCCATTACAACAACGGATCGCTCTCTTCCTCTACGGGCAATGCGGACTATCTGAACCTTTGGACTTGCACCGATTCCGGCAAGGAGGAGTATGGGTGGTGTATCACGGGCAATACGCAGAAGAGTGTCTTGTATGGAGAGAACATCTCCTACAATGGCGGATCCTATAAGACGATGAAGAATTCAAACGGTGCGCAAAATACGGTTTATCTTCCTAAGGATGTGGTGCCTGTGAAGATTACGTTTGTGGGATATACCAATGCGGAGGATGGTGTGGCGACGCTTTCCGAGGTGGCGGGCCATCAGGTAAGCATGCCGTTCTCTGTGAACAAATTGGAAAGTTATGGATCTAACCCTTCTGTTGTCTCTTATGAGTTCACGGAGGATATCCATGACTCCTTCACTTTCACCTTTACGGACAAACAGGTTTGCTTCATTGCGTTCTTGGAGGTGAAGTCTGGCGAACCAACGCTTGTGGAAGATCTCTTCTCTACGGAAGAGGAGGGGGATGGACGCTGCTACGATATGTTAGGTCGTCCAGTGATGCCTACTGAGGGTATGATGTTTATTAGAAATGGAAAGCTATATATGATGGTGAAGTAGGTTTTCCCTTTCTTTGCTGAAAAAAGAAATCCCCGCATTCGTTTGGATGCGGGGATTTTTGTTTTAAGATTTAAAATTGATGATGTATTGAATATATATCAAACATTAACCAAAAGTAGGAATAAAAAATGTTTTGGATATGATTATTTCTTTAAAAATACTTTGTAAAGATTAAATAGTATAAAAATGATAATTTTATATTCCCTAATCCGCCCCATGATGATTCCCCATTTTTTCGGACAATTGAAAATAATGCGAAAATGAGGTTTCTATTTCCTCGCAAGCTCCGATAAATGCTGGCTTGTATATTTGCGTATGTCGAAGTGTTTTCCTAAATTAGAGTATTACACATTAACACTGATTGTAAACTTACAAAGTATGTCAAAAAGGGGAGACGGCTTGTGAAAGTAGTCTCCCCTTGTTATGTTTATTAGAATTTTATTTCCGAAAAGGAATTGGTTAGATTTTCCCAGCTTTCAGATCTTGGATGAATTGTCGGATGACAGGCATACACTCGTTGGGTGTGCTGCACTCTTTGACGCGTTTCTCCAGCGGACACCAATCTGTCTTAGCTCTGTTCTCGATGAATTCCACCTCCTGCTCGAAGGTGACCTTCACGCCGTGCTCCTCCAACATCTTTTTGGCCGGTGTGCAGATGATGTGTGTGCGGATTTGTGATACGCCACATTGGATAGCCAATGCCGCCGCTCCTTTGCCGATGATCTTGTCCGCCAATAAGGCGCCTTGGGTGAAGTTGTCGCCGCTCTCCGCCAACTCGTAAAGATCCATCACGCCTCGTTTGCTATAAACCCTGACCTCTTCGCCCTTGCCGATGACGCAGGAGTGGTTGCCCTCGTCCAGTTTCTTCATCAGAATGGCGAGGCGTGCGGCTGAACCTAAGTCGGCGCCATCCTTTTTGATGATTTCCACAAATTGGTCGATGCGCTGCATCTCCTTCGGGATGTTGATGCGTTGAGGACAAGCCTCCAGACATTTGCCGCAGCCGATACAGTGGTCCGCTTGGCGTAGTTTAGGAACCTGTCGGTCGTAGCCTACCAGGAAGGCTTTGCGAGCCTCTCTGTATTGCTCGTTGCCGCGGTCTTCGATGACCAATCCCTCGTTGAGGCACTTGTTGAAGTGGGTAAATATGGTCGGAATATCCAAACCGTAAGGGCATGGCATGCAATATTGGCAAGTGTTGCATGGCACCGTAGGGTAGTTGGCGTAGATGTCCGCGATCTCCATGAGCAGTTTTTCCTCCTTCTCGTTGATAGGAACGAGTGGGGAATAGGTCTTGACATTGTCTTGTAGATGCTCCATGTAGGTCATTCCGCTGATGACGGACAATATGCTCGGTTGTGTACCCGCAAAACGGAAAGCCCAAGAGGCGATGCTTGCGTCTGGATCTTGCTTTTTGAGCAACTCGGTCGCATGGTTGTTGAGCTTCGCCAAGTTTCCGCCCAATAGCGGTTCCATGACGAAGGCCTTAATACCTCGTTTCTCTAACTCTCCGTAGAGGTATTCCGAGTTGGTGTTGCCTGGATTGATCTTCTTGGCGTGCTTCCAGTCCACATAGTTGTGCTGGATGAGAACGAAGTCCCAGTTGATCTCCTCGTGGCGGGAGAGCAGGTAGTCATAGACACGAATGTCTCCGTGATAGGAGAATCCCAAGTTCTTGATGCGCCCTGCTTTGCGCTCTTCCAACAAGAAGTCGAGCATGCCGTTGTTCAAGTAGCGGTCTGCCAAGAGCTTCATGGCGTCCTCGCCACCGCCCACGGCGTGGAGTAGGTAGTAGTCGATGTAGTCCACCTGCAACTCCTTGAAAGAGTTGTGGTACATCTCCAGGGATGCCTCTCTGGTGTAAACGCCAAAGTTGGAGAGTTTTGTGGAGACTTTATATTCGCTTCTTTTATGTCTGCTAAGGGCGATGCCGACAGCTTTTTCCGAACGTCCTTGGCAATAGGCAGGGGATGTGTCGAAGAGGTTGACGCCATGCGCGATGGCGTAGTCCACCAATCGGTTCACCTCCTCTTGGTCGATCTCGTTCTTGCTGTCCTCACGGCCGCTGACACCCATAGTGGTAGGAAGGCGCATACATCCGTAGGCCAAGATGGAGACATCTTCGCCGTGCGCATCCTTCCTGTAGGTCATCTTGTCAGTGGGAATCTCTTGTGTGTTGGTGCCTTGCACCTTCTTCTCCTCCTCTTTGGAGCATCCTGTTAATACGGCTGCGGTGGCGAGGGTGGTTCCACCCAATTTCTTGAGGAAGTTTCTTCTTGAGATATCGCTGTTTTCCATTTTCCGTTTTTGATTTGTCCGGTACTTATTTATACTTGCAATTATTGCGTCAAAGATAGGAAATTTAATTAAGATGCTTTTTAATTTCTGTTGAAATATTTTGTCACACATCTGAAAGTAGACGATGGTTGAACGCATAGGTGGCATTGGGAAGCGCTTGCGGTTTCGCATTTGCGCATCTGAAAAAAATCCCATATCTTGCCGTCGATTTTTTACGTTTGAGAAATGATGAAGCAGATTGTGATTTTGTTGGCCATCCATCTTGGTTATGCGCTAACGGGCATGGCGGCGGATTGGAAGCATATCACGCTCTCCTCTCAGGTGTCGCATGTGCAACCCATGACGGGTTTGGTTTTATGGCCAGAAGAGGCAAAGAACAGATTTTCGAGTTATGGCGATAGCCACGCCTTGGAGTTTTCTTATGTGGCACCGAGTAAGGTGGTGGTCGGATGCGAAGAGGATGGCACGATACAGTATGACTGGCGTTACCTGAATAATCTTTTGGATGATGTCAAAAGCCGCAACCACCAGGCTATCATACGCTTCTTTTACGAATATCCAGGCGAACGAATGGTCGATGACAAACCAGGAAGTTCCGGGGTGCCTGCCTATATCAAGGCTATGCCGGACTATCAGGAAAGCTATAAAAATGTGGCGGGTGATGGCCCAACCTATTATGCGGACTGGAGCAACGTTGAACTCCAACGCTTCACCAAGCAATTCTATGCCGATTTCTCGAAGCAATATGAGAAGGATCCCCGCATCGCCTTCGTGGAGGTGGGCTTTGGCCATTGGTCGGAATATCATATCTATGATGACAATGGCGTGAAGATCGAGTTTGGGAAAAACTTCCCGACGAAGGCGTACCAAAAAGAGTTTTTCCTCCACCTTTCGGAGGTGATGAATATTCCGTGGGCCATCAGCAAGGATGCGGCGAGCAGTGAATATACCCCCTTTGCCGCGGACAAGGAGTTGAAAGGTCTATCATTCGGTATCTTCGATGATTCTTTCATGCATGAGAACCATGAGATCGGTTCGAGGGATGGTTACAACGAACGGTGTTGGAACACCATGGGAATGGAACGTTGGAAAACTGGCGTGTGTGGTGGTGAGGTAAGCTACTATTCCGATAAAGACCAGACAAATTTCACCAATCCAGAGGGATTGTATGGCCATACGTGGGAGGAACAATCCGCCAAATATCATATCACATTTATGATTGCCAATGATAATCCTTCAGGACGCAATCCCTACAATACGGCTGTGCGCTTCAAGGAGTGCAGCATGGCCACTGGTTACCACTTTGTGGTGACGGATTGCCAAAGTGATGGTTTGCAGACCAAAATTATGGTGACCAATAGCGGTGTGGCCCCTCTTTACCGTGATGCCTATTTCGCCATCGATGACATCCGTTCGGAGGAGTCTCTCCGAGGTTTGTTGCCAGGCGCCTCCATGGAGGTGACTATCCCCGTCGCATTGGCGTGCGACCACGATGGCACCGCATTGTCCAGTCCTGCCGTTGTGAGTGGTTATATTCTTGACACACAAGTTATTGAGTATGATTTCGTGGCTTCTGAGACGGGCGTCCGAAATGTGGAACATTCCCAAGAACTGGATGACCAACCGCGATACAACCTGTTGGGCGTGGAGATCTCAAAGGAGTCTCAAGGTGTTGTCGTCACGAAAGGGAAGAAAACCTTGGAGCGATAAGGCGAAGCGAAGAGGTCGATCCTGCTGCCTGGGATAGGAAATCCTCTTGGACTTGGATTTTGATACAATCGGAGACTTTTATATCTTTGTCCTATCAACTCTTAATTTGGAGAATATGGCATTATACCTACCCGCGGAATGGGCACCCCAAAGTGGCGTGATGATTACTTGGCCCCATGAGGAGACCGATTGGGCCTATATGTTGGACGAGGCAGTAGCCTGTTTTACGGATATAGCCCGTGAAATATCCCGCAGAGAGCCTCTGCTGATTGTGTGCAAGGATGAGGCGGCGGTGCGTGACGCTTTGGGCGACGCGATGAATGACAACATCACCTTTCGTGTGATGGAGACCAACGACACTTGGGCCCGCGACCATGGCCCGATTACCGTCTTCAAAGATGGGGAACCTTGCCTTTATGACTTCCAATTCAATGGTTGGGGCATGAAGTTCGCCGCCAATTTCGACAATCAGATAACCCGGAAATTGTATCACTCCAACACCTTCGGAAAGAGGGTGGAATACAAGAATTTATTGTATTATACATTGGAGGGAGGAAGCATTGAATCGGATGGCTGTGGTACGATTTTGACCACCGCCGAGTGCCTTCTTTCCCCTAACCGCAACGACCACCTATCGAAAGAAGAGGTGGAGGATTTCTTGAAAAAGAGCTTTGGCGCGAAGCGTGTTTTGTGGTTGAATTATGGTTACTTGGCAGGAGACGACACCGATAGCCATGTTGATACGTTGGCTCGCCTCTGTGATGAGAAGACCATCGCTTATGTGAAGTGTGACGATCCGAGCGACGAGCATTATGAGGCGTTGAAAAAGATGGAGGATGAGTTGAAGTCTTTCAAAGATAATGAGGGAAACCCTTACCGTTTGGTCGCCTTGCCGATGGCGGATGGCCGATTTGAGGAGGAGTTCCGCCTCCCCGCCACTTACGCTAACTTCTTGATTATGAATGGTGCGGTGTTGATGCCGACCTACCGTTCGGAGAAGGATCAAGCGGCGATCGCCGCCTTGCGGACCGCCTTTCCTGGCCGAGAGATTGTAGGTGTGGATTGCTCCGCGTTGATTCATCAACATGGCTCTCTGCATTGCGTGACGATGCAGTTCCCCAAGGGTGTGTTAGGCGAATGACTTTGTCCTAAATAGTAATTTGTAAATCGTAAATTGTAAATATAGTTATGAAAGTAGGTTTGGTTCAGCAAAGTTGCACCTCTGATGTGAGGGCAAATGTGGAGAAACTGAAAAAGAATATAACCGAGTGTGCCCAAAAGGGCGCGGAGTTGGTGGTGTTGCAGGAGCTGCACAACTCGCTCTATTTCTGTCAGACGGAGGATACCGGCTGCTTTGATTTGGCGGAGACGATCCCCGGTCCATCGACGGAAGAGTTTTCCGCTTTGGCGAAATCTTTGAACATCGTGTTGGTACTTTCTCTCTTCGAGAAACGTGCGGTGGGTTTGTACCACAATACAGCGGTCGTGATTGAAAGGGATGGTTCCATTGCGGGGAAGTACCGCAAGATGCACATTCCGGATGATCCAGCCTATTACGAGAAATTCTATTTCACGCCAGGTGATCTGGGCTTCCATCCGATCCAGACCAGTGTGGGCAAGTTGGGCTTGATGGTTTGTTGGGATCAATGGTATCCGGAAGGCGCGCGTTTGATGGCGCTTGCCGGAGCGGACATGCTGATCTATCCGACCGCTATTGGTTGGGAGAGCACCGATCCTCAGGATGAGAAAGATCGTCAACTGGGCGCATGGATGACGGTTCAGCGTGGCCATGCCGTGGCGAATGGTCTCCCTGTCATCACAGTCAACCGTACGGGTGTCGAAAAGGATCCTTCGGGCGAGACCAATGGTATCCAGTTCTGGGGCAATAGTTTCGTGGCGGGACCGCAAGGCGAGCTCTTGACTCAGTTCCCAAGCGACAAGGAGGAGAATAGGGTAGTGGAGGTCTCTATGACGCGTAGTGAGGATGTCCGCAGAATTTGGCCATTCCTCCGTGATCGCCGTATTGAGTGTTTCGGAGATTTGACGAAACGTTTTCGTGATTAGTACGTATATTTAAATTTTTTTGATGTGAAGATGGACAATTTGGAAAATGTTTGTGAGTGTGAGTGTGGATGCACCGAGAGAGAAGTCAAATCCAGTTCTCTGTTCCAGCGTAAGATGTTGGGCATTTTGTGCGGTTTGTTAGCCCCTGCTTGCGTGCTGTTGGGCATGATCGGTTCGGACAACAACCTTGACGGATGGTATCTGAGTATCAGTGCGACCTATTATGCCTCCTCCAAGATATGTATGATCGGACTGCTCTTCTCAGCGGCAGTATTCTTCCTTAGTTATATTTTCGAGGGTTACGATTGGCGAGATAAGGCTATGTCTATTATCCAAGCGGCAGGTTGCTTGGGTGTTGTCGTATTCCCTTGTAGGACGCCGGGAGCGCCCGAAACAGTGGGAATGTTCAATTTGCCGATAGACATAAGCAACATTGTTCACACTGCCTCTGCATGTGTTTTGTTCATCGCTTTCGGCGTGAACATCATGTTCCTCTTCACCCTAGGTCATGCGGATTCCAATGTGATGAAACGGAAGAGAAATCGTGTCTATCGTATTTGTGGATCCGTTATTTTCGCCTTCTGCATCATTCAGGCTTTGACCGCGACGCCTGTGTTTGATTGGGTTCCCGCATGGTTCCCGCTCACTTGGTTGAATGAGTTTGTGATGTTGGTGGCCTTTTCTGTGGCGTGGTTGGTGAAAGCCGAGATGTTCTCGTCGCTCAATGATAAGAGCGACATGGATAGGAAGCCAGCGATGCGATAGAGGTTTATCCGTTCGTTTTTGGTGAAAATCAATGTTTTTTACCATAAAAAAGTTTGGACATTATTAAAAAACACTCTAAATTTGTGTCGTTTTAATGGAGGTTCCATAAAAGAACTGATTTGAAAAATTAGATTGTATGAATTTTGTCATTAACATACACATTTTGTTGCTTCTCTTGCAAAAGTAAGGGAGAGTGGGAATGTGTATATCAATATTTTAAAGCCTTTCTCACTTTCCCAGTGTGAAAGGCTTTCTTTTTTGTTATGACACGGTTCGGGATCTATAAAAAAGAGTAAAAATAAAACATAAAAGATATGAGCGATAGATTATTTATTTTTGACACTACGTTACGTGACGGTGAGCAAGTTCCTGGCTGTCAGTTAAATACGGTGGAAAAGATCCAGGTTGCCAAGCAGCTTGAGATTTTAGGTGTTGATGTGATTGAGGCGGGATTTCCTATTTCCAGTCCTGGTGATTTCAATTCAGTGATCGAGATTTCCAAGGCCGTTACATGGCCGACCATTTGCGCGTTGACCCGTGCAGTGGAGAAGGACATCGATGTGGCTGCGGATGCTTTGAAATTTGCGAAGCACAAGAGAATCCATACTGGTATCGGTACTTCCGAATCACATATCCGTTATAAGTTCAATTCCACACCGGAAGAGATCATCGAACGTGCGGTGGCTGCGGTAAAGTATGCGAAACGCTATGTCGAGGATGTGGAGTTCTACGCTGAGGATGCCGGCCGTACCGACAATGAATACCTTGCCCGCGTGGTGGAGGCTGTTGTGAAGGCTGGTGCTACAGTCGTGAATATTCCTGATACGACAGGTTTCCGTATTCCTAACGAGTATGGAGAGAAAATCAAATATTTGATGGAGCATGTGGATGGCTTGTCCGCAGGCAAGGCGATCCTCTCTACCCACTGCCACAATGACTTGGGTATGGCTACCGCCAATACTATTGCAGGAGCGATCAACGGCGCCCGTCAGGTGGAGGTTACCATCAACGGTATCGGTGAGCGTGCGGGTAACACTTCCCTTGAGGAGGTGGCCATGATCTTTAAGACGCACCCTGATCTCGGCATCGAGACCAACATCAACACCACCAAGATTTACCAAACCAGCCGTATGGTTTCCAGCTTGATGAACATGCCGGTTCAACCCAACAAGGCGATCGTTGGTAAGAACGCCTTCGCTCACTCCTCTGGCATCCACCAAGATGGTGTGTTGAAGAATGCGGGCACCTACGAGATCATGGATCCTAAGGAGGTGGGTATCGACGATAACGCTATCGTGTTGACAGCCCGTAGCGGACGCGCCGCTTTGAAGCACCGTCTCCATGTGTTAGGTGTCGAGATGGAGGGCGAGAAGCTCGACCGTACCTACCAGGAGTTCTTGAAGTTAGCGGATAAGAAGAAGGAGGTGAACGACGACGATATCCTCGTATTGGCTGGTGCCGACAGGGCGACTACCCACAGCATCAAGCTCGATTTCCTTCAAGTTACCAGTGGATTGGGTACTCGTCCGGTAGCAAGCATCGGCTTGGATATCGCAGGCGAGAAGTTCGAGGCTGCCGCTACCGGCAATGGACCAGTAGATGCTGCCATTAAAGCTTTGAAGGTGATCATCAAGCGAGAGATGGTGCTCAAGGAGTTCACCATCCAAGCAATCAACAAGGGAAGCGACGATGTGGCGAAGGTTCACATGCAGGTGGAGTTCGAGGGGTCGGTTTACTACGGATTCGGTGCGGGAACCGATATCGTGACCGCATCCGTCGAGGCGTACATCGATTGTATTAATAAGTTTAGAA
>JAKSKV010000022.1 GCA_024401555.1 Paludibacteraceae bacterium
TTATTTGATAATTTTAATTTTTAACCGTCCACTATTTTTTAGTGGACACTAGTGCATCAATATATATATTAAACTCCTCAGGAGTCTTCCATTGTTGGCCTCCTGTCATGCAGTAGCCGCCCCACTCGTGGGTATAGACGGCGATACGGAACAAGTCGATGTTCCACTCATTCACCAAAGCGGTAATGGATTCCTCTGTATAAGCGGCTGGCGTCCATGCCAATCCGTGGGAACTCATGCCTCGCAATTGGATGGCTTTACCACACTCGTTTACCATCTGTGTTCCGCTTACAGAGAGCTTTCCATTGTGGAACACTGGAGAACCTTCCGGATAAGAGGTCGCACTACGCAATGTAGTGGATGGTTGTTGTTTCATCCCGTTACTCATTTCATCGTTTTGATTTTGCTCACCTGCAAATACCGCATTTGCCGAAAATAATAGCGACACCGCGAGCGTAGCCATCGCTTTCATGGTCTTAGTAAAACCCATAACACTTACACTTTAAAACATTAATACTTTAATAGGCCAGCCTGATTGACGCACCGCAAGCGCTACCTTGAAGAGACACTCAATCATTCGGGCGCAAATGTAATGGATTTTTTTGAAAAACAAAAATTTAAAGAATTATTGAAGCCCGATATCTCGATAGAAATCCATTCAGGCAGGTTTATTCCGAAAGATATTTCTCCATCAACCTCGAGACCGCAAACTCCCCCAACTGCGACCTCTTCAACTCAATAAAGTCGGATCCTCCACGATGCAGAAAGTGTCCCTCCGCACGGAAGAAGGCGGCATGGATGTTTTGGTGAGTCAAAATATGCTTTTTCATCACGGGTTGGCCTATTAGACGAAGATCCGTGAAATCCGCCGCCAAAGGTGCCAGCCAATCCTCGTCACCCATTTCAGTCAACGGACGGGGCAACTCCACCATCGGATACTCATATAGTCCTTTCCAAATATCCTTCCCCTCGCGACGACGCAAGTAGGTATATTCACCATCCTCCACCGCCAAATAGACGAAGTAGCGATCTCGCGACACCAGTTTTTTCCCCTTCTTCGGGTACTCCACCGCTTCGGCGGATCCGCTCAAGGCGCACATCTCTCGCAAAGGACATGCCTCGCAATTGGGTGCGGTAGGCAAGCAGATGGTCGCACCCAGATCCATCATCGCCTGGTTGTAAAGGGCGGGGCGCTTCCGATCCATCACCTCTTGGGAGAGCTCCGTGAAGGCTCGTTTCCCCTGCGGCGAATCGATCAACTCATCCACACAAAAAACACGGGACAAGACGCGGTAGGCGTTGCCATCCACCGCTGGATAGGGTAAATCGTAGGCGAAGGAGCAGATAGCGGCGGCGGTATAATCCCCCACCCCTTTCAAGGCTCTCACATCGCTATATTCCGTTGGGAAAACGCCGCCAAACTTTTCCGCCACACGCTTCGCCGCCTCACGCATATTGCGGGCACGGCTGTAGTAGCCCAAACCTTGCCAAAGTTTCAGCACCTCATCCTCCGAGGCGTCGGCCAAAGCGACCACATCGGGGAAGCGTTCGATAAATCGTAGGTAATAATCCATACCCTGCACCACACGGGTCTGCTGCAGGATGATCTCGGAAACCCAAATTTTATAGGGATCCTTCGTCATGCGCCAAGGCAATTCGCGGGCGTTCGCCTGATACCAAGCAATCAATTTATTGGCGAATTCCATAGGCTACATTTTGAGGTAAAAATCTTTGGTCAAGGAGATATACTGCTGAGAATACTGGTGACGGCCATAGGCCTCTATCACCAAGGTTTCTTCGACAGGTTCTGTCACCTCCGATAAGGTAAACTCCACCAAAACGCGCTTAGAAGCTGACGTAGGCGTAGGCAAAACATCGGTACGGCGAGAACAGCGCAGACCTACCGACGCCGCACATCGCTTCATATCCTCGAACTCAGAGGTGGGGACAACCACGGAAAACCTCCCCGCTGGCCGCAACAAGGCAACCACCGCCTTCACCAAATCCTCGTAGGAGAGTGAATCGGTATGGCGCGCCAAACTGCGCCCTTCCCTCGGTGATTTCAGGGAATCTTGGAAATAGGGAGGATTGCTCACAATATGATCAAACTTGCGCTTCGCCTTCTCGGCATAATCCTGCACCGATGCGCAGACAACCGTAATGCGCTCACACCACGGCGACTCCGCCACGTTTTCAGCCGCTTGCGAGGCGGCGGATTCATCCAACTCCACCGCTAACACCTCTGCCGATGAACGCTGGGCGACCATCAAAGCGACCAACCCCGTGCCTGTGCCAATATCTAAAATCGACGAAGCCTCCTCCACCCCGCACCACGCTCCTAATAGGACACCGTCCGTGCCGACCTTCATCGCACAGCGATCTTGCCTTACCGTGAAACGCTTGAACTGGAAATAGGGGTTGGGCATCGTCTGTCTCTATTATTATAATTTATTAGCGGATGCCGTACTTCAACTTCACATTGGTCAAAACACGCTTAGTGTCCAAAGTGAAATCGCTCTGCATCATCCAACTGTAGTATCCTTGGTCGGTCAACAAGACCTCCGCCAACTTACGGCCCTTGTACTTACCGAAGTTGATGATCTCCTCGTTCTTCTCATTGTAGATGAAACGGCCCGCGAAGTCCACATTATTGTTGTGGGCTGAATATTCAGAGAGGAATTCTATATCGTTCTGCAAATCGGGATAGCGGTCCAATTGCGCCTTGAGCACCTCGTAGGTGGCAAGGATATCGGCTTGCGCACCATGCGCTCCCTCCAACTCCTTGTCGCAGTAGAAGCGGTATGCGGCGGTCAGGGTGCGTTGCTCCTTCTTGTTGAAGATCACCTGCGCATCCACGAATTTACTTTTGCGGAGGTCAATGTCCGCATCGGCGCGCAAGAACTCCTCCGCCAAGAGAGGCACATCGAAACGGTTGGAGTTGTAGCCGCCCAAATCGCAGCCCTTCATCCATTCAGCCAACGATTTAGCGATTTGCTTGAAGGTGGGCTGATCGGCCAAATCCGCATCAGTGATGTGAGTCAAGTCGCTCACCTCCTTCGGCAAAGGGATCTGGTTGCCGTTGTCATCCACTGGTTTCAAACGACGTGTCTTGATCTCTTGGTCACCATTCGGCATGATCTTGATCGCCGAGATCTCGATGATTCTGTCTTTTGCAATATTCAATCCTGTTGTCTCCAAATCGAAGAAGACAATCGGTTTCTTTAAATTCAATTCCATACTTATTCTATTACAAAGAAAGACGTGACACCTTTCGGGCACGTCTCTCAGATTATATCTCTGTCAACGATTAATCGTTCAACATCATTGGCATCACAAGCATACGGGTCTCCGCATTCTCGTCTTGGGCCAATGGAACTACCAAACCTGCTCTTGAAGGGTCAGCCAATTCAAGCACCACCTCATCGCAAGGGAGGTTGGAGAGAATCTCCACCAACAAAGTCGAGTTGAAACCGATCTTCATCGGATCGCCGTCGTAAGAGCAAACCAAGTCTTCGGTCGCGGAAATGGAGAAATCGATATCCTGAGCGGAAACGGTCATTCTGTTTGGTTGCAACTCCACCTTCACCAAGTTCAACGCTTGGTTGGAGAAGATAGAGATACGACGCAAAGTGTTCAACAAAGAGACACGGTCCACGGTCACCTTGTAAGGATTGTTTTGCGGGATCACCGTCTTGTAATTAGGATATTTTCCCTCTTGCAAACGGCAAACCATCACATAATTCTCGAATGTGAAGACCGCATTCTTATCATCGAACTTAACTTGCAAGTTACCACCCACCTTTGGCGAAATGGCGCGCAACAAGTTTGTTGGCTTCTTCGGCAAGATGAAACTGCAATCCTGCTCGCCGCGTGCGGAGATGGTTCTCATGCAAGAGAGCTTCTGGGCGTCAGAGCCTACGAAAGTCAAATCGTTCATGGTGATATCGAAATAGATACCGTTCATAGATGGACGGTTCTCGTCGTCAGCCGTAGCGAAAACAGTTCTGTTCAAGCCCATGTTCAACACCTCGGTAGAGAGCGTCAATTGGCTAGCGCCGTCCCCCAATGTACGCATCTTAGGATACTCGGATCCATCCTCAGCCACCAAGTTATAGACACCTGATTCCGATTTGATGCTTGTGGCAAGCGTACCATCCTCCACATTAAACTCCAATGGCATATCACCGAACTCCTTCAATGTATCCAAGAGGAGCTTGGAACCCAAAGCGACACTACCAGATCCCTCTGCGCTATCCAAATCGATGAAGGTCTGCATCATGGTCTCCATGTCGGCAGCGGTCAAAGTAAGGCGTTTGCCCTCCAATGTAAAAAGGAACTTATCTAGAATCGGCAATGGACTCTTAGGATTGATCACACGGCTAATCATCTGAAGATGAGATGACAAAGCGGAACTTAAAACAGAAAATTTCATATAATTTTACTTTAATTTTTTCCTTATAACTTTGCAAAGTTAGTAAAAATATTGGCTCCACAAAGTTCTATGAGGACAAAGAATTCGCCTCTTCTTTTATCCATATTCTAATCAAGCCACTACCCGATCTTCCAACAAAAAAATATTTTTTTGTGTATTTTTTAAACAAATACTATTGCAAGATATAAAATTGAATACTATATTTGCATTCGAAAACTATTTTAATCATTTAAAATTTTATAATCTATGTCTGTTAACAAAGTAATCCTAATTGGAAATGTGGGCAAAGACCCAGAAATTCGCTACGTAGAGAAAGACGTGGCTGTCGCTAACTTCACACTCGCCACCACCGAGCGAGGTTACACATCAGCATCAGGGCAAACCATTCCTGAGCGCACCGAATGGCACAACATCGTGGCCTGGAGAGGCTTGGCAAAGGTAGCGGAAGGCTATATCCGCAAAGGCACACCCATTTATGTGGAGGGCAAATTAAGAACACGTACTTGGGTGGATGAGAAGAATGGTGGCGTCACTCGATACACCACAGAGATCTTCGCCGACAACATCGAATTGCTTGGCAAGAAGCCGGAGGGAGGCGTGGCGCCATTGGCTACCGCACCGACCGCAGCCAACACAGCTATCGAGACGCCACCACCAGCAGTGGATGACACCAACAATTTTCCTTTCTAACATTAAATAATTAGGAAAGATTTTTTCATCGCAAACGATTTCAAAACAAAACGATTAGATTTTTTCGGGAGAGTGTATCAAATTGATACGCTCTCCTTTCTTTTTAGACCTCTTACATCACGTGCCTGGCTTTTACAAATGCGAAAGTCGAATATGTGTAATTTCTTAATTCTTAACTCATATTTCTTAATTAAAATTATTATCTTCGCAACGATTTACAATATAAATGTTTCAATCCTTATGTTAAAGAAAATCAGAGTCGTAGCTGCTATAGCATGTCTAACTCTTATCACTTTATTGTTCTTAGATTTCACGGGGACATTCTCCGACCATTTCGGATGGTTGGCGAAAATCCAATTCTTGCCAGCTGTTTTGGCTGTTAACTTAGTGATTGTCTTCGCATTAGTTATTCTTACATTGTTGTTCGGACGACTCTACTGCTCGGTCATCTGTCCTCTCGGCGTGATGCAAGACATCTTCACTTGGTTGGGCAAAAAGACAAAAAAGAACAGATATTCTTTCTCGGAGAATAATAAGAAATTGCGCATCGGAGCATTGGTGGCCTTCGTCATCACTTTGCTCGTTCCCGCCACCTCATTCATCGCACACTTGGTGGCGCCATACAGCGCCTTCGGACGCATCGCGACCAATCTTTTCGCCCCAATTTACAGATTGTGCAACAACGGATTAGCGACCATTGCGGAGAATCACGACAGTTATATGTTTTATAAGGTGGAACAGGTTATTCCGTCCTCCGTATCCATTATCGTGGCTTTGGTTACACTGATCGGACTCGGTGTAGTGGCTTGGAGATATGGCAGGGCTTGGTGCAACAACATCTGTCCAGTAGGAAGCATATTGGGATGGCTCTCCCAATTCTCCCTCTTCAGACCTGTCATCGACACGGAGAAGTGTAACGGATGCGGCAAATGCGCTCGCAACTGCAAGGCATCTTGCATCAACGCCAAGGAGCACCGTATCGATTATAGCCGTTGCGTAACCTGCTTCGATTGCATCGAGAACTGTCGTCAGGGTGCTGTCCAATATGTGAGAAGGCCCATCGAGAAGAGAAAGAGAGCCGTCGAGACCGTCGATTCCTCTAAAAGGGATTTCTTGACCACCGGTGTACTCTTCGTGGCGGGAGCCGCCATGGAGGCGAAGGCGAAGAAGGTGGATGGCGGATTGGCGGTCATCGAGGAGAAAAAGATTCCAGCCCGCAACATCTCACCCAAGCCTGCCGGCTCATTGAGCGTCAAAAACTTCACCAGCCACTGCACGGCTTGCCAACTTTGCATTTCAGCCTGTCCGAACCACGTATTGCGTCCATCCACCAAGATGGAACATTTGATGCAGCCTGAGATGTCGTTTGAGTTGGGCTATTGCCGCCCTGAATGCAATAAGTGCGCGTCTGTATGTCCTGCGAGAGCCATTCATCCGATCACTGTTGAGGAGAAGAGCTCCATCCAAATCGGTTATGCGGTATTCGATAAGGAGAACTGCGTAGTGAGCACCGATGGCGTAACTTGCGGCAATTGCGCTCGCCATTGTCCTGTCGGAGCGATCTTGATGGTCGAGCAGGAAGATGGCAAGAAATACCCTGCTGTCAACACCGAGATCTGTATCGGTTGCGGTGCTTGCGAGAACCTTTGTCCAGCCCGTCCATTCAGTGCAATTCACGTCGAGGGTATGGAGGTACATAGAACAAGATAAAAATCTTAATTCTTAACTCATAATTCTTAATTAAATTTTATACCTTTGTGGGCGAGAATATATTTTTAATTTCTAAATAAAAAATAGAATGGTTAATTACAAAGAGTTAGGCTTGGTAAACACTAAGGATATGTTTGCTAAGGCACTTAAGGGCGGTTACGCTGTCCCTGCTTTCAACTTCAACAACCTTGAGCAACTTCAAGCAATCGTAACTGCTGCAGCTACAGAGAAGTCTCCAGTTATCCTTCAAGTTTCTAAGGGTGCTCGTAACTACGCTAACGGAACTATCCTCCGTTACTTGGGTATGGCAGCTGTAGAGTACGCAAAGGAGCTTGGTTGGGAGAAGCCACAAATCGTTCTTCACCTCGACCACGGTGATTCTTTCGAGCTTTGCAAGGACTGTATCGACAACGGTTTCTCTTCAGTTATGATCGACGGTTCTCACCTTCCATACGAGGAGAACGTTGCTTTGACTAAGAAGGTTTGTGATTACGCACACCAATACGGTGTAACTGTAGAGGGTGAGCTTGGTGTATTGGCAGGTGTTGAGGATGAGGTTTCCGCAGACCACCACACATACACTAACCCTGAGGAGGTAGTTGATTTCGCTACTCGTACTGGTTGCGATTCATTGGCTATCTCTATCGGTACTTCTCACGGTGCATACAAGTTCACTCCTGAGCAATGTACTCGTAACGCTGAGGGTAAGCTTGTTCCTCCTCCATTGGCATTCGACGTTCTTGAGGGCGTAATGCAAAAGTTCGCTGCACAAGGTGGTTTCCCTATCGTTCTTCACGGTTCTTCTTCAGTTCCTGAGGAGTACGTTGAGATGTGCAACACTTACGGTGGTAACTTGCCTAACGCAATCGGTATCCCTGAGTCAGAGTTGTCAAAGGCTTCTAAGTCTGCTGTATGTAAGATCAACATCGACTCAGACTCTCGTCTTGCCTTCACTGGTGCTGTTCGTAAGCACTTCGCTGAGCACCCAGATCACTTCGACCCACGTCAATACTGTGGTGACGCTCGTAAGGAGATGGTTAAGATGTACACTCACAAGATCGTTAACGTTCTTGGTTCTAAGGGTAAGGCTGAGTAATTATTCAGTTTTCATCTTAAATAAAAGAAAAGCTGTCGGGTTTCCGGCAGCTTTTTTTGTTGTGTTCTCCTAACAACCTCCTCGCATATCCTATATATCCTCATCATCCTCATCCACCCTGCCTATCCTCGCTTCGCATATTCCACCCCGCACATCCTCGCTTCGCTCGGATCTACGGGGCTATACAAATAGCGTCTTGCAGAAGCATAGATGACCCTCCCATCAGCGTCCGGAGGACGCTATCTCTGTAACCCCGTACATACACGACACAATAAGAAGGGGACGTACGGGGGAGCAGTAGCATAGAATAAACGCAGATGAAAACACAGACACGATACATACAATATCAGCGTCAATAGAGGGTAGGGTACATACGCTCTATTCTACACCTAATTGCTCTGCAAACACTTTGTCTACAATTGCACCAATTTTTGACCTGTCAACATCTACACCCATATGTAAATGCATTTGATAAATATTATCAATAATTCCTTCCTTTTGTTCTTGAATAATAGGATGATTAATATCTATTTCTTTAGACTCAATATGCTCCTTCAACACATTCACTTGACTAGTCAAATAATCCATAATGTAAATATTAGAACGACTACCACAAATTTTACTCAACCTTTACATAATAAATAAAAACCTCTTTATCTTCCTGAGTGAAATTTGTCAGTAACTCAACAGCCTCTGTCCAGCCAAACGACTTTTCATTAATCCTTTCTATCATTTCGGTTTCAGAAGTTCCATCACCATTTTCCTTCGACGAAATCACAAGGTCACTAGTGATTTGAGATCCATTAAAGAAACGACTTACTTGAGCAGTCGCTTTAACACTTGCCACACGAAACATAACACTCTCATTTGTATATTTTGACTTATCTAATGTCAACACTGAGAGCAAATATGAATTTTCGTAGTCAGTGAATAACTTCACACCCTCAAATGGCTTTGACTCATACATTCTTGTTAAAAAATTTGTCATCTCGATCTTTTCCGAGTTATAACTTTGTGAAAAAATCGTCAAACTTGAAAACAGAAAAAAAAATATTAGTTTACAGGTTTTCATAACCATAAATTTTATAAAACTATGAAAAAAAAAGACACTAACAATTAAGATTTTTAAACTTCACCAATTTATTCCCTCTTGGGTATAGGAGAGAAAAACAGTTTATAGTCGTCTTTCAATTTTATATATTTATTTCTGGGGCGATCATAATACAAAGACTGTAACAGTCTCAAGTAACGTCCATAATCCCCCCCCGTATATATCATACCATTTTTAATAGAATTATCTATATAAAGTTGTTCTTTATCAAAATCTACACCCATAATATCTTTCATATCTACTTCATAAGGAGAACGTTTTACTCGATGCAAAAGAATATCAAACGACAATCCATGTTCTGAAGATGTCGCAATTTTGAGATTAGACAGTTTTCCCATCTCTGCCTTAGAATATGGGATTTCGAGTTTACAAATAATACAAGTACCAGCCATCACCTTCTCGTAATTATTGTCAAATTTATGGATTAAATCATCATCATATCCTTTTGATGGGGTTGCATTGATTAGTGAATAATCAATAGGTTGAACAGAAAAGAATCCGTGAGACAAATGGCATGAAGATAATTTTCTATCATCATTACTACCTAATTTGCGTTTCACATAAACTTCGTTCCCTATATTATCTGTAATAACAAATCTAGTACAAACTGATGAAAGATACATTTTTTTCGCAACTTCGAATAAATCTAGCATTAATTGAATATCATACAAGTTTAAACCAAACTGTTTATACTTATCCATCTCAGATAAAGACGGCTTAAGCTCTTTCAATCCATTATTAATTGAACTGATAAAAGGTCTCATGTTATTATTGGGTTTACACACGACTGTAACAGGAACATAAAATCTTCCATCCCGCCCCCCATAAGGCTCTGCAGTTTGTATTTCATAATCCACCAAATCTGGAGCATTTTCAAAAATCGTCAAAAAGAAATGCCTCATTGCCGTCACTTTACTTTTCAAATTCAAGTCAGCAATTTTACTGTTCATCATGAAAGTTGCCCCTGATAATTCTGTTTCCATACCTTTACTTTTAGCATAATTTACCAACTTGGTGATGCTTATCGTTGCATTTATCATGACGGAAACATTGCCATTCGGCAATACTGAGGACGAGATCTCACTATATCTATGTACATTACCTCGGGAAATTGTAACAATTTCATCCGACACTAAATCATCATTTAGAACTTCAGTTTTTGAAGATACAAAAGTGCCGAATGTTTGTTCTAACGCACTTCTCAATGCGGCCTTAATAGCGTCCTCTTTGGTTTTCCCATCTCCATAAGAAGAAACAGTCACAACGTCACCTGGGTCGCCTTGAGATTGTTGTCCAGGCATTAATATTGAATTGTTAGCATGGGAAGCACTAGAATTATTACCTTTCACTTGCTTCCCATATGCAACACTTATTGCAAAAAAAGACAATAAAAACAATAATACACAATATCTATTCATAATCATAAACATTAAATTCGTTATAACTTATATTACCATAAATACACCACCTCGTACTGCGTTTGAGGCTGATTCTTCGCATACTCTAAACCAACTTGACGGCATGCCTCAATTGTTTGTTTTCTGCTTTCTATATCTGCAGCTTGTTGTTTCTGCCTATATTGGTTATCAGCTTGTTGCTGGAGCAATCTTCTTTCATTGTCAGCCTGTTGTTGTTTCGCACGATATTCATTATCTGCTTGCTGCTGAACAGCTCTTGCAGCATCATCACGCTTTTGTTTCTCCACATCATCTTTGTATTTCTGCATTTTAAACTCCCACTCTTTCTTCTCATCTGCCCTTAGTTTTCTATTGATTTCAGATTGCAAAGCTTCAACAGAAGATTGACTTGGCGTCCCTGCCGGAATTTTAGCCATAATATCAGCGACTATCGAAGCGCCAGACGCATTGGGCGATTCACTCCATCTCGTTTGTGCTTCCTGCAGAAGTTGTGCAGCATCTGAGTTAATTTTTTCAGTATTGTACTGAATCATTAAATCCTGACACTCGTCAGAACAATCACAGATCTCAGGCACTTGCATAAGTGCGTATATAGCTGCGTCATAATCTCTCATAGCAGCCGAGTTAGCGGCTTCTTGTTTTATTTGAGCACATCTCCTCGTGTAATAATCAACAATCTTTTGCTTTGCTCGATTAAGGAAATCCACAATCTCCTTATTCTTTGTCTTTATTCCCGTTATCCCCGAAATGAAAGCTTTGTTCTCATTGATTCCCACACCAATAACAGAAATAGTAGTTGATTCGTACACTTTGTTTTCTATCAAATCTCCAATCATGAATGTAAAATCCATATTCATGGAAACTCGTTGAGGAGGGCCGTATGTGATGTCTTTTGATAGAATACTAACTTTTGACGTTATGACAAAACGATTATTAGGATCCGTCTCAGCTACACCATTAGAAGTTATCATCTGAGTCATCTTGTTCTCAAGTTGTTTCAGTGCTTCGTTGGGTATATTATCTCTTTGCGGCTGAACAACTCTAACAAATATCTTATCGAATGATCCCTGTGAATAGACTGTACACGGAATCAGGCAACATATAAAGATCCAAAAAGAAAAAAATGTTTTTCCCATACTTTCATAAATTTATTGTTCTCCTAGTACAATAATCGCTTCACCTAACCCTCTAGTCATAAGTTTGCCTGGAATTCCAAAAGAATTCTTTAAATATTTCACCAATCCAGACGCAAAAGACCTTGCATCCAAACTTCTTCCCGACTCATTTTGTAAAGGGATACGAACTTGCTCAAACTGCATAAAGTTTTCAGTGGCATCTGTTAGATTGAAATTTCCACCAACCGTATTTGAATGCATCCAATCCTCTATTATCTCTGATAGTTGTGTCCCATTGAAGTCACTTTCTAAATCCTCAGACCAATCATTCCATCTTTTTATTGTTAAAATAGTCTCTCTACCTTTGGTATTAATGTCTTTATAGAAAGCGACCATTTGTCTGTCAAACTCTTTTATGTTTGCCTTCACCGCATCTTCTAGAAGGACAGGAACAATTTCGGAAGAAGCACTGCCTGTACCAGTAGAAGTTCCAACTCTCTTACTCGTGTAAGAATCAAAAGCCTCTAATGTAAATGATACAGATTTGTTGGAACCCTCCCTATTTACTTTCCACCATATTTGAATCAATATATCTGCTTTCGCCCTTTTTTTCAAAATATCAAGAGGGCTCTCTGCCAATGATGCTCCTGCGTTTTTTGACATTGTTACATTATCCTCGGCCTGACGCTGATTGATAGCTCTTAATTCTTGTTCGACATCTTTTATACTATAACCCAAATCTGTTAATATACCACCAACTTTACTGATAACCTGCCCTAACTCAGTATCTTCTTGAAAAGCCTGTAAATAATTTGGAACTTTTACCTTAGTTCCCTGATTATCCCATGTGGTCATAAAATAACGCATGGTACACCAATTATCACTTGGCAATATCATGATTGTTGGTTTTTTCTGTGATGAAGAATTTTGAACGACATTTACCGTTTCTATTTCTTTCCCTTTTCCCTTGGCATAACTCAAATCTACGATCGATAAACATGCCAGTAAAACAATAACTATTTTTCTCATAACAATCATATCCATATCTTACTTTGATTTACAATTTGACGTACTTCCTGATATAGAAGATGCTTCCGAGGATGTCTCGATGGGATTTACTTCAAAAATCAGTTCATCTAAATCTTTCTTGCATTTCCCATCTTTCTGAAGATCTTCCCATGCTTTCTTTATGTTTGACAGAAGCGACTGTGCACCTATAATAGGGACTTTACCATTTCCAAATTCATCATCAACTGCACTGACTCTGATGGAAGCACTAGGCAACATTGAGTGCAACAAGCCACAGCGAAGCAATCCATACAAATCAATCTTTTTGTATGCCTGTAAGCCGTCTAAATCAAGTGCTTTATTAAAAAGTTTTTTACTCTTATTCTTGCCGTTTCTCCATCGAGCTTTTTCACACATACAAATCCCCAGGAACTCAATCATAGAGCACATAATCCAAAATGCGACATAAGGATGATTGCCCTTTGTCAGAGATTCCACCTCAGTTAACAATCCCTTAAAAAAATCCTTAGAACTTTTCTTCATACTGTGAGACAAACTATTTCTGTATTACTATCTAACCAGTCATTGTTCATTTACATATTGTAAACACTCGGACACGAATTGAATCAATTGATTCCTTCCTCGTACATCATCTAACCGCAAAATATAAGAATCAATTCTGTCTTTTTCTGGATGTGAAGTCTTATAATAATCAAGTGCCACCAAAAGAAAAGCATAAAGTTTTCCAAATTCTACACCATTAGTATAACCCCTAGACGCTAAATATTTATTTGCGTAATTAGCATCTACACCGGCATATTTCGCTCTTTGGCAATTATAAAGAGTCCGTAATAACAACTCGTAAGCCATAGGAAAGTTTTCTTCATTCATATGAGTAATTTATTTAATTAACATTTTTACAAATATAGAGACGCATATCCTGCAAACAAAGAAACCACCGTAACATATTCATTTACACTATCATACATTTATTTACACAGTTGTGTATAATATTCTTATACACCATATCAACCAGACCGACACTTGTAGCGTCTTTTAGACGCACTAATCCCCCAGCGTCTGCAAGACGCTACCTCTATAACCCCGTACATACACGACACGATAGTGGCGGTGGATGTGCAGGGCTGTGAGCGCCACGACTGTAGAGTGGATGTGCAGGGCTGTGAGCGCCACGGCAGCAGACACGACAGTGTAGTGTATGTGCGGGGCAGTGACCGGCAAGACTGTAGAGTGGATGTGCAGGGCTGTGAGCGCCACGGCAGCAGAGCGGATGTGCCCACGGCAGCAGACACGACAGTGTAGTGTATGTGCGGGGAGATGCGAATATGGGCATACGGACAACGACAGACATGACAGTGTAGCATATATGCATGTAGATGGGTGAGATAATATACAACTGTGAAGTGTGTATATAACAAATTTTATATATCTTTGTGCTATCATTCCGTTAACACTTATATAACATGGAAACGATTACAGACAAAAAAATATTCACTGGCTTTAGGCTTAAAGAGAGTCTTATTCAAGATCTTAAACGTCTTGCAACAGGCTCCAATAGAAGTCTCAACAATTACGTAGAAACGTTGCTGACAAAATTCGTTGACGCGGAAAAAGATGAGGCCACAGCATTAAGCAAGGAAGAACTGATAGAAAAGGTAGCAAGATCAGAAAAAGAAACCAAGGATGGTGAGGGTATCGTCATCCGCAACAAGGAAGAACTGGAAAAATTTTTAAATGAACTATGAAATACGAAATAATCATCTCACCTGTTGCCAAAGAAGATATCCAAAAACTAAAAAGAAGCGAACCTAGTGCATTCAAAAAATTGGCCAAATTATTGCTTGAGTTAGGAGAACACCCTGAGACCGGCACTGGAAAACCTGAAAAATTAAAAGGCGATCTTTCGGGTAAATGGTCAAGACGTATTACTGACAAGCATCGAATTATCTATAGTATAGATAACAGTATCATCAATGTTATCGTGTTAAGTTGCTGGGGACATTATGAAGATAAATAAATATCGCTACCCCTTCCCAAATGTATCTCCGCTCAAATCCTTAAAAAAATCATGTTTTAACTCTATTGATATCTTCGCAAGTAAAGCGGTATCACAGCTCTCCCTCGTAAAAATATCATAAACATTCTGCCGATTGCAATGAAGATGCTTCGCCAGCCAAGAAGGGCCACGTTCCTGCCGTTCCATCTCCGCTTTTATTAATTTCCCTATATGTACAGCCATAGGCATAAAAAAGGCGTGTAACTACCATCTGTTTATTGAACAGCCAGGGAAACCGCCAAGCAACCCCACACAACGATAAACAAAGGCAGCTCACGCCCCAAAGGACGCAAGCCCACTTCCATTTATTCCGTTGTGTACAGTATGCTGAAAGATTTGGCGGTTTTCGGCTATATGTTCAGAATGAATGAATAAAGCTCACTTATATTTTCAAGACAGTATTTACATCATATTCAAAATCCAAATTAGTACATTAAACACTTGACCGCTCTTCCCCTCCTTCGGCACACGGTCTGTTTGCCAACAGGCAAACCCATCACAAAGGTACAAAATCATTAATTATTACGAACACCTTTCATCACGACTATCACCCTATTCATCTTATAAATCGAAAATTTCGTCGATAATTGTTGCACACAACTAAACATGTCGTTACTTTAGCCGTACAAACTTTTAAAATAGTATGATTATGAAAAAGGTATTAGTATTCGCTACAACTGCTTTGGTTGGTTTATTCTTAGCTGCCTCTTGCTGCAATTGCGGTAAGGATGGCAAGTGTTGCAAAAATCAGGAAAATCAGGAGGCTCAGGAAGAGGAGTTCAATGAGGAGGATATGCCTGAGTTAGACGCTCAAGTACGCCCAAGACACGGTCGTGGCCACGGTCCTCACGGTGGTATGCGTCCAGGTTGCCAAATGGAGGAGATGACGCCAGAGATGAAAGAGAAATGCCAGAAATGGATGAAGTTCGACAGTCTCTCGGTAGAGGAACAGAAGGCATTGCTGTTGGAGAAGAAGGCCGAAATCGACAAACGAGAGGCTGAAATCGCCGCGAAGAAGGCTGAAATGGAGCAGAAATGGACCAACTTCGAGCAACTATCCATCGAGGAGCAGAAACAACTCATCGAAATGAAATCATTCGGTGGCATGATGAAGATGGGACCTAAGCGCCCAATGGGTGACCACCATGGAACGCCTCATCACGGGGAGGGCAGACATCACGCTCCTCACCACAATAAGTAAGACAAGTGTTTCTCAATAGCAAGAGAGGGTGTCAAGCAATCTTGGCACCCTCTCTTCGTTTCGTAACAAACGCTATTAGAACTGGATAGACAATAGAATCTCGTGGGTGTTGGAGGGTAAATTATTGTATTTGCCCATATTCAAATCGAAGGTGTATCCCACACGGTACCTCTCCAAAAATTCGATACCCAATGTGAAAGCCATCATAGACATCTGTGTTGGATGAGCCAAATCAGGCTTCCAAGTCACTCCTCCCCAAATGAAACGATCGTAAAAGGCCATCGCATTGATCTCCAAAATATTGGTTTTATTCTTGTGCATATAGACCAGCGCAGGTGCGATGTCGAAATGTTCCGACACAGGGATGAATCCTCTACCATACACATAGAAGTGACGGCCCGCTTTGAAGGTGGTGGATTCCTTATTCAACAAGTGAGTACAAGAGGCACCCACCATCCAATGTTTGGAGGTGAACTCAAAACCGAAGTTCATATCTGGCGTGACCTCCGTGGTTTTCTCCTGCACGAAGGTCTCGGTGTCGGTGTATTCAGACTCATCACGAATAATGTGGTCCTCCGGGTTGAAATAGCCAAAATTCGCACCTGCGGAGAGGCCCAAGGAGAGGATATACTTCTCGGTGATGTCCAAATGGTAAGAATAGGCTACCTGCGCATTGGTGGTGCTGTGTCCGATGCCCAAATGGTCGTGGAACACGGAGAGTCCCAAACTGGACTTCAACTTCTCGCTATAACCGGAGAAGTTCAGCAAACCCACCTTAGGCCCCTTATCGACACCCACCCATTGGAAACGCCCCAAAACGAAGAGGTCGAATTTATCGTTGTTTCCGCTACCAGCCGGATTGACATTGATACGGGAGAAAAATTGCTGCGAGAGCAACAAGTCTTGCTGGGCGTGGGTGTTCCCCACACTTAGGAATGATATACAGATCGCAAATACGATTTGACAAATTCTGTTACGCTTCATATCTTCTATCTTATAGATGACCTATTGGCCTATTAATTCAACTTATGGATCTCAACACGACGGTTCTTTTGGTGATCCTCCTCCGTCTGCGCATTTTTAATGAGTGGATGACGCTCACCCTCTCCCTTCGTCTGCATACGATCTAACTTCACCCCCTTCACCAATAGGTTGAAGAATACCCACTCCGCACGTTTCTCGGATAGGGCCATATTGTACTCGTCGCTTCCCCGCTCGTCGGTATGTCCCACAATGAGGAACTTGCTCTCCGGATAGGCGTTGATGAAATCAAGCACAACCTCCAAATCCTCTTTATAACTGCCATTCGGAATTCCCTTGTCGAATTCGAAATAGAAGATACGCATCTCCTTAGTGGCAAGGACATTTTTGGAAACTTGGATGACCGAATCAGGCTTGGCAGCCAAGGCTTTCTCAATCTTCTTCTCTCGCTCAATAGCCTGTGGCGTGGAGAGTGGTGCGGAGATTTTATCTTCCGTACCCTTTTCTGCGTCATTAGAAGCGACGGATTGAGACTCCGTCGGTGAGGTGCCGTTGAGAGCTGACGAATCAGAGACTTCTTCTTTTGCCAACTGATTGACGCGGTCTATCTCCGCCCGCATAGAGTCCGCGACTCTTTTCTTATAAGCCAAACGTAGCGCCATCACCCGCTCCTGTTCATACAAATCAGCCATCGATTGGGATAATCGAGTACCCTGTCGTCGGCTGGCATAGACATCGTATCTATCTTCCTGCGATTCACGGTTGCCCACATTGCGGTTGGAGGCAAAGGCCAAAGTGCCATCCTTGCGAAGGAACGGATAATTCTCATCTGACTTGCTGTTGACACTGCTTCCTAACTTTTCGGGAGCGCTCCATACGCCATCCGCCATTTTAGTGGATTTCCAGATATCCAACCCTTCGGATCCGACCATATTGGAGGCGAAATAGATTTCCGTCTCGTCCTCGTTGATCGTAGGGTTCATCACCACGACAGAGTCGTTTGGAAGATAACGCCAGTTGGCATAAGCCAAGACAGACCCCTTGTACTTATCTCTTTGAACACCGGTGCCTGGAATATCAATGTATTGATCCTCCACCCACTTGCCATTGCGTTTCTGCTTCGCGGTGAATATCTTTCCAGCGCAGGAGTAGTAAAGGGTTCCCGTTTTCTCTCCATAAGAGACCTGTCCGTCGAAATTGATTCGTTGCAAATCATTGGTGTAAACAACATTGCTCAACACACCCTTCTCATCGATGTCGGCCACGAATGTACTGTCGTTTCTCACGAAGAGCACCTTCCCATCCTTATATTTAGAGAGTAGATTCTCGACGCCTACATTCCAAAACCCATCGAAGTTGGTCTTCTGCTCCGCATTTACCACAGCGCAAGACAACAAGCCAACGGCACATAAGGCTGATAATAACTTCTTCATTATATATCCTTCCAATTTATTTTCTAAACAATTCGATTGTACCCTTTACCACACGCTCATCCTTCAATGTCAGAACATAGTAATAGACACCCGGATCGGCCAACTTGCCACGGTACATTCCATCCCAACCATTCTCCGAATGACATACGATATCGCCATATCGGTCGTAGATGATCACAGGATAACCTGGCATAAAATCATCGTTCTGACCATCCGCCGTATATGGGGTGAAGAGTGTAGGGATCACTATATTGTCGGCCAAATGCATACTAATCGTTCCACTGACAATAATCGGACAAGCGCCATTCTCCACCGTCACATAGTAGGAGACATCACCATCAGGCAAATGGGTGGTGAGGGAATCCTCGGTGACACCAATTTGCGTCTCATTGCCCTCCGCATCAATCGCATACCAAGTGTACGGACCATAAACGAAGGAGGAGACTCCCGCAGTCAAATTGATGTCGGTACGGTACTCGAAGATCTTATCAGGAGAGGAGATCGTTACCGAAGATGGCTTAGCCACCTTGATCTCCACACTATCCACGGCAGAATCCGGACAAACACCATCTCTCACATAAACCGAAGGTACCACATTGCCCTCCGGCACGAAGGTGATGGTGTTGACAAGTGTCTTTTCTCCATTCCACCACACATACTCCTTCACCTCACCTGTTTGTGGATGGGCCGTCAATGTGACGGTTTCAGTACCCTCCTGGCAGATATCCACTTTATCCGCATCAAGTGTCACACCCAAAGGCTCATTCACCTTAATGGAGACAGTCTGACTCTTTTGAGGACATCTCTCCAATGGAGAACTAACCGTAGCGCTGTAATCGCCGCTCTCCTGCGGAACAATATGTATCATCGCATCGGTGGCGCCAGTGCTCCAAACAATCTTTCCCAACTTCTCACTCAAAGTGTCGAGTTTGATATCAACGCCCATCGTATCGACCTTACACAAAATGGTGCGGTCAGCGGAAAGAGAGAAATCTATCGGTTTGTCAACTGTCAGCGAAATGGTATCCGTACGGGAAGGGCATAAATTGTAACGAGACAATATTGTCACATAGAATGGCTCTTCCGTGGCAATCATCTGAACCTTCGATATTGAGAGACCATTGTTCCAAAGATAATCACCCGCCTCTCCTTCGGTAATCTCTGTCCAGAATAGGATGGTGTCACCCAAGCAGACGGTATCCTCGGAGACCATCAACTTGAAGTCCAACAACTGTTCAACAAAGACCGTCTGCTCCACATAGGAGGCGACAATGGTATCCTTCTGTACGACCGCCTTATATGTGGTAGTGGAGTCGATCGGAAGGGTAACCTTGGTCAAACCATCCGCATCCAATCGCTGGAAGGTATCGGCGGAGAGCGGTTTAGCGTACCAGACAACTGTATAGCCAGCCGCCAAATTACCCAACTCCTCGGTGCTTACCTCCAACGTAATCTCCTTGGCAGTGACACAGATAGAATCCGGCCACTGTACTGGCTTCAAGTGGTTGATACGCAACGTCAACTGGTTGGATATCTTATTGCTTCCGCAAGTCGTATCCATAGTTTCGACGAAACGCGCCACATCCCCTTGTGAGGAGGAAGAGAGCACCCGGAGATAGAGATCACTGTGATATTGCGTAGCCGGAAGCACGACCTCCGTTTGGTCTGTCGGTCCCACCAACGTCTCCCACTTCACACTGTCGGACGAAGCTTGGTACAGATAGTAACGATCGAATTCGTCAACGGACGAAGTGGCCACACGAAGATGCAATGAGTCGGAGGTCAATGGCACCTCCAAATCCTCGGTTTCCGCAAAATGGAGCAAGACGCTCGGTCCGCAATCCGAATTACTGATATAGAATCTCTTTTGAGCCATCACACCACTTCCATCCTTGCTTCGAACGGTGACGGTCACATAACCATCCACGGCCACATCATTTGTGATGAGGGATCCGTCACTCGACATGTGTGCCAAAACCTCGTTATCTACCGACCAGTCAAAATCCTGCAACGTCACCTTCTCTGGTGTGTAGAGAAGTTTCATCGGCAACGTATCGTTATGAGGCACGCAGGCACAACCGATAATCGTCATCGTCTCCACCAAGATAGGATCCTCGATGTACAGGTTGATGGTCGTGTCACGTTTTAACGCATAGGCGCCACTGTGTCCCTCTCCATAATGGAGATCATAAGCATAATTACCAGCCTCGCAGAACAACTCCACCTCGCCCTTTTCATCCGTATAGGTGGTATTGTAGAAGGCTCCCCCTTTCGTCACATCCAGTAGTAACCCAGGAACTGGCGCCTTGGATGATTTGTATTTCACCACATACTTCACATCGTACATCTTCGTACCGGAGATGATCTCGAAGGACAAATCGTAATCCTTCACGATGAAGTCACGCTTGATGTCCAAGATTCTCAATTGGTATCTGCCCGGAACCAAGTGGTCGATAATTTGGCCAGAACTATTGGTACGGATTCCCTCGTGGGAACCATTATCGTACGTCAAGGATTCCATCAGAGTGCCATTCTCGTCATACTTATAAATGTTTCCGAACACACCTGTCACCAAGTTGGTGTTCGCATCTTTAATCGTAATCGTGACGGAACGTTTCACCGGAACAACGATATAAATGAGCGTATCCTCATTCTGCGAATTCGTAATCTTATAGTCTAAACGGAAGGTTCCGTTGTACTCATAATCCTTCAACGTATACTCCACATAGTAGTTGTTCAACTCACAAAGGGTTGGTTCGTCGAACACCCAGACATTCTTTCTTCCTTCGTAGGTATCATAAAAATGCGATATGGCTTTTGAGTAGGATTGATCACTTTCCGCCAACTTAATATCCATACTCATAATTTGCGGATAGACCAGTTTTCCGTCGTGCAGGAACTGGAACTTCACTCGTTGAACAGCCTCCGAGCTCGATTGGAAATAGAGGGTGGTGTCTCTGTCCAAGTCCACATGTTGCGTATCTCCAAAGGCAATAAAATCATACGGACCGGCGAGGTATTTGCCTGTATAATGGCCTACACTGTCCGTCACCAATCTCGTATGGAAACCATCATCAACCATCTCAATGTATTGTCTCGACTCGAAATCCATGCCATTAACATCCTTCATTACGATATTCACCGTATAATGAGGGATCAGCCTCGTCTCAACATGCGTCTCCAAAATGGAACTACTCAAAACAAATGATTTGTACATCATCTGGTGGTAATCCTTCTCATCGATGTAGAACGAGGAGAGATAGGAACCATACGGCAAGAGAACCGGTTTGTCATAGAGAAAACTATCATGCTCCATTCTACCATACAATACAGTGGAGAAACCATCCTCTCTCCACGAAGCTATCTCAATGCTCGAAATCGAGACCGGATTGAACGGTTCTTCCTTAAAGAAGAAATCAAAATAGACCTTACTTAATTTTGAACTATCCAAATACATATAAACGGTAGTATCTCCCTTCACGTCTATTCCCTTCATGGTATCATTCATCACGACAAGATCGTAAACAAACTTTCCGACATACCATTTATCCTCACCATAGACATTTGTAATACCGTATTCAGACCTCTTTTCAGGATCTCGGGCAAGGTACAACTGCGTTGGAGCAGCGGCAATCGGGTTCACGCTATCGGTAGAAGAGAAAACAAACACCGTCAACTGGTAAGGAGTCTCCAATGAAATGCTATCCTTCGGCAATTTTTCCTTTCTATCATCGTCACCGACTGAATCTTTTTGGTTAGGCAAAGTTGGCAATACCAAATAGACGATGTTACCCAAAATCGGATCGTTCTCATCTATGACAAACGTATCCTTGATGGTTCCATAATCCTTCGTTTCCACCTTACAAGTATAGGTGCCGGCTGGACAAGAAACCGAGTTCTCCGTTGTATTGTATTCGTAAAAACCGTAAGAGACACGATCACCATGGGCATCCACCGCACCAAATGGATAGACACTATCCGGAGCAATGTGTGTCACATAAATATCCTTTGCATAGACCGTCAACGGCACCTTTTTATCATTGATGAAACTAAAAAAGGTCTCGTGGGTGATCTCGCCGCTGGTCATCTCCACCTGGGAATTTATATTCTCATCCTTGACCACTACTCGCTTAGTGCCACGCAAGGTCGTATATTCGTACGTTCCCTCAGGAATTAAGAAAGACACACTACCCGACTCGTCCGAGAATTTCTCTCCCACATAGACCTTTGACAAATCCTCCCTCACCCTATATAGCGAAACCTTCTTACCCGACATTAGAGTACCTTCGTCATCCTTGAAGGTGACAGAGAGTTGCCTATAATCCAGATTGATCCACGTGTAGTCCGCCTCTTTGACCTCAAACGTGTCGCTTCCTAAATCACCGAACTCAAAAGAATAGGTATAGAGGCCGCTTGGAATCGTGAGGTCCACCACACGTCCACTTTCGTTCGTGGTATAATTTTTATACACCACATCCCCCTGCTTCACTACCACTGGGAGTCCCTCTACCGGTTTGTTCTGCGCATCTGAAATCTCAAAAATCAGAATACCGTTAGCATGTACATTCGCTATGTTGCCAATGAAAAGAAAGGCTAATAAAACCCTGAAAATTAATCTCATATAAAATCGTTTTTCCTATTTTATAACTTTAAGCACTCTTCTGTCCACACACAAAAACTCACGAAACAACGAAGAATAGGCAAAAATACAACTTTTTTTAAAACCTACAAATCGCATTCATAAACATATTTTTCAATATTCTCTTCGTACCTTTGCGTAAAATTACGGAAATGGACAAAAAAGATATCAAAGAGGGATTACACGACGGCCTAATGATTGGATTGGGTTACTTCGCCGTCGCCTTCTCCTTGGGATTTGCGGCAAAAAGAGCGGGACTCGCCCCTATCGAGGGAGCGATCGCCAGTTTCTTCAACCACGCCTCGGCGGGAGAATATGGGCTCTACACCTCCATCGCGTCATTGGCCACCTATGCGGAGGTCGCGCTCATCACCCTCATCGCCAACGCCCGTTACCTATTGATGAGTTGTTCGCTCAGCCAACGTTTCGACCCCAAGGCTCCATTCTTCCACAGATTACTGGTCGGATTCGGCATCACAGATGAGTTTTTCGGCGTCTCCATCGCACGCCCAGGTACGCTCTCACCCACCCACTTTTACAGCTGCGCGCTTTTAGCGATCCTCATGTGGAGCAGTGGCACCTTCTTTGGCATCTGGTTGGGCAACATGCTACCATCTAACGTGGTCAGCGCACTCTCCGTATCGCTTTACGGTATGTTCATCGCCATCATCATCCCACCTTGCAAGAAGGACAAAGTGGTGGCTTGTGCGGTGGCGGGCAGCTTCGCACTGAGCTATCTCTGCACGCTGATTCCCCATGTCAACGAGTTGTCGAGCGGCACCCGCACCATTATTCTAACCATTCTGATCGCGGCAGTGGCGGCGATCATCAAACCAGTAAAGGAGGAGAGCTATGCAGCATAACACCTATATCTACATTTTCATAGCGGCTTTGGTCTCTTTCATCATCAGAGTACTACCCCTCACGCTGATCCGAAAGCCGATCAGCAACACCTTTATCCGCTCGTTCCTCTATTATGTACCCTACGTCACACTTGCGGTAATGACCTTCCCCGCCATCACCGAGGCGACACAATCTCCCATCGCAGGATTAGCCGCACTGGTGGTCAGCATCATCGCCGCCCTTTATGGCGCCGGACTATTTCCTGTCGCCGTAATGAGCTGCCTTACGGTATTCATCATTGAGTGGATTATAAAATAAATCTATCTATCTGTTTTTCAGTATATTAACAATTTATTCCATCATTTTTTCATATCAAAAATCACCAAATAGAGGATTTTATTCTATATTTGCGACGCTAAAGTTTTGATATAGATGAAAAACACTTAGATGGAACAAGCACTTTAGCGCAGAGGTTATTCAGTTATTCAATAGTTGTCATAAAATTATCCGATGATTGCCACCGTGTCCAGGGTGGAATGCGATTATCCCATAAATTTACGGCTATTTACTATTGCGGGCATTGATTATTACAGTTATTCAATAGTTATTCAATTTTATAGTTTTATTATGGACAAAAAGTACCTAATGATCCCGATGGGATTATTCGCCGCATTGTGCACAGCGACCGCCGGTACCGTCATCGAAGAGGGCTTCGAGTCGGGCGCGGGAAGTTGGTCGGCGAGAGGAGGCGAGACGATCGCCGGATCCTCAACGGTAGCCCATACGGGCACCAAATCTCTCAAAGCTTCAAGCCGCGGAAATTATTGGAACGGACCTGCGTTGTCCTCCTCTAAATTCGTTGCAGGCGGTACCTACGATGTCGAATCGTACGTCTATTTCGACGGTAGCACCTACTCCACCTCTACCGGAGGAGGAAGCGCAGCCACAGGCGACATCGTATCACTCAAAGCCGCTTACGCCAACTATTTCAAGATCGGAACCTGCCTCTCCTCCATGGAGGCGAGCAAGTCGCAAGCGAAGCAATTGGTTCAGACTCATTTCAACAGCGTCACACCGGAGAACGAGTTGAAACCAGACGCCATGTTGGACCAGAGCGCCAGCCAATCGAGGGGAAACAACGTCAACCCGCAAGTCCGTCTCGGACAGGGAGCTAAAACCATCCTTCAATATTGCAGCGACAACAACATTCCGCTCAGAGGACACTGTTTCGTATGGCATAGCCAAACCCCATCCTGGTTCTTTAAGGAAAACTTCTCCAACAATGGAGCGGACGTCTCCAAGGAGGTGATGAACCAACGCATGGAAAACTACATTAAAAACACAATCGAGGCCGTCACTTCAGCCTATCCCAAATTGAACATCTACGCATGGGACGTCGTGAACGAGGCATTCAAAGACCAAGGCGGACTTCGTGACGGAGGAGATAACAACTCCCAAAGCGGCACCTCTTATTGGGTGAAGATATACAAGAGCGACGAGTTCATCCACAACGCCTTCAAGTACGCGAGAAAATATGCGCCTAAGACTTGTAAACTGTATTACAACGATTATAATGAGTACAACGACGGAAAGTTGGAGAGCATCGCTAAGATCGTGGAGTCATGCTTCAAAGAGGGCAACCTCGATGGCGTCGGCATGCAATCACACTTGGCGACCAACTATCCGGACAAGAACCGTTACAGAAATGCGGTGAAGCGTTTCGCTCAAATCGGTTGCGACATCCAAGTGACCGAGTTGGATGTCACCAACTCCAGCGAGAGCGCGCAAGCCTCTTACATCAAGGATCTGTTCGACATCTACAAAGAGTACAAAGACAACATCAGCGCTGTCGTTTTCTGGGGTACCCAAGATGGTATGAGTTGGAGATCCAGCCAAAATCCGTTGATTTTCAACAGCCAATACAAGCCTAAGCAAGCCTACTACAAAATCGTGGATGGCATGAGCGTCTCTTCCGTTCCTGAGACACCTGCCGAGAGTGGATCAGGCCTTAGCGAGTGTGGATTCGAACTATGTTTCCAATACAGCGACGGAGGCGAGACTCAATACAAGACCATCGGCCAAGCAACCGCCAAGAGCAAGACTTGGACAAAACTCAGCGGTAACATCACCATCCCTTCCACCGCCACCAGCATCAAACTCTACATCCAGACCAAGGATTCGGGAAGCGACGCTGACTTGATCGATTTCTATTTGGATGACGTGAAGTGTACTTCCGACGAGACAGTAGTTGAGAATCCGGGCGAAAAAGATCCAGGAGAACAGAACCCAGGCGTACACCAAGGCGGCGGTTCCGTCAATGAATCAGGCGTATATCCTATCAGCTACAGCGTGGAGAACACTGGCGCCGATTGTGCGGAGCCATCCTCTTTGAACAAAAACAATTTGAAGAGCTGCTCCACATTGCCAGATCCATTCGAGTGGGCAGACGGCAGCGGACGTGTGACCAATTTCTGCGACTGGTCATGTCGTCGTAACGAGATCAAACGTGAGATCGAATTCTGGGAGATCGGAGAGAAACCTAAATTCGATAAATTGGAGGCGTCGTATAATGGCGGCACATTGACCGTGAAAATCTACAACGGTAGCAATACCCTCACCTTGACCAGCAAGATCTCGGTTCCTTCCGGCAGCGGACCTCACCCTATCGTCATCGGTATGGATGGCAACACCGGAAGCTTGAGTTCAAACTATTTCTCTAAATGCATTCAAGTGCCATTCACCCACTCGCAAATCGCAGAGTACAACAGTGGTTTCGGTGGCGGCGGAAGAAGCCAAAACGATCCATTCTACAAACTCTACCCTGGTACATTCAACACCAAGGCGGACTATTGCGCTTGGTCATGGGGTATCAGCCGTTTGATCGATGGTCTGGAGATCGTGAAGGATAAGATCAACGCCGATCTTGGCCACATCGCTGTCACAGGATGTTCTTACGCAGGAAAGATGGCCTTGTTCGCAGGAGCCTTCGATGAGCGTATCGCACTTACCATTGCGCAAGAGTCTGGAGGTGGCGGTATCAACTCATGGCGTGTGAGCGAAAAGATCGGTAGCTCTGTGGAGGGTATCTCCAACACCAACTACGATTGGTTCCTCACCAGCTTCAAGAACAACTTCAACGGCAAAACCAGCCAAATCCCATACGACCACCACGAGTTGATCGCTATGATCGCGCCGCGTGCCTTCTTGGCATTTGGTAATCCAGACTATGAGTGGTTGGGCGACGAATCCGGCTACATCTCCTTGAAGGGAGCAGAAGAGGTTTGGAAGGCGATGGGTATCGAAGACCGTTTTGGCTATGTCATCGAGGGAGGACATTCACACTGCCAAGCTTCCAGCAGACAAAACAGCGCGGCGCAGGCCTTCATCCAGAAGTTCTTGCACGGTGACAAATCGCAAAACACCACCATCCGCACCAGCACAGTCAACAAAGATTACCAAAGTTGGTCTAAAGCATTCGCAGGACACAAGATCATCAACAATGGTTGTGGATTGACCGCTGACTTCAACACACAAGCTGAGGAGAGAGAGGGGTATGGATTGGAGCAAAACGCGCCGAACCCATCTACCAACGAGACTACCATCACCTACTCCATTGGAGATGACGCACAGGTTTCTATCGTGCTCTACAACGAGATGGGTGCAGAAGTGATGAAGATCGTCAACGCTCATTTGGAGGCAGGCACCTACTACACCAATGTCTCTACCGAGCGACTCCCAAGTGGTATCTACCACTACGTTATGTCAGCCAATGGTTTCACCAGCAGCAAGAGTATGATCGTAAAATAGCGTTTTACGAAAAACTACAACTTTTTGCCGAATTATTCCTAACGGAAAGGGTGAAATCGGCTTACATTTGCAGTGTTATACCATTATTGCACACACTATTTGAACACTTACTTACTGTAAAAGTATTCGACGACGGAATACCCTCCGCAACGTCGATGGTTAAAGATGGATGAATCGGTTTGCCGAAAGGCAGGCCGATTCGACATCAAACTTCCGAACACAAAAAGAACAATACAATATTAAACTCAAAAAATCTAAGAAGAAAGAGGGTTAACCGAATCCGGTCAACCCTCTTTTCATTATCCCAAACTTCCAATGTCTTTTACACAAATATTACCTCCTCTACATCCACTTTTTACAACACTCCTTCGCCTCCGCGATAATACGCTCCTCATCCGCCATCTTCCTATCCTTCATAATGATCTTACCATCGCAAATCAAGGTGTCAAACGCCTCACTACAAGAGGAATAGACCAAATTGGATTTAAAGTTATAACAAGGGACAAACCGCTCGTGGTCCAAATTGACCAACAAGGCATCCGCCACCTTACCCACCTTGATCTCTCCACCATCAATACCGAAGGCCTCCGCACTGCTCTTGGTCACCCAATCCAAGGCCATATCCACAGGCAGGGTTTCTGGTCCATAATTACATTTCGCCATCATAGAGGCGAACTTCATCTCCTCCTGCATATCCAAGTTATTGTTGGAAGAACATCCGTCCGTACCTATCGTCACGCGGCAACCCGCCTCAATCGCATGCTTCGTCCTAAAATAGCCGGAATAGAGTTTCATATTGGAGACTGGATTGTGGGCTATCGTCACACCACGCTCCTTGAGGATGGCTAACTCCTCGTCATCCACATGTACCACATGCGCAGCGATGCAATCCGGGCCCAAAACCCCTAACTTGTCCAACCATCGAACTGGCGTCATGCCGTGCTCCGCAACGCAATCTTTTATCTCCTTCTCAGTTTCGGAGAGGTGGAAATGGATCTTGGCATGGCACTTACGAGCCGCCTCCGCCGCACGAATCCACAATTTCTCGCCCACCGTATAGACCGCATGAGGGGCTATGGAGACTTGTATACGGTCCGATTGTCCACTTAATCGCTCCAACGCGTCAAAGGACTTTTGGATCCGCTCCTCCCCAATCGTGTCGATCAACGTGAATCCCATGCAACCACGGATACCCATTCTATCCAATACCTTCCAGGTCTCTTCGGTGTCCCAATACATATCATTGAAGAATACCGTACCCGACTTTACCATCTCCAAAATGGCCAACTCACTACCGATACGCACATCCTCCGGCGTCATCTTCGCCTCAAAAGGCCAAATGTGTTCATTGAGCCAAGTAAACAGCTCCATATCATCCGCATAACCGCGCAAAAGTGTCATGGCGGCGTGGGTGTGCATATTATAAAAGGGAGGAACAATCGCCAATCGCTTATCGCTCTCGAAGATCTCATCCCCAGCCTCAGGCTTCACCTCTTTGCCAATCGCCGCAAAACGGCCATCCGCCATACGCACATTCACCAGTTCTCCATCCAAAAGGAGATTGCCTATATACATTGATTTGTTATTACCCATATTCCTCAGTATTTATTGTACATTCCACAAACCACATCAGAACATCGAGAGGTGGCGTTATCAAATATAAAAAATTTATTGCAAATTCATCCTATAATACCTAAAAAATCCATCGTAATTTCTTAACTTTGCCATGTTTAGGTGGAGGCATGCCTCTATGTGTAATTTAAGTTGGAATTCATTATGAAGTGTAACAAGGCCATTAAATTAATGCTAATTTCCGTATTAGCATTGCCGTTGAACGCTTATGCGGTCGAGAAAGAACTACAAATGGAGATTGACCAGGTAACCGTATTCCGTGCGGGAGCTGAGGTGGAACGTTCCACCAAAGTGGTGCTTCCAGCAGGTGTGTCGGAGTTGAGAATCAGATCACTCTCCCCATCAATCGATCCCAAGAGCATTTTGGTCAAAATACCTACCGAGAGCGTAGCGCTCATGTCATTGACTCACGAGCTCGACTTCGCCAACCAAAAGAAGGTGTTAGAGGAGACTGCCAAACTTTCCAAAACCATCGAGGCACTCAAAGACTCCATCGCCCAAACCAACAGTTTGTTGGAGGTTTACGCATCCGAAAAGGAGATGATGAAGTCTAACAAGAGCATCAAGGGCGTCGAAGGCATCACCGCCGACGACTTCGCGAAGATCACCACCTTCTACCACAAGAAGATGACCGAGATCGAGAACGAGCAAAACAGATTGAAGAAGAAAAAGAAGGAGTTCTCCAGCCAATACATCAATCTAACACAAAAGCAGATCGCCTTGAACCTTACAGCGAATGAGTCCTCATTCACCGTAAAGATGGTGGTGAGAGCAGAGCGTGAGGTGGAGACCACCATCGGATTGGACTACTATGTGACCGAGGCTGGTTGGGATCCAATCTACGAGGCCCGCATCACCAACGACAAACAACCGATGCAACTCACTTACGGCGCAAGCGTGAGACAAAATGTCCACGAGGATTGGAGCAACGTCAAAATCCGTATCTCCACAGAGGATCCTACCGAAGACAAGTTGCAGCCAAGCATCGCCAGCGACAAGCTCTATTTCGGCAACTCCGCCAAATACGTGGCAAAGGCGCAGATGAAGGTGCAACCTAAGACTACCACCATCAAGGGAATCATCTCCAACTTTATGCATCCGCTTCCAAATGTCTGTGTAGTGGCTAAGGGCACCAACCTTTACGCTATCTCAGACCAAAACGGATATTACGAGATCAACGTGCCTGAAAGAAGCGATGTCGAGTTCTCCCACTTGGGTTACATCACCCAGACCATCAACGTCAACGACAAGACAAAGGGGGTCATCAACATCAATATGGCCGAGAATTTCGAGAAGAAGCAATCAGAATTCAAAGAGGCAGTCTCTCAAGACGAGGAGGCTCCTACGGGAGAGACCAGCACCACTGTTTCCCAAATCATGATGGGCAACAACACCACCTCTACCTTCGAGTCGGGCAACACTCTTACACACAAGGAGTTGAAGCCTTCCCTTCTTTCCGAAGGAGAGATGGAGGCGGAGGATATCGTGCCAGGATGGATCAACTTGGCACCGTTCACAGTTACCGTACCAAACAGATACACCATTCCTTCCAACAATGTGCCTACCATCATCCGTATGAAGGAGTTGAAGATCGCCGCCAACTACGAATATGTCGTATTGCCAAAATTGGAGAAGAAGGCCTACATTTCAGCCATCATTCCTGATTGGAGCAGATACAACTTGCTGGACGGCCCCGTTTACATCTTCTGGAACAATGAGTTCAAGGGACAAAGCTACCTCTCTACCGATGCGATGAAGGATTATGTCGAGTTATCGGTCGGAGCGGACAAGGGCATCACAGTCAACAGAGAGATCATCCAATCCAACTCGACCAGACAGGTGATGATCTCCAGCAACAAGGCTACCCGTTCTTGGAGAATCACATTGACCAACACCAAGCACCAACCGGTTGAGATTGCGGTGAAGGATCAATACCCAATATCCAACGATGAGGACATTGAAGTGGAATTGTTGCAAAGCAACGGCGCATCCGTTGACAAGAGCACAGGTATCATTACTTGGAAGGCAACCCTTCAACCCAACGAGACCAAGACATTTGACTTCACTTATAGAGTGAAGTATCCTGTCGGCAAAACGCTCTTCATCGAGTAATCATCACAATTTGAAATCCATACATTTGTAGAGGTTCGATTTATCGTGCCTCTACATTTTGGTATATAAAATAGACATTCAAGAAAATGAGCAGAACGGAAATTTCCACCCTCGGAGAGTTTGGCTTAATCAAACATCTCACACAATCATTCGAACTCAAAAACAAATCATCCTTGAAGGGCGTAGGCGACGATGCGGCTATCTTGGATTATAAAAACAAACAGGTGTTGGTCACCACCGACCTTTTGTTGGAAGGCGTTCATTTCGACCTAACCTACGTGCCGTTGAAGCACCTCGGATATAAATCAGCTGTCGTGAACATCTCCGACATCTGCGCCATGAACGGCAAACCGAAACAGATCACCGTCTCTCTTGGTGTCTCCAAACGATTCTCGGTAGAGGATATGGAGGAGCTGTATGCGGGCATTCAATTGGCTTGCGACCGCTATGGCGTGGACTTGGTGGGAGGCGACACATCCGCCTCTTTGACCGGCCTTACCATCAGCATCACCTGCATCGGAGAAGGTGAAAAGGGGAAAATTTCTTGTCGGGATGGAGCGAAAGCCAACGATTTGATCTGCGTTTCAGGTGACCTTGGCGCTGCCTATATGGGTTTACTCCTTTTGGAAAGGGAGAAGAAAATCTTCTCCGGTGACGAAAACGCACAGCCTGATTTCGCAGGTAAAGAGTACATCATCGAGCGTCAGCTGAAACCAGAGGCTCGTCAAGACATCATCGAGTCATTGGAACGCATCAAAGTAGTTCCAACCTCTATGATGGATATCTCAGACGGATTGTCGTCCGAGCTACTCCACATCTGTAACCAAAGCGGTGTGGGTTGCCGTATCTACGAGGACAGAATTCCGATCGACTACCAGACCGCTGTCATGGCGGAGGAGTTCAACATGAACGTCACCACCGTAGCTTTGAACGGAGGAGAGGATTACGAACTGCTCTTCACCGTGCCATTGGATATGAACGATGTTTTCCAAAATTTGCCAGGAATCAAGGTAATCGGACACACCACTGACGCCTCTTTGGGCGCATGCCTCATTACCAGGGACGGACAGGAGATTACCCTTAAGGCGCAAGGTTGGAACTCCCTTGAAAAATAAAACAATGGTTTCCCCGTTGAGATAATAAATGATATGAACATGATTCGATTAACAAAATACCTCATCTGCATTCTCTCCCTTTCCCTTCTTTGCGGATGCTCCGTGAAGCAGAAGTTGAAAAAGGCCGATAAAAAGTATGAAATCGGAGAGTACTACAATGCCGCGAACATATACAACAAAGTCTATCCAAAGGTAAAGCTCAAGGATAGGCAGACCAAAGCCTACGCCGCATTCAAGTTGGGTGATTGTTATCGTCTGACCAATATCAACGACCGTGCGGAACGCGCCTTCGCCAACGCCACACGCTACAACTACAAGGACTCCATCGTCTATCTCTACTTCGGCGACGCCCTCAGAAAAAACATGAAGTTGAAAGATGCGAACACAATGTACGACATCTACTTGATGTCGCATCCGGATGATGTGCGCGCCATCAACGGAAAGAAGTCGGCAGAGGAGGCTGCGGAGTGGATGAAAAACCCTACCCGATACTTTGTCCACAAGGAGGATTTCTTCTCATCCAAACGCGCGGAATTCTCCCCTTCATTCCCAGGAGGAGACCCCGACATCGTCTATTTCAACTCTTCCAGAGAGAATAAAGAGACGGGAGGTGGAAACAGTAAAATCACCGGCATCAGAAACAATGACATCTTTACCGCCAAACGCAACTCCCTTGGTTCATGGGACAACCTTGAACCTATCGAAGGCGACATCAACTCGGAGATGGACGAAGGATCCGTCTCGTTCAGCGCAGATGGTAAAACCATGTACTTCACCCGCTGCGTCACCCAGAAGGGAGAGAGCCGAGGCGCCCAAATTTGCTTCGTTCAACGCTCTGGCGGTAAATGGGGTAAGGTGACAGAGGTGGAATTGTCTCCAGACAGTTCTATCACATTCGCCCATCCAACCGTTTCGCCCGATGACAAGTACCTCTATTTTGTCTCTGACATGGAGGGCGGATTCGGCGGCAAAGATATTTGGCGATGTGAAAAGAATGGCAACTCTTACGGTGCGCCCGTCAACCTCGGACCAACCATCAACACACCTGGCGACGAGATGTTCCCTTACATGCGTGAGAATGGAACACTCTACTTCTCATCTACCGGTCATCCAGGTTTTGGAGGATTGGACATCTTCTACGCGAACGAGATAGAGGATGGCGTGTGGAACATAACCAATATGATGGCTCCTATCAACTCCAACGGAGACGATTTCGGCATCACCTTCATACAAGGGAAGGAGAAGGGCCTCTTCTCTTCCAACAGAGGCGAAAAGAAGGGTTACGACAAGATCTACTCTTTCGAACTGCCGGAGGTGGAATTCCTCATCGACGGAAAAGTGACCGAGATGACGGGAGAACCGATCAGCGGCGCCACTGTCCGCATCGTTGGTGATGACGGTACCAACACAAAAGTTCAATCCAAGAAGGATGGTACCTTCAAAATATCCCTCAATAAAGGGGTGAAATATGTTTTGCTTGGCAATTGCAGAGGCTACCTCAACCAGAAAGAGGATGCCGTCACGGTCGATTTGGAGGATTCAAAGACCTTCCCTATCAACTTCACCCTCGCTTCGCTTAGCAAGCCAGTGGGATTGGACAACATCTTCTTCGAATTCGGAAAAGCTACGCTTACGCCAGAGTCCTCATCCGCATTGGATAAGTTGGTGAAGATCTTGAACGACAATCCGAACATCACCATTGAAATCGGAGCCCATACCGACCGCGTGGGATCTGCGGAGGGCAACCTCCAACTCTCAGGCAAGCGTGCCCAATCCGTTGTGGACTACTTGATCAAAGGAGGCATCGAAGCGGAGAGACTTACCGCCAAAGGATATGGTAAGACGCAGCCTGTCGTGGTGGATAAGAAGCTAAAAAAAATGTATGGCTTCCTAAAAGAGGAGACACCGCTCGACGAAGAGTATATCGACACCCTTACCGACGAGCAGAAGGAGATTGCGGACTCCATCAACCGTCGTACCGAGTTCCGCGTATTAAAGACCACCTATAAGATGTATTGATATGGCAAGAGGCAGAGGAGGCAGAAAAGAGGTGGGGGGAAATCCCAAGAATCCATTCAGATTCAACACCAACGCCAAGAAAAAATCCAGCGGAAAGCGAATCGGGAAGTCAAAACCCGAAAAGGCCAACAATATGTTGAATAGACGCATTAAATAAATTTGTATATTTGCAGAGTCGGAGAAGTTCCGGCTCTATATGTTTAACAAAATTGTAAAGATTTGGACATACCACTTCAATCTTCCCTTTGGGAAATGATCGACACCCCATCATTTTGGGGTAACGCAACAATAGCATTGGCTATTTTAGTCGCACTTGTCTCATACGTGCTACTCTCTTTCACGGCCTTCTTCGAATCTGAGTTCTTCTCATTGAACAGCAGCGAGATGGCAGAAATCAAAATTTCCAACGAGAAAAAATTCGACCGTCTCAAAACCCTATCAGAAGATCCTCTTCAAACATTAGGTGGCATCATATCAACACGTTACGCATTAATCGTCAGCGCATTAATGACCACCACGCTTCTTTTGTGGCACTTTGCGGAATCCTTTCAAATTCCCGTGTGGGGCAAATGGATCATCTCCTTCTTGATCATCGGACTCCTACTCTCCATTTTCGCGGAATACATTCCCAAGAAGATGGCGGACAAGCAAAGCCAGAAACACCTTTGCGAAAGCGCCAACCTTATGTATTGGTTGGGCATCCTCTTCACCCCCTTCACCAAGGTACTGATGATGAAGACAGGCGTCGTGGAGCGCAGATTGGAATCCCGCACCCAACATAGTGCCGCCATCGAGGATATTTCCGACAACCTAAACCTATCCGGCGCCGAGAGCGTGGATGAGAAGGAGATCCTCTTAGGTGTGATGAACTTCGGGAAGATCAGCGTGGACGAGATCATGCAACCTCGTGTGGATATTGTGGATGTCGATTTCAACAGCGATTTTGAGACTGTATTGAAAATTATTCGCGAATCGGAATACTCCAGACTTCCCGTTTACGAAGACTCCATCGACTATGTGAAGGGTATCCTATACATCAAGGATTTCCTCCAATACATGGACCAAGAGAAGGATTTCAAATGGCAGGAGCATATCCGCGAGGCCTATTTCGTGCCTGAGAACAAGAAGATCGACGACCTTCTGAAGGAATTCCAACAGAAGCACATCCACATGGCCGTAGTGGTCGATGAGTTCGGAGGCACATCCGGCATCGTGACCATGGAAGATATCATCGAGGTTATTGTGGGCGATATCTGTGACGAACACGATGAAGAGGAAAAGCAGATTACCCCTATCGACGAGAACACCTTCCTGTTGGATGGAAAATTGCTTCTCTCAGAGTTCTATCATCTCCTGGATGGAGACAGGGAACTATTCGAAAAGGCGGCAGGAGATGCTGACACCCTTGCGGGCCTCATCCTCGAATCCAAAGGATATATCCCTACCCCAGGAGAGTCTTTCGATTTGGAAAACTACCACTTCGAAATCATGTCCGCCGATAAACGTAGAATCAAGGAGATTAAATTCGTAATCAACAATGAAAAGAGTGAATAAGATCATATTGTCCCTATTGGCAAGTATCTTGATGTGCGCATGTTCCGACTACATGCCGAAACCCAAAGGGTACTTCCGCATCGATTTGCCCGAAAAGAGTTACAAAACCTTCCACAAAGATGGATTCCCCTGCTCTTTTGAATATGCGGACAATGTCTCAATGGTAAAGACCAGTGACATCGGTGCCGATTCCGTATGGATCGACGTCATCTACCCAAAGTGCAACGCGCGCATCTATGGCACCTACAGGAAGGTGGAGGGCAATTTCAACCAACTATCGGAGGAGGCTTATCGCCTGGTTTACCAACCACACGTCTCTAAAGCGGACGGCATCAACACCTCCTTTTTCGGCGACGACGACCACAAGGTATATGGTATGTTTTACGAGTTGAAGGGGAATACAGCCTCCAACATCCAATTCGCCATGTCGGACAGTACCCACCACTTCCTTCGTGGCGCACTCTATTTCAATGCCAACCCTAACAAGGATTCCATCGCACCCGTTGTGGATTACATCAAAGAGGATATCATTAACCTAATTAACACACTTGAGTGGAAATGATTAAAAGGAGCATCCATATCATCCTATTTGTCGTAGCGGTTATCGCCGTCTACTTCATTTCGGAACGCTATTTCTTCCGTATCGACTTAACCTCGGAGAAACGCTATTCCCTATCGGATAACACAAAAAAACTGTTGCGATCCATGGATAAGGAGTTGGCTGTTACGGTTTACTTGGATGGTGATCTCAATGCCGGATTCCTCCGCCTCAGAAAGGCGACCAAGGAGATGCTCGACGAATTCGACGCCTACGCTGGCGCAAAGGTCCGCTACACTTTCGACAATCCCTCCGCAGGCGCCACAAACGAAGAGCGCGACAAGAAATACGAGTCGTTGGAGAAAAGGGGAATGCGAGGCATTCTCGTACACGACAGAGACCAAGAGGGACAAGCGATGCAGAAGGTAGTCTATCCTTGGATTGAAATCAGCTATAATGGCAAGACAAGACCTGTCAATCTATTGAAGAACGTCCCCGACAAATCGGGAGAAGAGAACCTCAACACCTCGATTGAGACCTTGGAGTATGAGATCACAGACGCCATCCGTCTGATGACCACCACGGATATTCCCAAAGTGGCCTTCCTGGAAGGACACGGAGAGTGGAACCAACCTTTGGTATATGATATGTCACAGGAGTTGAGCCGCTACTATCAAGTGGACCGTGGCGCCATTACCGACGATCCCGCCATCCTTGACAATTACAAAGCTATTATCGTAGCGGGTCCTACCGAGAAGTTCTCCGAAAAGGACAAATACGCTCTCGACCAATACATCATGAAGGGCGGTAAAGTGCTTTGGCTGCTGGATGGTGCGCGCATCTCGTTGGACAGTCTCTCCACCGCATCTCAAACAGTGGGTATCGAAAACAATGTGAACTTGGGCGACCAGCTCTTCAACTATGGTGTCCGCATCAATGCCGACTTGGTACAAGATGTGCAATGCTTGCTGATTCCGGTAAACACGGCCCGTATGGGTGATCAACCAAAATATGAGCCAATGCCTTGGTACTACTCTCCGTTGGCACTGACCGTTCCTGTTCATCCTATCTCGAAAAACTTGGCTCCCGTAAAGACGGAATTCGTCAGCTCCATCGATTTCGTGAACAACGAGATGGATGTGAAGAAGACTCCTCTTCTCGTCACCTCCACTGGGACACATGTCCAGAATGTACCCTCCATCGTCAGCATGGATGTGGTAGGCGTGGAGAAGAACGGCTACTATTTCAACCGCCATAACCTGATGGTCGGTTCCGTGTTGGAGGGCGTCTTCCCATCCGCCTTCAAGAACAGAATGATTCCTGAGGGTATCAAAACCACTGAAAAGAGCATTTCAGAGAGCAAGCCTACCAAGATGGTAGTCATAGCCGATGGCGATGTAATCCGCAACGATGTACAAGGTAAGGGAGAGAATATGAATATCCTACCGCTCGGCTACGACCGATACATGAACCAACAATTCGGCAACAAGGAGTTCCTCTTGAATGCGGTCAACTACCTTACGGATGACGACGGATGGATGGCGCTCCGTTCCCGCGAGATCAAACTCCGCCTTTTGAACAAGCCTGCCATCATCGGCCAACGTACCTTCTGGCAGGTGACGAATGTCTTGCTTCCACTTCTGTTAGTGGGAATATTCGGATTAATCTTCAACTTCATCAGAAAGAGAAGATATACGGGGGAGTTGAGAAGCAAAAATTAAGAATAAAGGGATTTTCGCATTTAAGAAATTCGGGGAATAATAATCAACGCTTAACCCAATCGTCATTTGCCTGAAAGGCAATATTTTGGCATCCGGTTGCAGCACCCAAGGTGATGCTGCCGGCTATACGCAATAGAATAAAAAGAAGTGACTGGAAGCCACTCCCTACAGCGCCTCAATGTGCGAATCCCTGAATCCAAGGAAGTAGAGGATACCGTCCAAGCCGATGGTGGAGATCGCCTGCTGCGCATTCTCCTTCACCTTTGGCTTCGCGTGGAAAGCGATGCCTAAGCCAGCAAGGTTCAACATCGGAAGGTCGTTCGCACCATCTCCCACCGCAATCACCTGCTCCAACTCAATCTTCTCCACTTGAGCGATCAGATTCAATAATTCCGCCTTCCGCTTACCATCTACAATGTCGCCCACATAGTTTCCCGTGAGTTTTCCGTCCACAATCTCCAATTGGTTGGCATAGACATAGTCCACGCCAAAACGCTGCTGCAAATAGCGTCCAAAATAGGTGAATCCTCCGGAAAGGATCGCAATCTTATATCCGCAACGCTTCAAAACCGTCATCAGACGATCGGCGCCCTCCATAATTGGAAGGTTCTCCGCAATGTCACGCATCACCGACTCATCCAACCCCTTCAATAAGGCCACACGACGGCGGAAACTCTCGCTGAAATCAATTTCACCACGCATAGCGGACTCCGTAATGGCACGCACCTGCTCGCCTACGCCTGCGCGATCCGCCAGCTCATCGATCACCTCGGTCTTGATCAAGGTGGAATCCATATCGAAACAGATCAGACGACGGTTTCTACGGTAGAGGTCATCGTTCTGGAAAGATATATCGACACGTTCCTGTGCGGATATCTCCATAAAACGTTTTGACAAGGCGCTCTTATCAATCAACTCTCCACGGACGGAGAATTCGATACAGGAACGCACATCGTCCAGATCCTTCATATCCAAAGAGGGACGACCAGAGAGTCGCTTGATGGAGTCTATATTCAAGTGTTGCTCCGCCACCGCCTTAGAGACCAAAGCCATTTGGCGCGCCGTAATCACATGGCCCAACATCGTCACCACAAAACGGTGCTTACCCTGCTTGTCCGCCCATTGCGTGTACTCTTCGGACGAAACAGGAGAGAAACGTACCTGGACACCCAACTCGGAACATTTGAAGAGGATCTCCTTCATAATGTTACCCGACACATTGGAATCGTCGATCTTCACCAAAAATCCCAACGACAAGGTATGGTGGATATCGGCCTGGCCCGCATCTAAAATGGTAGTGCCATAGCGTCCTAAAATTTCGGTGACTGAGGCCGTCACACCTGGACGATCCTCGCCATATATGCTGATCAAAATAATTTCACTCGTCATAAATCCGTAATAGTAAGTTTAAAAAGTAAGGCTTTTATTCCAAAAATTTCTCTACCTCTCCCGATGTGAGATAGAGCTTGTCCTTGCAGAATTTGAGTAATTCTTTCGCACGCTTGGCTTGCTTGGTAAGGTTATCCATATCAGGCTCACCATTCTCCAAGTGGTCCAATATCTCCTTTAATTCAGCCATAGCCGCCTTATAAGTCATCTCCTTCTTCATATATCTCTGATTTATCTATTATACTTTCCACCTGTCCATCTTGCCAATAAGTGGTCAACCTATCGCCCTTTTTTAAGCCAGTAGCATGCGTCACCACCCTTCCATCACAGACGGTCAACGAGTATCCCTTCTTAAGTATCGCCTCCGGAGATACCAAAGTTAACGATTTCTCCATCAATTCCAAACGATGAGCCTCATTCCTTAAGCAACTTCGCAAGGCAGTGGAAAGATGATCTTCCAGCGTCTCTGTCGCCTGCAAAGCAGATTGCAGTGTCAGCCTGAAACCACTCGACAAAGCGTGGGAGAGGTACTCCAATGAGCGGATTTCCTCCTGTATGACGCGGTTAATCACCTGTGTCAAAGAGTGTTTCATCTCCACCCATTCAGATTCCAAATTCATCATCTCCTCTACCAAAAAAGCCGCTACGGCGGTAGGTGTCTTGCAACGGACAGCCGCTACCATATCGACCACCGACTCATCTCGGTCGTGACCTATACCCGTAATCACCGGCAAAGGGAAATTCGCCACATTGCTGGCCAAGGCATAATCATCGAAGGCCGCCATATCTGTCGTCGCTCCTCCACCGCGGATAATCACCACCACATCATAATCCTCCATCTTCTGATAGATGGCGTCCATGGCGGCGATCACGCTTGGGACAGTGCGGTCACCCTGCATCACGGCGGAAAAGAGCGTAGGCACGAAGCCAAAGCGGTTGCCGTCCGCCATCAACTGGTCACAAAAATCGCCATAACCAGCAGCGGTTCCAGAGGATATCACCGCAATACGCCTTGCCGGAAGTGGGAACTCCACCTCCCTATTCATATCCCAGACGCCATCCTCCTTCAATTGAGCGATCGTCTCCTGCCGTTTCCGCGCCATATCACCCAACGTGAAAGAAGGATCGATGTCTCGAATCGTCAATTGCAAACCATATTGTTCATGGAAGGTAAGCGAGACCGCTACCAAGACCTTCATGCCCGGTGTGAGCATCTGTCCTGTTGCGGTATAGAAGTATGATTTCATCAACTTGTAGGTACTCTGCCAAATGACAGCGCTCACCTTTGCTTCAATGAGACGCCCAGAAGTACCCTTATCGACCAAATTCAGGTAGCAATGACCGTTCGCGTTCTCCCGCAGCTCACTGATTTCGGCACGCACCCAATAGACCGCATCGAAAGCGTCTGCCAAGACATCCTTAACTTGAACAAGGAAATCTTTCAGCGAAAGGGAGTTGGGGGATAGGTTATCTACATCCATAATTAAGAAAAAAGAAGCCCATCTATAAAGATGAGCTTCAATCTATAAGTTACAACTGAGTGACACAGATTACATCTTGCTGATCATCTTAGCCAACTTAGATTTCAAGTTAGACGCCTTGTTCTTGTGAATTACGTTAGTCTTAACCAACTTATCCAACATTGAAGATACCTCTGGAAGTCTCTTTACTGCCTCGTCCTTGTCCTTAGATGCTCTCAAGTCACGAACGGCGTTACGAGCTGTCTTTGCATAGTATCTATTTTGCAATCTCTTTGCCTCAGCTTGTCTGACTCTCTTGATTGATGATTTGTGATTTGCCATTTTTTTAATATGTCTTTATTGTTTATTTAGTAGCCTCTAGGGGAGTCGAACCCCTCTTTAGAGAATGAAAATCTCTCGTCCTAACCGATAGACGAAGAGGCCAGCCTCCTTTGCTTTGATTCTTTCGTTTCAAATGCGGTGCAAAAGTAACGCGAATTTTTGGATATTACAACTTTTTCGGCCACTTTTTAACAAAAAACTGTCTATCGGTATATGACTGTCAATGAACGCTTTGTTCCCGCGACTTCTCACCAAGGTAGCCACCGTGGTGCCTTTTCGCATATTCTTGATTGGTAAAAGCGATCGCTTTCATGGTGCTGACGACCAGTATATCGCCAATCACCGTCATGGTCGTGGTGGAGGTTGTCGGTGTCAATCCCAAGGCGCAAACCTCTTTCGGATTACCCGTACAGAGAAGCGCGTCGGCATCCTTCGCCAACTGGCTGTCACCATTTCCTGTGATCACAATAAACTTGATACCAGGTCGGAGGCCACGAGCCAAAGGAATCAGTTCCAAGATCTCGCGCGTCTTACCCGAATTGGATATCAGCAGCATCACATCGTTCTCCTGCAACAATCCCAAATCACCATGTTGCGCCTCACTTGGATGGAGGAATACAGCCGGTGTTCCCGTCGAACTGAAGGTGGTAGCGATATTCAAGGCTATCTGTCCCGCCTTTCCCATACCGCTGGTCACCAACTTACCCCTCTTCTCGTGAACCTGCTCGACGATGAGTTTCACCGCCTTCTCATAATCCTCCGTGATGGGGATGTTCAAGACCGCATCGGCCTCCTTGCGAATAATATCTTCAATCTCCTGCTTCATTTCAGCATATAGCGTTACGCGTCAATTGTAGCGTATGTAGCGTTCTCCTCAATGAATTGGCGGCGTGGAGCCACGTCATCACCCATCAACATAGAGAAGGTGTAGTCCGCTTGCGCACCATTCTCGATGGCCACTTGACGGAGTGTGCGGTTCTCCGGATTCATGGTGGTTGACCACAACTGCTCCGCACTCATCTCACCCAAACCTTTGTATCGTTGGATGTTCACAGAGTTCTCATTTCCGCTCGCATACTTGTCGATGAACGCCTGCTTTTGTTGGTCGGTCCAACAATACTCCTCTACATTACCCTTCTTGCAAAGATACAATGGAGGTGCGGCGATATAGACGTATCCCTTCTCGATCAACTCACGCATGTGGCGGAAGAAGAAGGTTAGAATAAGGGTGTCGATGTGGCTACCATCGACATCGGCATCGGTCATGATGATGATCTTATGGTAACGAAGCTTCTCGGTATTCAACGCCTTGGCATCGTCAGCCGTTCCAATCGTCACGCCCAACGCAGTATAGATATTCTTGATCTCTTCGCTTTCAAGCACCTTATGCGGCATAGCCTTCTCCACATTCAAAATCTTACCTCTCAAAGGCAAAATAGCTTGTGTGGTACGGTTACGTCCCTGTTTTGCGGTTCCACCTGCGGAATCTCCCTCGACAAGGAACAACTCGCAGTTCTCTGGATTCTTATCAGAGCAGTCGGCCAACTTTCCTGGCAAACCAGCACCTCCCATAGGGGATTTTCTCTGCACAAGGTCACGCGCCTTACGAGCGGCAATACGGGCGCGGGCGGCCAAAATCACCTTGTCAACAATGGCACGCGCCTCCTTTGGATGCTCCTCCAAGTAATTGGAAAGCGCCTCTCCCACAGCTTGTTGCACAATACCGGAAACGTCGTCGTTACCCAACTTCGTCTTCGTTTGTCCCTCAAACTGAGGCTCCGCCACCTTTACGGAAATAACAGCGGTAAGACCCTCACGGAAGTCATCACCATTGATATCCACCTTCGCCTTCTCCAACATCTTGGAATCCTCGGCGTATTTCTTCAATGTTCTGGTCAACGCCATACGGAAACCGGTCACGTGTGTACCACCTTCGATGGTGTTGATGTTGTTCACATAGGAGTGAATGTTCTCGTTATAAGAGGTGTTGTAGGTCATAGCAACCTCCACTGGCGTACCATACTTGTCGGTGTTGATGTGGATCACATCAGGGATCAAGTGTTCACGGGTACTATCCAAATACTCGACAAACTCGCCCAAGCCTCTCTCCGAATGGAAAGTATCCGCACGGAACTTGCCCTCCTCAACCTCTTCACGATGATCGGTCAATGTGATGCTGATTCCAGCGTTCAAATAGGCCAAGTCACGCAAGCGGTTAGCGAGAATATCGTACTTGTAAACAGTCTCCGTGAAGATGGATCCATCGGGATGGAAGGTCACCTTGGTACCCGTCTTATCAGCGGTTCCCACCTCTTTTACAGCATACAAAGGCTTACCGCAAGCATACTCCTGGATGTAACGTTTTCCGCCGCGGCAAACTTCTGCCACCAACTTTGTGGAAAGAGCATTCACACAAGAGACACCCACACCGTGCAAACCTCCGGAAACCTTGTAGGTTCCCTTATCGAATTTACCACCGGCGTGCAACACGGTCATAACAACCTCCAATGCGGATTTCTTCTCTTTCTCGTGGAAATCCACCGGAATACCACGTCCATCATCCTCCACAGAGATAGAGTTATCTTCCCAGATATCCACCAAGATATTTTTACAATACCCGGCCAACGCCTCATCGATGGAGTTATCAACGACCTCGTACACCAAGTGGTGCAAACCACGCTCGCTGATATCGCCAATATACATGGCTGGACGCTTTCTAACCGCCTCCAAACCCTCCAAAACCTGGATGTTTTTCGCGGAATAAGAGGTATTTTCTTCGCTCATATTTATATTCGAATTTATTTCTTCAATATTTAAGCCAACACAACAGGACATTCCGTCGTGATATAGCGAACAAATATAGTGAATTTTGTTCAAACCAACAAAAGGAAATGGCTAAAAGTCTGGAACGCATCCTTCCCGAAAAGAGAAGCCATGGCGCTTAACCTTTTCACCATCTGCTTGCCCGCCCCACGCTTGATGATCGCAGGAACTTTCCATTCAGGATGCTCCGCCAACTCCACGAACTCCCACGGGTGGAAGTAGATGACAAATAGACCATCGTGGCGGTGCGTCCACCTACAAAGCAATTTGTACATCCACCACGGATAGTTATGAAACGCAAGCCAGAAGAGAGGAATGCGCAACCACGGCGTCACCGAAGTGGGAATCTCCATCACCCTACCCTCCTGGAATGGGAGGCGAGGCAAATCCCTATGGTTGTATCGACCTGGGATGGCAGTTGGATGGAGAGAGGCGTCGTAAGTGTAACCTGCTTGGGCCAATGCCTCGTAGGAGACCTTGCCCATGCGAGGCTGTCGATACCCCCGCACCGTCACCCCGCCAATCGCTTCCAACATCGGCTTGCTACGGGAAACATCCTCCTCCTTCGGATTAAAATGGTCACATCCGTGGCTGGCCAATTCATGACCATCCGCCACGATCTGATGAATTAATTCAGGAGCATTCTCCGCAAAATTGGTGGTGCAGAAGAAGGTGGCTTTCGCACCCATCTCCTTCAATGTTTGCAAGATGATCCTGGTGCCCTCCTTCGAGACACGCATAGACTCTTCAAAAGAGATATCCACGCCATGCTCCTTAGGTAAATCAAACTCCTCTATGTCAAAACTCAATAGTATCATTGCGCAAACTATTTGTAATCATTTTATTTCTGAACATCGTTCGCCATTGTAAGACTCCACGAAATAGTTAGGTCTATTCTTTGTTTCCATAAAGACTTTGCCTAAATACTCCCCTATGATACCAATGGAGAGAAGCTGAACGCCTCCCAAAAAGAGGATCGTCACCATGATGGTCGGATAACCCGCCACAGGATCTCCCCAAATCAGTGTCTGAACCAAGATGAAGATCAGGTAGAGGAAAGCCGCAAAGCTGACCACCAAGCCAAGGACCGTAGAGATACGCAACGGAGCAACCGTATAGCTGGAAAAACCATTGATGGCCAACTCCAACAACTGCATAAAGCTCCACTTGCTCTCTCCAAACAGACGCTCCTTCTGCTCGTACAACACGCCCTTTTTCTTGAAGCCGATCCAAGAGTAGAGTCCTTTGGTATTACGCTCCGTCTCGCGCAGCTGCTTCAAAGCTTCGATACAAGAGCGATCCAACAATCGAAAATCGCCAGTGTCCTTCTGAATAGGCACCCTGGTCAGGCGTTGCAACACGCGGTAATATGCCTTTGAGGTATTTCGCTTCAGCCACGACTCTTTGCTGCTTTTGCGTTGTGCATAGACATCGTCGTACCCCTCTTCCCAATATTTCGTCATTTCAGGAATCACATCCACGGGGTGCTGCATGTCAATGTCCATGATGATCATCGCATCACTCTTCACATAGTCGAATCCCGCCATTAGCGCAATCTCCTTGCCATAGTTACGGGAAAGGTTCAGATAACTATAATGTTGCGGATCTTGGTTGTGAAGGCGTATCATCTGCTGTAAGGTGTTGTCGCGACTACCATCGTTTACCATCAGGAACTCCCAGTCGTAATCCGGGTTCTCCCGCAGCACCTGCGCCATGCAACGTTCCAATTCATCGAAAGAAGACTCTTCGTTATAAGCTGGAAGAAGAATAGTGATTTTCTTTCTATTCATATCTATAATCGGTTATCAGTCAAGTGGTTGAATCCTTTTTAAAAGATATAGGTTATGAAATTGCGTCTCATAAGAGATTGACTCGTAGGAGTAATGTAGCTGATTCAAGATCGGACCAACATTTTTGATGTCGCAGAAGTGACTCAAATAGAGCACATAACGATCGTTCACCAACATTTTCTCCAAAAACCCTTCTTTCATCATATGCAGTTCATCCGTGTTAATGTATTTCGGATGAGCGTAATTCATCGGTACATCTATGAAGATGGAGGGTTGAGCATGGTCGAAAACCACGGCATCCAAATCCCCATAATTGCTTAAAAATTGCTGCTTCTCCTCCGTCATGGGATAGAGATGCTCCAAGGGAACATGTTTCACCCAACCCACCGACAACAAGAGCGTAATGGCGAACATTGAAATGTTCACGACACGCTCCTTTCGGATCCATTGCGACAATGCTTTCCATATAAGCGTGACAACCACAATGGAGAGAATTGGAAAGATTGGCGAGATATAGCGGAAGTCCACCCAAGGGGAAAACTTCGCCACGCCTAAGTAAAACAGAAATGATGGGAAGAGCAGCAACATCAGTTTCGATTTCGGACAAGAGGCAATCCAACTTTTAAGTTCTTCCCGTCTTGCCCGGATCTTCTGGAACAGAAGCAAAAGGACGAGCGCCGCAAACAACACGACACCTACTCGCCATCCATCAAAAAGGGCATTATCCATCATACCTACATATCCGACCAACCCTCTGAAGAAGGACAAAGTCGCCGCCTCGTCCTTTTGGTCAGCACCCTCCATAATCTGCACAAATATCTGCGGCCACACCAGCAGGAAGGCCACTCCAGTCACAACATGACCTATCACAAACTTCTTCAATGCGGCCACATCGGAGGAGATTGCGTAGAGGGCAAAGAGAAATATTGGGAGTAGGAAGAAAAGCGAAAAAAATTGGGTGTACATCGCCAAGAATTCCACCACGCAGATCCACAGCAAAGACCTATTCTCCAAACGCCAACCGTTTTCCTGTAACTTCAGGTAAAGGTAAACTAATAACGTAATCAAAAAGGAGAGCAAACAATACATCCTAAAATAGGTCACGCTATTCATAAAGGCGTAAGAGAACCCGAAGAAAAGCACGGGAAGCAGCGCCTTGTATTTGTGGGAGAAAAGCAGACAGGAGATGCGGTATATCACGAGACAGGTCATCAGAAGGAATGCCAAATTGATGAAAAAACCGATCATCACCAAATCAGAACTCTTCGTGATGGAACTAACCGTATGAACGATAAAATAGTACAAAGGAGGGTGTACATCCATCGTTTGGGTAGCAACCACATTGGTGTAATTGAATGCTCCATGATCTGAAATATATAGATCTTTTTTGAAGGTTTCAGCATCGTAGATACGATTGCAATCCCCCTCCCAGAAATGTTGCTTGTAACTATCGAAACCCTCCTCCTTGAGCGCCTGACAAACCTTGTCAAAGGTGGCATATTGTTTATTGGAGAGTGTAAAAGTGTAAATCTCATCCAGGAAGAAACCCTCCTTTTGGGATATAGCATAGAAACTTGTCAATACTATGGCACCCAACAGCAAGGACAACAGTGCGATATTCAGCTTTACCCTTTTTAAAACCATCATCAAAATACGGGATTTTTTATTTTATTCGTCTATCTTTTGGGCAAAATTATACAAAATTATTGAATTATACACATTTCTTATAAAAGGAATTCACTCATCAAAATAAATATACTGATACTCCTCCTTGTCATCGCCTCCCTTACATCGCAAAGGATTACCGTAAGTATCATAAACCCACTCTCCCTCATTCTTTCTGTCTCGCGTCATCTTACGCTTGGACAATCTGCCCGATGGTCCATAACCATACTTTGAAGTGGTCTCCAACCCGTTCCGACGGACCTCCTCCGTTTTTCTTCCCATCGAATCATATTGGCAAGTATAGCCGACCATACGGGTGCCATCTGAAAAATAGGTGGTGCAAGAGAGTAATTGGCCAGCCTCATTGTACTGAAGGAGCCTTACCTCCTCGTCAGCCGCGCCAACCGTATCTCTTCTTGTCTTTAGGATGCCAGAAGGATAGGTTTCATAGCCACTCCTCACCTTGATCGTGTCGCCACCCTCCCTACGGTCGAACTTCTCGCTCAAGAAGCCATACTTGTCGTATTTCCTGTACGAGAGACAGGTCACCTTCCACTCATCCGCATAGACAAAGGACTCCACCGTTCCATCCAGATTATAGCGAAGATAACGGTCACGTATCTTCTCCACCCTTCCCGAGTCCGAGACCTCACAGTGCTTCAAGGATATCTCTCTATCCAAGCGGGTTTGCATCTCAGTCATAAAGCCAAACTTGTAATGGATAACGCCACACAATTCTCCCTTACCGTTTTTCACCTTCGCCGTTGTTTCATTTCCCGCCTCTTCATACTCATAATAGACCGTATCCACGGAGGCGCCTTTGCGATGCAACCAAACATTGGTAGAGAGGATCCTACCCTCCCGGTCAAACTCAAAGAACAACGGTGCGTCTTTTGATTGGATGACCCGCATCACTTTCACCTCATCGGAGAGCCCACGACGATCTTTGCGGAAGTTAATGGTTTGAATCGTTCGGAAAAGGGATGCGAACGTGTAATTTTTAATTTCGAAAGGGAGATCACAATCATAGCGGAACAAAAGCGAATCCCTTCCGTCTTGCGGCGTCAATGAATACCCTTGCACACATATACTCAATAATAATAGAACTATCGCAAATAATCTACGCATACCTTACTAATCATTATTACAATGAATTCAATCGGCCGAATTCATAAATCAAAAAAGAGGTCCCGTGAAAAAAACGAGACCTCTCTCCTTATCAATTTTGTCTTTCGAATTATCGAATGTTCGCGATGCTGATGATGTCGGCGAATACACCCGCAGCAGTCACAGCGGCACCCGCACCATATCCACGGATCATCATCGGATCTTGGTAACGTGCGGTGTTGATGATGATGAGGTTGTTGCTTCCCTTCAAATCGAAGAATGGATCAGATGGACCAACTGCACGCAAACCTACGCTGGTCTTGCCGTTCTCCAACTTGGCCACGAAACAGAAATGCTTGCCTTCCGCCTCAACAGCCTTACGTTTCTCCTCGAACACGGCGTCGTAACCCTCCACCTTCTTCCAGAACTCATCCAACGAGCCTTCGAAGAAGTCGTTAGGAATGAAGAGGTTCTTCTCAACATCGTCTTGCTCCACACGGATGCCAGACTCACGGGCCAAAATCACCAACTTGCGGATCACATCCTTACCGCTCAAGTCGATACGAGGATCTGGCTCGGCGAAGCGTGCCTCCATCGCCATACGGATCGCCTTGCTCAATGGAATATCCTTGCTGATGGTATTGAAGATGAAGTTCAAAGTTCCTGAAAGCACTGCCTCCAACTTCACGATTCTATCACCACTGAAGATCAAGTCGTTGATGGTGTTGATGATTGGAAGTCCCGCACCCACATTGGTCTCATATAGATACTTGATACCACGCTGACGGGCGATATTCTTGAGCTCCATATAGTTGTCATAGTCACCAGAAGCGGCAATCTTATTGGCAGCCACCACGGAGATATTGTGCAACAAGAGGTCCTTGTAGATGTTGGCAATCGCACCAGAGGCGGTACAATCGACAAATACGCAGTTGTAAACGTTCAAATCGATCAACGCTTGTTTGATGATCTCAGGCGTAGAGGTCATTCCGCTCTTCAACAACTCCTTGTATTGAGTCAAATCGACACCGTCGCGGTCCAAGATGTAGTTGCTGACATCGGCGATACCGATCACCTTCACCATCAAATTGTTTTGCTTCATCAACAACTCCTTTTGTGTATGGAGTTGCTCCAACAAGCTTCCACCCACTGTACCTGTACCTACTACGAAGAGGTTCAATTGCTGATACTCGGAAAGGAAGAATGACTCATGGACTGAGTTCAAAGCCTTACGCAAATCCGCGCGTTTCACCACGCAAGAGATATTGGTCTCGGCTGAGCCCTGCGCCAAAGCAATGATATTGATGTTGTTGCGGCCAAGCGCATTGAAAAGTTTGCCCGCAGTTCCTGTGTTTTGCTTCATATTGTCGCCCACAATCGCGATTGTGGACAAATCCTTCTCGGCGGTAATGGAGCTGATCGCACCCATCGCCATCTCCTCCGCGAACTCATCGTTCAAAAGATCAATCACCGTCTCGGCGTCATCCGCTTGGACACCAATGGAGATAGAGCTGCCGGAAGAGGCCTGAGAAACGAAGAACGTGTGGACATCGTTATAATCCAATGACATGAAGATACGGCCGTTCACATTGTGAACATTCATCATACCCATTCCCTGAATCGTCACCAAAGCGGAGTTCTCGATGGAAGAGATACCCTTGATCGTCTTCTCATCCTTCACATCGGTGGAAATCAAGGTGCCACACACCTCTGGCTTCTCGATGTTCATGATTTGAATTGGAATATTCGCCACGCACGCTGGATAGATGGTAGGAGGGAACAAGACAGTGGCGCCGAAGTTACAAAGTTCCATCGCCTCTGAATAGCTCAAATGCTCAATCTTGTATGCCTTGCGGGTTACAGAAGGATCGGCGGTCATGAAACCATCGTTGGTGTTCCAGATCTCAATCTTGGATGCACCCAAAGCGGCTGCGATCAAAGCGGCTGTGTAGTCCGAACCGCCACGGCCCAATGTGGTGACATCGGCAGACTCGGCATCCGAAGCGACGAATCCAGCCACTACCACACGTTTATCATTAGACGAGGAGAACTGCTCCTTGATCAACTTATAGGTCAACTCAAAATCAACATTCGCATTACCGAGCGAATCATTGGTCTTGATTAAATTACGGGCGTCCAAATTCTTGGCATCCAAAAACTTGCTGACGAACAAAGAGACAATACGCTCACCATACGAAAGGATCACATCCTCTGTCTTCGCAGTCAAATCCTTGATCAAATATACACCCTTGAGGATATTCTTCAACTCCTCGTGCAAAGCGTCGATCTCCTCCATCACCTTTGCGGATGAACCAAGGATTCCCTCCACCAATTGCTTGTGAGTTGAAACAATGGCATTCAGTTTCTCTGTATATGAAGCATTTCCTTGCGCAGCCAATGTGGTAGCCTCAACCAACATGTCGGTGACATTCTCAACCGCTGAAACGACAATCACAACGGGCTCATTCACACCCTCCACTATCTGCTTAACTTGCTGCAAGTTTTTTATGGAGCCTACGGACGCTCCACCAAATTTCAATACTTTCATGCTTTTGAAAAATTACATTTAATATGTTTAGTTTGCAAAGATAGTCATTTCTTCGATTTTTTACCTACTTTTGCAATACTTTCTTCGGGAATGGACGGACCCACACTCCGTGAAGAAATAGATTGAAATGGGTCCACTAAAAATCATTAAATGAAAAAGTTATTTTTGGGAGTAGCAGCTCTCCTATCAGCATTGTCAATGAATGCACAAGCGGAAGAGAACACCGCAGTTGAGACCAAAGAGGCTAAGGAAGTCAACCAATACAAAGTTGATGAAGGCAAGTTCATGATGGAAATTGGATATGTTCCAGCAACTGCTGGTTCAGTCAACCTTCCTGGCGGTATGCTAAGAGGCGTTTATGTCCTTTCTGAGAAGATCGAGTTGAAGATGGGACTCAATGTCGGTATCGTAAAAGATGTACAAGACAATGCGAAGGCAGGTGATGAGTGGGTAAAGAACAGCGAGCGCACAGCCACATTCGCTATCGAGCCAGGTTTCAACTACTGCTTCGAAGGCACCAACAGATTGGAGCCATACATCGGTGCTGAATTGTTGTTCGGCATCACTTCCACCAAGGAGGTACACGAGACTCAAAATCAAAAGCACGTAGTGAAGAACGAGACTGGTTTCAACTCTTTCGGTGTCGCAGGTAACGCAGGTTTCAACTTCTTCGTAGCCAAGAACCTATTCATAGGCGCCGAGGTTAAGTTGGGTGTTGAGATGACAACCGACAAGAAGATCACTACCGAGGAGAACGGTACCACCACCAAGGAGGATACCAACAACCACGAAGTGGAGTTCGCTCCAGTAGCAGTTCCTGCTATCCGCATCGGTTGGGCGTTCTAAAACCTCAGAACTTATAAAAAAGCGATGGCGTGTCATTTCCGTGGCACGCCATTGTTTGTTTAATGTCGATTGGCAGAGTGTAACCTCGACACGGGCAAAGAATTTTGGGATCGACAACGAAAATATTTTGTATCTTTGCCTATGTTCCAATGGGATAGCAACAATAACAACCTAAAGAATCTTTGGCTCGAAACCTTTAAAAACTTAGGCAAAATGGAAAATATAGACCCATCCGTATATGAGCGTGCCGACGAAGGTTTGCTTCGTTTGATCGACAAAGCTAAGGTCGCTGCCCTCTCGGAGGAGGAGCAAAAACTCTACGACGCCAGCATGAAGTTGCTCGAAGACGAGATCGACATGGAGGAGCATGGGTACAAAAGAGGCAAAACTGAAGAACGCCAACTAATCATCTCCAACCTGCGCCAAGCTGGTTTTTCCAACGAGAAGATCGCCGAGATGACCAAAATTCCATTGGAAGAGATCACAAAAATATAGAAACGTATTAAACCAAAGCCTTACAGGCTGGTGTATCCGTGGAGCATCGTTAACCGAGGGCGTTGCCCCGGCTACTCAGATAGTGCCTTCCAGTCACCGCACGGAGACTCTAATTGGCTTGAATAACCTGTACTTAAATTCAAATTAGAAGTGCAAATACAAATGCGAAAAAAATAGGAGGAGATTA
>JAKSKV010000023.1 GCA_024401555.1 Paludibacteraceae bacterium
TCATTTATAAGAATTACGAGGGTAATCATCGTAATTTATTCATTGATGACGAAGGGTATTTTCAAGAGTAATTAAATTTCTAAAATAGACAATCATGGTAAAAACGATAAATGACCCCGTATTCGGGGAGTTAGAATACAACGAGAATGAAGGTTATTGGAAAAAAAATATTACCATTGACATTTGGGGCGTTAAGGGTTTTAAAATGGATTTAATGGTAAAATGTGGAAGAAATGAAAATATTTTAGAACTTCAGAAAACGGCTTACATTTCTTATCTGTCAAGATTGGATAAAATAGGAAATGATGTCCCGCCAATGTTGATTTCTTATTTCAAAGACCATTATGAAGATATAGAGAGAACCTATAAATTGGACGATGATTTAAGAATTGATGTGGTTGACAGAAAATCTATAATGAAAAGGCTTGGACTTAAATCACTATTTATCGATCGTAATGGTAATTATGGATGGTTGGTTAATTTCATATGGAAAAACTATCCTATTTCCGTCATTTTATCCGATGATAAGATCAGAATTTATGAAGAATGGTCTGTATTGGTAAACAACTACAGCAGAGTTGATGATGAGGTGTTTGGTGACATGGTCTATGACTTCGGTTGGAATAAATCAATAAAGAAGGATATCAACGGAGAGAAAGGTGTTTGGATTGATGTGACGGCTGCCGCTTATCCGGGGGAGTCCATTACGCAAGAGCAAAGGAAATGCTATTCCGAATATTTGGCAAGAGAGGAAGATTTCTTGACTGAATTGCCCAATGCATTGATGACCTACTATTTGGAAAATTATGAGCAAATAGACGAGTGGTGGGGTGGTGTCCCAACCGAATATAACAGACATAATATCACCAAAGAATCTCTTATGGAGCTAATCGAAATTCATAAGATTTATTTTAATAGAGATGGTGAGCGTTATGGTTGGTTGTGTGGTTGCGAATGGGATGATGTTCATGGATTAGGAATTACACTTTCTGGAGATGAGATTAAGATAGGTTGGGACGAATCATTGTTCGCGTGATATTCAAACCTCCTCTATTTCCTCTTTTTTAGTATATTTGCAGAAACTATAATCGTATGATCCTTCCCATCGTCGATTCATGGATCATTGTGGACAATGGAGTGGAGCTGCGGGAGGTTATAGCGGAGGGGGACACGAACGAATGTAATGTTTATATAAACGATAAGTTTCTTGTCGTATCCGACATCCGTAAAAGTTGCAGTATCTGTGTTCGGTAACGTTAAACGATGCGCCTGTAGGGGCGTATTGCATACGCCCTGGTGATGGGTGCGGTTAGGGTAATGCATGCATCCATTTTATCTTGTCAGGCACCGAGATTGAGGTGACGGTGCAAGATGAGTTGATTGGCTAGTTTTTAAGTGATAAAATATGGGATTTTTGATTTTCCTTTTTGTTTCGGCTATATTGATTGGACGATTCTTGGTTAATTATCGAAAGCCGAGTTGTAAGCAAGATCGTAAAACGGTGGTGCCATATTCTGTGATTGGATTAATCATTCTTTTAGGAGAAATGATATATAGCTTTGCCATGACATCAGTTCTTAGTGGAATCCTTTCAATAGTGCAAATCATATTGTTTTGTTATCTTGCAGTTTTTGTCTATGTGTTTTCAGACTCATTACATATACAGTGAGAGATATTTATAACAACAAGCTATGCTCTTTGCTCAAAGATATGATTCTCCGCTCGGAGAGATGTTACTTGCCTGTGATGAGGCGGGATTGGTTGGTGTGTGGTTTGAAGGACAGAGATATTTCCCCGATAGAGGTGCTTTTCAGTTTGTTTCCCATCCTATTTTGACGCAGACGGTAAAATGGTTGGATGATTATTTCAAAGGCTTAAAACCCGCTTATTTGCCTCCGTTGCATTTGCGGGGGAGTGACTTCCAGTTAGAGGTCTGGTCGCTTTTGTGTGAGATTCCCTATGGGGAGCAAATTTCCTATTCGGAATTAGGTCGGAAAATAGCTGCTCAGCGCGGGCTCTCTTCCATGTCCGCCCAAGCGGTGGGCGGTGCGGTCGGTCGTAATCCGATCTCCATTCTGATCCCTTGCCATCGTGTCGTTGGCGCCAATGGTTCGTTGACGGGCTATGCGGGTGGATTGGAGCGGAAGGAGTGGTTGTTGGCGTGGGAAAATAATTGAATAATCGCTTCCCCTATTGCTTTATGTCTATCGTTTGTTTATTTTTGTGCAGTTTAATATATTTTTAATTCTTGTTTTACTATGGCAAATTATATCCGTTTTGACTGGGCGATGAAGCGATTGCTTCGTAATAAGGCCAATTATGCAGTCTTGGAGGGCTTTATGACCTCTTTGTTGAATAAACCATTCAAGATTCAGCGTTTTCTTGAGAGCGAAAGCAACCAACTGGATGAAAACGATAAGTTTAACCGGGTGGATATGTTGGTTGAGGACGATAAAGGTGAGCTCTATATCTTCGAGATTCAAAATAATCGAGAGTTGAGTTACTTTCATCGCATGCTATATGGCGTGTCGAAAACCATTGTTGATTATATGAATTTGGGTGACGAGTATTCTCGTGTGAAGAAGATTTATTCCATCAATATTGTCTATTTTGAACTTGGGCAGGGAAAGGATTATGTTTATCATGGTTATACCACTTTCCAAGGGCTTCACGATGAAACAGATATATTGCAGTTATCCGCCTTCCAAAAAACAAAATTTCTTGGAGTCGTGGATGATGAGGTGATAAAGCAGTGTGGCGCAGGTGTGATCTTCCCAGAATACTATGTGCTCAGGGTGAATGATTTCGATTCCATATCAAAAACACCATTGGATGAGTGGATATCTTTTCTGAAAACAGGAGCTATTGATGAGAGTTTTTCTGCACCTGGGCTGTCCGAGGCTCGTGAATGTCTCAATTTCAATTCTTTGACCGAAGACGAGAAGCGTTCCTATATCCGTCATCGAGAGAATATCATGTATCAAAAAAGTGTTTTTGACACAAGCCATTACGAAGGCCTACAAGAGGGACGCCAAGAAGGTCTGGCGGTGGGAAGAGCCGAGGGCCTGGCGGAAGGTAGGTTAGAAGGTATTGCAGAAGGACGAGCAGAAGGACGAGCAGAGGGACGAGCAGAAGGACGAGCAGAGGGACGAGCAGAGGGGCGAGTAGAGGGGCGAGCCGAAGGAATTGCGGAGGGTCTTGAGGCTGGAAGAGAAGAGGGCTATCGGGAAGCTTCTTTGTCAATGGCCAAGATCCTAAAATCGAAGGGCCATCCTATTTCGGAAATTGCTGCGGTTACAAATCTGAGCGAGGATGAAATTGCCCAGTTGTGACAGAGATTTTTAGACTACGTTGTTAGAGCGGGTAGATAGAGTCATAAACAAAAAAGGAGTTTCATTTGAAACTCCTTTTTGCGTTTAAAAAGATGATGTCGGGTTATTCACCCTTTACCATTTTGATGAAATACTCATGAATTCTCCGGTCCTCATTCAGCTCTGGATGGAAAGAGATGGCAAGTTGTTTGCCTTGCCTTGCCGCAACGATGTGACCGTCGTGTGAGGAGAGAATCTCCACGTTTTCTTTCGCCTTGGTGATGTATGGGGCGCGGATAAAGGTCATCGGCACCTCGCCGATCCCCTTGAAATTTTCGTTGACAAAGAAACTACCCAATTGGCGACCATAGGCGTTTCGGAGAACAGTGATGTCCATGGTGGCTAAACGGTTACGGGAGTCGTTTTCCACCTCTTTCGCCAAGAGGATCATGCCGGCACATGTGCCAAAAACAGCCAATCCATCGTTGATTTCCTTTTGGATGGGTTCCAATAATCCTTCGTCGTTCATAATACGAAGCATGGCTGTGCTTTCACCACCTGGAAGAATCAAACCATCCTTGGGTTGTTGCCAGTCGCTTAGCTTGCGTATAAGGAAAGATTCGACGCCCAGTGAGTCAAGCATCTTCTGATGCTCCTCAAAAGCTCCCTGTAGGGCTAAAATCGCTATTCTCATTCTATTCGCTTGTGATATTCGCCTATATTCGGTTTGTTATTTACCTCTCTCAGCCATCAACAATTGGATCTCGCTCTCGTTGATACCAACCATCGCTTCGCCCAAATCTTCGCTCAATTCGGCCAAAATCTTTGGATTGTTGTAGTTGGTAACCGCCTTTACGATGGCTTGCGCACGCTTTACAGGATCGCCGCTCTTGAAGATACCGCTACCTACGAATACACCTTCAGCACCCAATTGCATCATCAAAGCAGCGTCTGCTGGAGTTGCCACGCCACCTGCGGCGAAGTTCACCACTGGCAACTTGCCGTTCTCGTGAACGAATTGTACCAACTCGTAAGGAACGCGGAGTTGCTTAGCTGCCTCGTACATCTCATCTTCGCTCATGGAAACGAGTCTTCTGATCTCGCTCTGCATCATGCGCATGTGACGAACGGCTTGAATCACGTCACCAGTTCCAGGTTCACCCTTGGTGCGGATCATGGTAGCACCCTCGTTGATACGACGAAGCGCCTCGCCCAAATCCTTCGCACCGCAAACGAAAGGCACGTTGAACTTTCTCTTGTCGATGTGATATACATCGTCTGCTGGAGATAAAACCTCGCTTTCATCGATGTAATCGATCTCGATGGCCTCCAAAATTTGAGCCTCCGCAAAGTGACCGATGCGGCACTTCGCCATTACTGGAATGGATACGGCAGCTTGGATACCCTTGATCATCTTTGGATCGCTCATACGGGAAACGCCACCTGCGGCGCGGATGTCTGCTGGGATACGCTCTAATGCCATGACTGCGCAGGCGCCAGCTGCCTCTGCGATCTTTGCTTGCTCTGGTGTGGTTACATCCATGATAACACCGCCCTTCAACATCTGTGCAAGGTTGCGGTTGAGAATAGTTCTATCTTCCATTATTTTTAAATTTAAAATGTATTACAAATCAACTATGCCGCAAAGTTGGATAGATTTCACGGTTTTACAAAACAAGTATTCCGATTTTGGAAAATATTGGACTTAAAAAGGAAAATTCCCTATGGGTTTGGTAGGGTATTGGCTATTTGCTTCTGAATTGACTGGGCGAGCATCCCTCGTGGTGTCGAAAGAACTTGCAGAACATAGCTTGGGAGGAGAATCCTAATTTGTCTGCGATGGCTTGAATCGGTAGGCGGGAATTCTCCAAAAATTCGATGGATTCGCGTAAAATATAGCTGTCTATAATCTGTTTCGGGCTTCTTCCTACGCTCCCGTTGCAAACTTGTGAAAGGTAGCGGGTAGTGATGGCGAGTTGGTCTGCGTAGAAGGCCACGTCGTGGTGTTCTGCGTAGCGTTCTGCGATGATGGACATGAACTGGTTGTAGATATCCGCCGCTCGGTAGCTCTCTTGTGATTTTGAACTGACAGCATATACCACTTGGCTATGGATGTAGTCGTGGGCGTTTCGGATGGCGGTTGGAATATCGTCCCCCATAGCTATTCTGGTAGCGATGGCGGAGGAGATGGCGGCGCTGACTCCGTGTTTTTTCCAACCTTCCGTATTGTGGGAGGAGAAGAACCTACTTTTCCCCTTGTGGTAAAGTAGTGTGGTGATTCTATCCTCTGTCTCATTTGTCCCGGTGTTAACGCCGCGGAGCATGACCGATTGCGCTCCGATCTTCACGAATGTTTGCGCCGCTGAAATCATATCATCTTCTGTCTTGATGGGACGGTGGAGCATCAGCTCAGCTTCGTTGCATTTAAGGATAAGCAGTGTTGATTCTGGAATCAGGTGTCTTTTGATCGATTCCACCGCACTTTCTGGGGCTAATATGGTTCCGTTGGAGGCGATGATGCCTGGGTCGCAAATGATTTTGCGGCAGGCGATGATTTCATCTCGTAGAGCCTTGATGCTCTCTGCGTTTCGTACCAAACCAATCTTGATGGCGTCTGGTTTCGCATTGAGGATGACGTTGCGTACTTGTCGTAGAATGGTCTCTTGCGGAAGGTCTTGGATGATGGTAGCCGCTCCTTCGTTGGTCACGATGGAGGTGATGGCGGAAAGAGGGTAAGCCCCCAGCTCGGATATGGTCTTGAAGTCCGCCTGGATGCCCGTCGCACCGAAGCTGTCCGATCCGGTGATGGTGAGTATGGAGGTAAGCGGTTTCATCCGATGGAATCGACTATTTGTTATCTGCTGCGATCACCTCGTTGATCAAGGTGGCGATCTGTTTCACCAAAGGTTTTCTAACGCCTGTGAAGTTGGAAACCATGATGCAGAAAGCGTACCATTTGCCATTGGCGTTGATGTAGCCCGCATAGTTTTGCACACGCTCCATGCTACCGCTCTTCACAAAGGCTTTCCCCTCAAGGGCAGTCCCTTTCATAAAAGAGGCCACTGTGCCGTTTCTTCCGGCGGTTGGAAGAGTGTAGAGAAACTGCTTTTGATATTTGCTTGAAGTGTGCATATAGGTGAGCACATCGACCATAAATTTCGGTGAAATGGCGTTTTTCATAGATAATCCGGAACCATCCACCTGAAAGATGCGGTTAGCTTCAAGTCCCTTGCTTGTCCAATATTTAGAGATGACGTTGGCGGATCGCCAGCCTACACAAGGGCCGATTGTGTCTTGTTGCTTGGAGAGCGTTAAGAAGATGCACTCCGCATAGAGATTGTTACTCTTGTAGTTGGTGACACGTTCGATCTCTTTCAAGGTGTTGGATTTGTGGATGAACAATGTGTCACGGATGGAGTCTCTTTTATACCATTTGGTGGTTGTGGCCTCCAAAGCCACCTCAATGCCTGCGGCGAGTAGCATATTGCGCATCGAATCGGCAAGGAAAAGGGCGGGTTCCGGCATCTCTGTCTTGATGTATTGCTTCGAATCCATCGGGAGATTTCCCCTTAGGGTAGGATTCCAAGAGAAGTCTGTTTTGGTCATCCTCCATGATTTCTCTTTGGGTGCTTGCGTCATCTCGATCTTGGGTTGCATGAGCGAGGTGAATGGCGTGCAATTGGTGCAGCTAATGCCGGTGGAATCGGAAGAAATTACAATTCCTAACAAATTGTCTTGGATGTTAAGTCCCGAGGGCGTAGGAGAGTAAGAGGAGCCGATGTCCTCCACCAACCAGTGGAATGGAGCACCATCCTCCCTGAATACGGTGGCGTCGCCCACAATGTGCCCGGTAATCTGTTTGATGCCCTTTTGTTGCAGGGCGATTAAGGCCTCGGAAAAGAAATCGCAGGTGACGGGTGCGTGGGCGGATCCAAGTGTAGGGTCTCCTCCTCCTCGGATGTAAAGGTCTCCGTGAAGGATGGAGTCGGAAATGGTACCGCAATATTCGATGTTCGTCTTGAATCGGAATGTGTCCGTCAACATCTCCATAGCCGATGCCGTGGTGATGATTTTTGTGACGGAAGCTGGATTCCTGTCCGTATTTTCTTGGTAGTGGGCCACTACCTTCCCGTTGGTGATATCCTTGACCAAGAAACCCACGCTCGCTTGCGTCAGGTTGTCTGAATTGACAAACTCCGTAATAGCGCTGTTTTGCGCCATTGCGGAGTTGATGATGGTAAAGGATAGGATGATGCCTTTGATCGCCTTCCTCATATTTTTACTCTATTATCTTTTTCTTTTCTTCGTGCTGGTGCCGAGTAGGTTCTTAATTAGTGCGTTACCAAGATTGGTGAGTAATTTGTTCAATACACTCCAAAAAACTGATTTACTCTTGGTGGCCACTTTGGAAGTAGCTTTACGTTCCTTTTCGGCAGCCTTTTCGCGCTCTTTTTTCTCCTTTTCTAACTCTTTTTCTTGGGCGAGTCGCTCCTCTTCCCGCTTCTTGGCCTCGTCAATTTTTTGAAGCATTTCGTAGGCCGATTCGCGGTCCATTGTTTTGCCGTATTTATTCTCCAAACCGGAATTCTTCATAGCATCTGAGCGTTCCGCCTCTGTGATTGGACCGATTTGACCTTGAGGACAGAGCATCTTCGCTCTCTCCACGATGTTTGGATTTCCCTTTTCGTTCAGGAAGGAGATGAGTGCCTCTCCAGTCTCCAGTTCCAGCAATGCTTTCTCCGTATCAAGGTTAGGGTTGGAGCAGAAGGATTGAGCCACCGCTTTTACTGCTTTTTGGTCTTTTGGCGTGAAGGCGCGCAATGCGTGTTGTACCTTGTTTCCCAATTGTCCTAAAACATTCTCTGGAATATCCATTGGGTTTTGGGTGATGAAATAGACGCCCACACCCTTGGAACGGATCAAGCGTACAATCTTCTCTATTTGCTCCAACAATGCTTTGGAGGCATCGTTAAATAGCAAGTGTGCTTCGTCGAAGAAGAAGATGAACTTAGGCTTGTCCATATCACCCACCTCAGGCATCTTGTTGTAGATGGAACTCAAAAGCCACATCAAAAAGGCTGAGTATAATCTTGGGGAATTGTACAATTTATCGGCAGCAAGGATGTTGATCATACCTTTTTTGATGCCGTTGATCTTCTCGATGGAGAAGAAGTCGTCGATATCAAAGGATGGCAATCCGAAGAAAAGGTCGCCACCTTGTTCTTGAAGCGCGAGCAAATTCCTTTGGATGGCTCCAACGGATTGGGAGGAGATATTGCCGTAATCGGTTTGGAAATCCTTCGCGTTTTGTCCTACGTAGTTCAGCATGGCGCGTAGATCTTTCAAATCGTCCAAAGGCATGTTCTTGTCCTCCGCGATTTTGAAAACTGCGGTAAGCACGCCCTCTTGTGTGTCGCTGAGCGACATAATGCGGGAAAATAGCGTCACGCCGAAATCCCTTACCGTTACGCGCAGAGGGTGTCCCTGTGTTTGATAGACATCGAAGAATTGTACTGGATAGGGTTGGAATTCGAATTGAACGCCAAACTCATTCTGTCTCTTCTCTATGAATTTGGAAAGCGATCCAGCCTTGTAAACACCTGACAAGTCCCCCTTCATATCCGCCATAAAGCAAGGCACACCCAAATCGCTGAATGTTTCTGCTAATACTTGGAGGGAAACTGTCTTTCCTGTACCGGTCGCACCTGCGATGAGACCGTGACGATTGGCCATTTTGGGCTCGATGAAGAGCGGATGGTCTGAATGTGCTACATATAAGCGGTTCTCGTTGTCTAACATAACCTTAAAAATCCTGTTTTGTTAATAGTAGTGCAAAGATAGTGTATAATCGCTTAACTCTCCTTGCTTTTTATGTTATTCTATTATTCCTTGTTTTTTATCCTCGAAAATCTTGTTGATACGGGGTTGTAGGAACCAAACTCCTATTGGATGCATCCAGAATAAGAAAAATTCTCCCAAGAAATCCTCACCTTGGGCTTCTCTCTGCATTTCAACTGTCTTCAAGAGTTTTGCCAATTTGTATAGAACATAGAGCATGGAAAAGATGCAGAAAAAGTGACATGGAACCATTATTATGAAGGCTTGTGGATGAATTGCATTGAACATATCCTCAGGGTGGGTGGTGTTGGTGAAGATGTACATGCTGAAAGCATTAATTATCATTATGTAGATAACTGTGAAACCCAGACAGAAGATTGGAAATTTTAATCCCTTCCGTAACTCCACTGGTTGTGCGTCATGTAGCGCTCGTAATAGGGTGAAAAGGTAGAAGAAAAAAATTAGTCCTATAGACAATAATAGAGGGAAGAATGAGAGCATGCTCTGGACAAGATGGTCTGTGTTAGGCTCCGTCCCATTTTGAAAAAAGGAATGCATTGACTTTCCGATCTGGGATATCCAGTAAATCATAAAGATGATGTAAGCAGAGTATAGCAATAGAAATAATTGCCAATGTTTCATTTTTAGAAAGAACTTAGCCATAGTGAAATTTGATGATTTTATCTTCGGAAATTGTAATGGCAAATATAGTCATTTTTTTTAATTAATTCGGATTACCCGGATTGTTGTGGCGCGTTCGGTGGCAAGTTCGAAGACATTTAATCATTTCATAATGATGTCAATTTCGTTGTTTAGGCGAATATTTTCTTTCGTAGTTGCTTGAACCGCTCTTTTTTAGCTCTTTTCGCTCTGTCTTCTCTTTTGTAGTGGAGGAATTTCTCCACACAGCTCTCCACATCGTAGTTCCTCGCTTTCGCGTAGTAGGTGGCAACTGTTTTGAAAAAGTCGTCGTTGCCTCTCATTCGAGCGAAGTTTTCGCAGCCCATCTCTACCGAGACTGGTTTGAACTGCATTCTGTTGATGTCCACCAGTGAGAATTCATATTGGTGATCTCCCTCGTCGGCAATCTTTCCGTAGAGAATGTTGCCCGGTGAGTAATCGCAGTGTAAGACGCTCGATTCGTGTAATTTTGCGGTGAAAAGGGCGAATTCTTTGATCAGTTGCTCCTTTCCGTCGTTATTTGCATCAGAGTCATTGAAGAGTCGCATGTGTCCGTCCAACGGTGTGTGGAGCGAGATGAAGAAGCTGCGGTGCAGAAGTCCGCACCTCTTGGTTTCGACGTAGGCGATAGGATCGGGTGTCTTGAACCCTTTCGCAATCAGTTCCATGCCGTGTTGGTAAGCTCTCTCCGCCTTTGATTTGCGGAACCAGGTGTAGATGATTCTGTTGATGAAGATCGGTACCCTGTATGACTTGACATTTATGAGCGTGCCTCCGACCTCAAAACTTTTGAGTTTGTTTCGTCTACCATTGTAGATCATGGTTCCGTTGTTGTCGAAATAGTTGGGTATTTCCTCGATGAAATGGCGGAATTGCTCATAGTCCTTGTTGATGCAAACTTTCATTCCTTCCCTCCTGAATATTTTAGGTAAACATAGCGTGCGTTCATCTGACAGATTTTAAAACCGTAGTATCCGTCTAGTATGCCTAATTTGACAAAATAGTCTAATAGAAATCGGTAGGCTGCCTTGATTAAGATGATGGGTTGGCTGTATCGCTTCCCGCTCATTTTTATCTCTGTGGCGGCTAAACGCGCGTATGTGGTTGTCTTCTGTTCGTGCTGTTCGACACTGTTGTAGGTGTAGTGTTTTAAATCCCCTTTGAGTGTAAGGGTTGCCGTTAGATTGGAGGTGTCCACGGTCTCGTGCACCAAATTGTTGGTCCAGTTGGCGAATTTCCTGTTGAAAAGGCGGATTTTGCTATCGTGCCCCCAACCGATGTGTCGGATTAATTTTTTGCAGTAGTAGTTCTTTCGAGGAAAAACGTAGGCGATCTCTTCGTTCATCTCCTCTTCTGTGTTGTTTTTCTTTTCGAGGATGGATGCTCGCAATTCCTCCGAGAGCTCTTCGTCCGCATCAAGGCTTAAAATCCAATCGTTGGCTGCCTCTCCGACCGCAAATTGCTTTTGAGGCCCGTACCCTTTGAAATCGTGTTGGACGAATTTCGCCCCCAGCTGGCGGCATATCTCCTCTGTCCTGTCTGTTGAATGGGAGTCAACGACCAGTATTTCGTCCGCAATCCCCTTCATTGAACGGATGCATCGCTCAATGTTGAGTTCCTCGTTTTTGGTGATGATTACTGCTGAAATCTGTGTCATGACTCTATACAACTTAGATTGTAGGGCGAATTTACGATTTTTTTTCGACACAAAAAGTATTCAATCCTTTTTTTGATGGTTGAAGCAGATTGTATGGTGTCGAACGCATCATCGGAATTATATATATTGGGTGGCGGCGTAAAAAGTAAAATGCGACTCGTTTCACAACGAATCGCATTTTTCGTGGTTTTTCTTAAAGTTATTTAAATATCTATCAGTGACACAAATATAGAATCTTTTTCTTCCACTTCCAAATGGAGTGACGGAAAAATAACAATTTTTTAATTTATTTGTGAATTGTAAAGAATAGAGTGTTTCCTAAATTTTTTTTATTGTCATCCTTTGCGAATTCAATGAAATCATTGAAAAATGAGGGTTGCTGTTCCGCTCTTGTTTAAAGTCAAAAAAAATTCCACTCATCATCGCGATGAATGGAACTCTACTATTAACTTTTAAAATCTTATGTATATGATGTGTATATGATTGAATATTGAAGTCTATTTGTTGTTCCCTATACATGAACGCACCTTCTTACGTTCTGATTTCGATGCAAATGTAGAATTATTCCACAATGTATACAAATTTGATTGTGGAAAAATTCCACTGCCACATTTTTTTATAATATTTGTCAATGATTTCGGTGCAAATGTTAAGATGTAGATTATCTTTCCTTGGGAAATTTGGCCATATCTTGCTATAAGGATAGAGACGAAATCCTATTCTTTAAAGAAATTTTTGTTCATGCTTAATTTTTTGCACCAGGTATTGGGGAGGATTTGGTAGTGTAATCCCAGTTGATACCCTGCTATCTTGGCGATACTTTGCCCGATGAAACGGATAATCTCTTTGTATTCTTTCTGTGTCCAGAGATGTTTGAGAATATAATAGGCTTGTTTCTTCCCTTCGTTCATAGAGGAGAATTGCTTGAATATGGCTTGATTCATGTGTTGGGAGACACCTTGGTCAAAGTAGCGGTGGAAGATTTTCTTGTAACCGTAGTTGTGTGAGTGTCTCACTATCGCATCTGCTTCGTAGGCTATGGCATAGCCCGATTTTATGACACAGTATGCGTATATCATATCTTCATTGAATATGTTATAGTCTGAGAAACCGTTTAATTCCCAGAAAACTTTCCAATTGTATAGTGCGCATACATTTGAATTGAAGATGGTCTTGATGCCAAGTTTTTCCTTGTCCTTCTCTCTCTTGATTTGGGCGTATGGTGGATAGTTGAATTCCCTGGATAGAGTTTCAATGGGGTAATTGGGATCTCCGATTTGTCGGGCGTAGGAGAGAACCACCTCATCATCTTGATGCTGTAATAGCTTCTCTATTAGTTGATTGTCGATTGGTACTGCATCTTGTGTGCAGAAGAGCATATAGTCTGCGCTGCTCTGTTTCGCTCCTTGGTTCCGCGTGGTGGCGTGGTCGAATTCCGATGGTTCGATGTGGGTGATCGAGATATTCTCTGATATGCCGTAAGTTTCCTCGAAACGCCTCCTGTCACATCCATCCGTTAATGTGTTCATCAGGATGATTTTGTTCGGACGGATGGTCTGTTTGAGTAAGGATTGCAGTAGTTGCAGCAATTCCGGTCCTGGTAGGAACGTTGGTATGATTACGTCAACTGTCATGGCAATCCTTTGGCTTGGTTTATTCTTGGGCGAAAAGTTGAAGTGCCTTCTCCCTGTCCGCTGTGATGGCTGATTTGAGCTCTTCTTCGTTGCTGTACTTATTCAACGATCTCAACTTGTGGAGGAAGGTGATCTTAATTTTCTCGTCGTAAATCTCTTGGCTGAAATCGAAGATGTTGACCTCAATGGACATGTCGCCCCCTCCATAGGTTGGTCGGGTGCCGATGCAAGCCATGCCTTTGTATTGTTTTCCCTCTATTTCCACCTTCACGGTATATACGCCGTAGCTTGGAATACACTTGTTATAGATTTTCGGTTCGATGTTAGCGGTTGGGAAACCGAGTTTGCGACCGTTTTGTTGTCCGTGGATCACTTTGCCCACGATGTTGTATTCGTATCCGAGGTACTTGTTCGCCAATTCGATGTCACCCACGCCCAAAAGGTTGCGGATGAAGGATGAGCTGATGGTGAAGTCGTTCTCCTCGTAAGGTTCGGCTCGGCTCACGGTAATGCCGAGCTCTTTGCCGTATGCGCAGTAGTCGTCGTATCCCTCCTCGCGGTTTTTTCCGAAGCGGTGGTCATATCCGATAAGAAGATGCTTGACATTCAATTTGTCTCTGAGAATCTTCTCCATAAAGTCGTGGGCGCTGAGGTTGGAGACGTCAGTGGTGAATGACATCTGAACGCAGTAGTCAACGGGGAGTTTTTGGAGCAAGGCGCGTTTCTCCTCGTAGGTGTTGAGGAGTCTTGGTTGGTACTCCTCCTGCAAGATGATTCTTGGATGCGGCCAGAATGTTAGGATAGCGGATTTGAGCCCTTCGCTCTTTGCCACTTGGATCAACTGATTCGCCAAAAATAGGTGTCCGTGGTGTACGCCATCGAAGAAACCAATTGTGAGAGCAAGTCCCTCTCTACACGCTAATTCCTTGTCGTCTATCAATTCCATCGTCTTCTTTTTTTATCGAATATTTTGTACTTTGCCGACAAAATACTACTTTTGTCGACGCTTTGCAAAGGTAACGATTTTTTGTTAATTGCAAGTAGGGCCCATAGCTCAGTTGGTTAGTAGCACCTGACTCATAATCAGGGGGTCACAGGTTCAAGCCCTGTTGGGCCCACGGATAAGGAGAGACGGAAAGGTTTCTCCTTTTTCTTTTTTTATTGGTGTTTGCGTGTTGATATTCAATAAGTTATAAATCGCATATTAACCTTGGAAAGGGAATGTTTTGAGATAGAAATCATTACACATCTATGATAAAATAGGTGTCATGATTTATGATTTTATTGTATAATATATTTTATTTATAAACAAAAATCATCGAATTTATGAATAATGAAGAGAGGGTAGAGCGGGCGAAGGAACTTTTTAAAAGTGGATTTAATTGCTCTCAGTCCGTCGTGGCGGCATTTGCTGATTTATATGGATTAACCGAAGAGCAGGCTTTGAAGGTTTCTGCCTCTTTCGGAGGTGGCATCGGACGTATGCGAGAGACGTGTGGTGCGGCGTGTGGTATCTTTCTGTTGGCTGGTTTGAAATATGGTACGACCGATCCGAAGAATGCGGAAGGGAAAGGTGAGAATTACCGTATTGTACAGGAGTTGGCGAAGGATTTCATTGAGGCGAATGGATTTTTGAAATGCCGTGACCTTTTAGGTTTGGATAAGGATGCGAAAGAGACTTATAAACCAGCCGAACGGAATGCCAGCTACTATGCGAAACGCCCTTGTGCGGAGATTGTGGCGGCCGCAGCCAGGATTTGGGCGGAGAAACACGAGAAATAGTGTTAATTTTCGCCCGTTTAATCTGATTCGTCGATAAAATCTACCGATTCGTCGATAAACTCGCCGAATATGTCTGCTAATTATGTTAAAAAATATAAAAACTAAGAAAACTATTTTCGTTTAAAAAGTTTTCTTGTACCTTTGCCAATGCTTAAGAAGGCGAGTGATATGATGTTTCATTATAAGTTATAAAACGCTGAATATGAGTGCTGAATGTAGAGAGAAAATCATTAAAGGTGCACTGAATCTATTTATGGCTCAGGGAATTAAGTCGGTTACGATGGATAAAGTCGCTGCCTCTTTGTCTGTTTCCAAGCGTACGATTTATGAGCTTTTCTCTGATAAGAGGCAGTTGGTGTGCGCATGTCTGGCAGACTTTAAAATGACCAACGATCAGATGCGCGAAGAGCTTCGTAGCAGTACCTCGAATTCCTTTTCCTATCTGTTGGAGATGTTCAAATATTCAGTCTCCATGCTGAGGACACTTAATGCCAATTTTTTTACGGACGCCGAGGCAATGTTCCCGGAGATTGTGGAGGAAATTAAACTGAACAAAAGCGCTCAACTCGAGCACTTTAAGGCTTTGATCCAGGATGCGCAGCGAGATGGACATATTGTCCAGAGTTTCTCGTCTGATGTCTTGGCGGAGGTTTATTATGGTATGTTAAGCTCCATGCGCACTTCTGGATATTACGATTACTCAAGAACGCCCTCTTCGGAGATTTTGCGGATATTGTGTAACATCTATTTCCGCGGAGTGGCAACTCCGATGGGATTGTCTCTTATCCATGAACTGCTTGGTGAGGATGGAGCGGGAGAGTGAATGATCGAAAAAAATAATTAAGAAAAAAATAGATATGAAAAATGTGATTAGAAAAGCGGAATTTTTGTTGGCACTCTCATTGACATTTGCGGTGCCGACTTTCGCTGAGGCGACGGATTCGACAGCAGTCGCTCAAAACGACGCTAAGTTGTCGTTGTCGTTGGATGAGGCGAAGAAGTATGCGTTGGAACACAACCGTACAATTCAAAACGCGTCGTATGATGTGAAGAAGGCTGAGGCGGCTCGTTGGAAGGCGATCTCAAGTATGTTGCCTCAGGTGAGCGGTAACGTTGACTATATGAATATGTGTGGCCACGAGATGGATATGATGGGTATGAAGATTGCGATGCCTTCTTACTTTGATTTCGCTATCTCCGCTTCTATGACAGTGGGCGCTCAACAAATCGTGGGTGCGAGAGTGGCTAAAATGGCGAAGGAGATGTCGGAGATTGCGGTCGGAAAGACAGAGCAGGTGATCACCTCAAACATTGAGTCCTCGTATATCAATATTCTCGCATTGGAGAACATGGTGAAGCTGTTGGAGAAGAACGTCGCCAATTTGGATAGTGTCTATAAGATGACGATGAATGCGGTTCGCGTAGGTGCGGCTGAGCAAAACGCGGCAGACCAAATCTCCGTGCAGGTGGCCTCTATCAAGAGTGGCGTGAATACCACGAAGCGTAACATCGAGGTGTTGTACAATACGATTCGTATGTTGATCGGTGCCTCTGCGGATTGTGAGATCGACTTGACCCAGTCGTTGACCGACGTTGTGAATCCAGCCTCCATCCTTTCGATGATGGAAGAGGGTTTGGTGCTCGACAATAACTACGACTACCAATTACAGAACGCCTCAACTTTGTTGGCGAAGAAGCAGGTAACCCTTAACAAGATGGCGTATGTTCCTACTTTGACTGCGTTTTATTCTTGGGACAAGAAGAAATATTGCTCCGATGAGGCTACGATGAATATGACTCCACCCAATACGGTTGGCTTAAAATTGAATGTGCCTATCTGGTCGTCGGGTAGCCGTTGGGCGGATGTTAGAAGCGCGAAGCTTGAATACGAGAAGGAGCAAAACAAGTTGGAGGACGCCAAGTTGCAGTTGGGCATCCAGGAGAGCCAGTTGCGCTACAATTTGATTTCCGCTTACGAGAATCACGAGATCCAAAGCAGTAATATCGATGTGATGCAGCGTGTTTTTAAGAGCAATTCCGAGAAGTACAAATATGGAACTATCTCCAGCATGCAGTTGACAACATCCAGCACGGAGTTGGTGAATGCCCAAAACACTTATATCAGCTCTTTGATGGATTTGGTTAGCGCTTATGTCAATTTGAAGGCGTTGCTTAATAAATAATTCGTAAATAATTAAAATAGATATACAAATGAAGAAAGTTGTAAGAATGGTAGGTTTGGCGATGGCTGTAATGGCTATCACCGGCGTTGCAACAAGTTGTAGCAAGAAGGACGACAAGAAGGCGGATGCCTCTGCCGTTGAAGAGAAGATTGAGCGGGTACGCGTCGAGAAGGTGCAGACCCAAACAATTGACCGTATTCACGAGTGCACAGCCGTGCTTGAGGGCTATGAGACTCAAAATGTCTCACCTTCTTTGACCGGTATCATCGAGAAGAGATTCAAGGATGTGGGTGACCGCGTCGCTACCGGCGAGTTGTTGGTTCGTATGGATCAGACACAATTGAAGCAAGCGAAGTTGCAGTTGGCCAACTTGGAGAATGAGATGAAGCGTATGGATGCTTTGTTGGCTGGTGGTAACGTTACCCAACAAATCTATGACCAAACAAAGTTGGGTTATGACCAAGCCAAAGAGCAAGTGGAGTTCTTGACGAACAATACCTTCTTTAAGGCTACTTTCCCTGGTATTGTTTCCGCTCGTAACTTTGAGAGCGGTGAGTTGTTCAATGGCGCTCGTCCGATCTTGACCGTAGTTCAAGTGAATATGTTGAAGGCCATCATCAACTTGCCAGAGTCGTATTTCCCTAATGTGAAGGTGGGTATGAAGTTGGATGTCATCTCCGACATCTATCCTGATGCTAAGTTCCCTGCGGTGATCGAGACCATCTATCCTACTGTCGATGCCGCTACCCACACTTTCCAATGTAAGGTGAGAGTGCCTAATGGTAATATGAAGTTGCGTCCAGGTATGTATATCCATACCTCTGTAAATGTTGGTAAGGCTAAGATCTTGGCAGTTCCTTATCAATCCGTTATGAAGTTGACCGGTTCAAACGAGCGTTACTTGTTCTTGAACGACAATGGTTCCGCAAAGCGTGTCACTGTTGAGATGGGACAACGTATCAACCGTATGGTTGAGGTGATCAGCGATGTTGTGGCTGACGGCGACGAGGTGGTTACCCAAGGTCAAGCTCGTTTGGTGGATGGTGCGAAGATGGAGATCATGGATGGAAACTTCGAGGAGGAGGCTTCCGTAAAATCCAATGCTACCGCCCCTGCCGCAAGTGAGGCGACTGGCGATACCGCAAGCAAGGCTGAGGTGAAAAAATAATAATCGAACGCTCTAAAAAAGGAATTTAACAATGAGTATTTATAAAACCGCGATTAACAAACCGGTCACCTCCATTTTGGTGTTCGTGGCCGTTATGTTGATGGGTATCTTCGCTTATATCAAGTTGCCTATCGACCAATTCCCGGAGATCGAGCCTCCATTTATCGCAGTCATGACCGCTTACCCTGGTGCGAACGCCAGTGAGGTGGAGACCAATGTGACAAAGTATTTGGAGAACAGCTTGAACTCTGTGGATGGATTGGATGAGTTGACCTCCACCTCTAAGGATAACCTCTCTTTGGTGGCTTTGGAATTTGAGTGGGGTGAGGAGTTGGACGAGGTGGTGAATGATATCCGATCCTACGTCGATATGACCAAGGATAATTTGCCAAGTGGATGTTCCAATCCATTGATTATCAAGTTCAATAGTTCCTCTATGCCGATTATCCAGTTCGCTGTTCAAGCGAAAGAGAGTTATCCGGGTTTGGAGAAGATCATGAACGATATCGTTATCCCTCAGTTGAACCGTGTGGAGGGTGTGGGTAACGTTACCATGTCAGGAGAGCCTGACCGATATATTTATATAGAGATCGACCAAAAGCAATTGGATGCCTATAGCATCACTTTGGAGGCTGTCGGTAATGCGGTGGCAGGCAACAACTTGAACTTGTCGTGTGGTACCGTAAAGATGGAGAAGGAGCAATATGCGCTCCAAGTCCGCAGCGAGTACGCAGCGAGTTCGGAGATCGAGGATATCGTTGTCTCGACCACGCCGGATGGTAAGCAGATTTATGTGAAGGATATCGCTACAGTACGAGACACGATCAAGGACCTCTCTTTGGATGAGAAGATGAATGGCCAAGAGGCTGTGCGTTTGATCATCTCCAAGCAGACGGGTGCCAACACTGTGCAGATTTGCCGTGATATTCACAAAGAGTTGGATAAGATCCAATCTTCCCTTCCGACTGACGTCAAGTTTAAGGAGATTTACGACTCATCCACAGAGATTGTCAGTGCGATCGACTCTTTGAAGGACGCCGTTATGTACGCCGTATTCTTTGTGGTTTTGGTGGTGCTCTTCTTCTTGGGTAAGTGGCGTGCTAGCGTCATCATCGGATTGACCATTCCGATCTCTTTGTTGGTGGCCTTCTTGTACCTATTGTTCGTGGACAGCTCTTTGAACATCATTTCTCTCTGTTCATTGTCCATTGCGGTAGGTATGGTGGTGGATGACGCCATTGTGGTCTTGGAGAATATTACGAACCATATAGAGCGTGGATCCAGTCCTCGTGAGGCCTCCATCTATGCGACCAATGAGGTGTGGGTATCTGTAATTGCCACGACATTGGTGATTTGTGCGGTGTTTGTGCCGCTCACTATGTTGCCAGGTATTGCGGGTATCATGTTTAAGGAGTTGGGATGGATTGTGACCATCGTATGTTGTACTTCCACTGCTGTGGCTATCTCTTTGGTGCCGATGCTTTGCTCCAAGATCCTGAAGGCGAAGAAGGTGCAAGTGGATGCCAATGGCCACCTAGTTGTCGAGAAAAAAGACACGAAGAAGCTCTCTTATGAGAATACGGTAGTGAAGTTCTTGGATAAGTTGGATGCCGTTTACGCGAATGGCCTTCGCTGGTGCTTGGGCCACAAGAAACTTACCATGTTGGGTGTTGTCGGCTTCTTTGTCATCTCTTTGATTCCTGCTATGTCGGGTATGATTGGTACCGACTTTATGGCGGTGCCTGATAATGGTCGTTTGACGATCGACGTCGAGTTGTTGCAAGGTACTCGCGTGGAGGAGACCGCTAAGTTCGCCCGTATGTTGGAGAAGCGTTTCATGGAGTTGGTCCCTGAGACCAAGAATATCTCTACCACCTGTGGTGCCAACGAGGATGCCGGAATTTCCGCCCTCTTCGCCTCTACGAGAAATAATACGATCCAAATGCGTTTCAATGCGGATAAGAAATATACCCGTAAACGTACCATATGGGAGATTTCCGAGGTGCTTCGTGAGGAGATCGCCTCTTATCCGGAGGTGCAGGATTTCAAGGTGGCTATCTCTTCCAATGGTGGTATGGGTGGACAAAGTACGGTGGATGTTGAGATCTATGGATATGATTTTGATGCGACCAGTACCTATGCGAAAGCTGTAAAGGCCATTATTGAGGAGAAGATTCCGACAGCCCGTAACGTGGATATTAGCCGTGACGATGACCGTCCGGAGTTGAAGATCACAGTCGATAAGGAGAAGTCAGCCCGTCATGGACTCACTTCCGCAGCTGTCGCATCGTTGGTTCGTAACCGTACCAATGGAATGGCATGTGGATTCTTGAAGGAGGATGGTGACGAGTACAATATCCTTGTCCGTTTGAAGGAGGAGAACCGTAATTCGATTTCAAGCATCGAGGATTTGACAATCCCTTCTGCCACTGGTATGGTTAAGTTGAGTGAGATCGCCAAGATTGAAGAGTATTGGGGACCACCAGAGATCGAGCGTAAGAGCCGTCAACGCTACTTGAAGGTAGAGGTGACTCCGTTCGAGACCTCTTTGGGTGAGTTGGCCGCTGAGATCGAGCGTGTCTTGCCGGAGTTGGATAAGCCAGCTGATATCTCCGTTGTGTTGGGAGGTGCCTTTGAGGATCAGCAAGAGTCGTTCCAAGATATGGGATTGTTGCTCTTGATTATCGTGATCTTGGTTTATGTGGTGATGGCGTCCCAATTCGAGTCTTTCGCGAAGCCGTTTATCATCATGATGGCCGTGCCGTTCGCCTTCTCAGGTGTGATTTGGGCATTGCTGATTACCAATACCTCATTGGATATGATTGGCGCACTGGGTTGTATCATGTTGGTCGGTATTGTGGTGAAGAACGGTATCGTGCTAGTGGATTACATCAACTTGATGCGTGACCGTGGACATGAGTTGAACGAGGCGATCGCTATTTCAGGTCAATCCCGTCTTCGTCCGGTGTTGATGACTGCTATGACGACTATCTTGGGTATGTTGCCGATGGCTTTGGCCACTTCCGACGGATCCGAGATGTGGGTGCCAATGGGTATCGTCGTGATCGGAGGTTTGCTTGTCTCCACATTGGTCACTTTGATTGTGGTGCCAGTTCTTTACGGTATCATGTCAAAGCATGGTGAGCGAGACAAAGAGGCTGAGACACGCGCTCAGTTCATCTTTATGGATATCAAGACGGATGATCAACCCGGTAATGGCGTAGTAGTCGCTGGCGGCGATCGTTCGGTGTCAAAGAGTAATAACAAATAAAAAAGTTGAAGTATGAAATCTGTAATGATAGTATTCAATCAAGCAAACACAGAACGTGTGGAGTATATGTTGGATAGACTTGGAATTCGTGGCTTCACCTTTTTCGAGCAAGTTCAAGGCCGTGGATCCAAATCGGGAGAACCTCGTAGGGGAACCCATACATGGCCTGAAATGAACTCCGCGTTGATGACTGTGGTGGAGGATGACCAAGTGCCTACACTGCTTGAAACAGTCCGCAAATTGGATCTTCGTAACGAGGAGGTGGGTGTCCGTGCCTTTGTGTGGAACATCGAGCAGACTGTATAGTCTTTGTCAACTACTTTTTTCGGTTGAGGCCACCATTGCGTGACCTCAACCCATATATCAACCCTAGGGTTGGAATTTTTGAAAAATGGTCCAGATTGTATGGGATAGGCAATCCACATTGGAGTTTCGTCACATATTTACTTTCCAATGTGCGAATGCGGTTTATCTGTGAAGATATTTTGACATTCTACCTCTCCTGTAGAGGATCAAAATTAGGCATGGTTGAGTGATCAACCATGCTTTCTTTTTTTTTAATGCTTACCTTGTCTGTTGGTTATCATGTGGTTATCGTTGCTTTATGGAGAAAATTATCCCTTTTCGCAACGCTCTAAAATTCATTTTTGAAATTCAACTCTATTTTAATATCTTTGTAAGTTCACAAGTATGTTTTGTCGTTTCGTCGGCAGAAATATTGTGCAAAAGAATTATTGATTTGAAGAGATTATTAACCATATTGCTAACGTTGACTGTTTATGCATCCTTCATGTATGCGCAAACAGATGTCGATCGTATTCGCGAAGAGCAACGCGCCCGTGCCGAAAAGTTGAAGGAGGAGCGTGAGGCGAAGCGCCAGCAGGAGCTGCGTGAACGCGAGTTACGTTTGGAGCAGGCAAAGGCGGCTAATGATCAGGCGAAGGCAGAGCGTGAAGCGAAGCGTCAGCAGGAACGCGATGAGAAGATTCGCCAACAGGAGGAGTGGAAGAAGGTAAAGGCCCAGGTGGATGCCCGTAAGGCGGAAGAGAAGGCGGCCGAAGCCCGAAAGTTGAAGGAGTATGAGCAAATCGTGGAGCAAGAGCGTCAGGCGAGGGAACTTCGCCTTCGTCGTGAGGCGGAGATGAAGCAACTCGACAAGGAGCGTTGGGCGGAGAAACAGAAGGAGATCGACGCCGCGCGTAAGAGAGACGAGGCTGCCGCGGAGAAGCGTCAACAGCAGTATGTGGCCGCTTCCGAGCGTGAGAAATTGCAACGTGAACTTCAACGACAGAAGGAGGCTGAAAGACGTCAGCAACAAGTGGAGCAGTGGCAGAAGAAGAAGGAGGAGATGTCCCAAAACCAGCAACAGGCTGCCGATGAGCGAGAGAGCCGTTTGGCCGATTACCTTGCCGCCGTGGAGTTGGAGCGACAAGCTCGTGAGATGCGTATTCGCCACGAGAACGAGATGAAGCAGAAGTATACCGAGCTCTGGAATAAGAAGAAGGAGGAGATTGAAGCGGCTCGTCAAAGGGAGAAGGCGGAGAATGACCGTCGTCAAAAAGAGTACGAGGCGGTGATCGCAAAGCAACGTGAAACTCGTGAGGCACAGCGTCAACGTGAGCAACAGCAGAAGGCGAACGAGCGCGAGATGTGGGAACAGCACAAACAACAACAAGACGAAATACGTAAACAGCAAGAGTTGGAGAGACAACGTCGTGAGGCTGCCCGTGCCAATGAGGCACAACAGGCTTATGAGGCCCGCCAACAACGTATCCAAAAGCAGCAGGAGGAGCGTGAGAAGGCTCGTTTGGCACAGGAGCAACGCAAACAGGAACTTCAAAGACGTATGGAGGAACAGGCCGCTAAGCGTCAGGAGGATGTCCGTAAGCGTCAAGAGGCCGCACAACAAAAGCGTCAAGAGCATGCGGATTGGGTGAATAAGCAAAAGGAACTTCAAAACGAGCGTGTGGAGAAGCAACGAGAGCGTAAGGCTCAATTGCAAGAGAAACAACGAATTCAACGCGAGAAGCAAAAGGCTGCGAAGGAGAAGGCAAGACAACTGGAGATTCAGAGAAAGCAGAAGCAGAAGGAGGAGGAGATGCGTAAACGTCAATTCCTGCAACAGATGCGTGAACGCGAGAAGGCGCGTGAGGAGTTGACCAAGAACAAGGAGAAGGCCTTGGCGGATCGTATGAAGCAGAAACGTATCGAGGAGAAGCAAAAACAGATTGAGATGCGTCAGGCTCAGCGCCAAAAGGAACTGGAGAAGAAACAACAAGAAAAGGATCGTGCTGCTGAACTTCGTGAACGGAAGAAGGCGATGATGGAGGAGCAGATCGCTCGCCAACAAGCCTCCCGTGAAGCGGAAAACAACGATTTGATCCAAGATGAGGAGAAATTGAAGGAATACCAAGAGCAGCAGGCTGCTTTGGCTGCCGAACAGGAGCGTTTGGCCAAGGAGAATCAATTGGAGGAGAAGAAGAAGAAGGAGCTTGAGGCACAAAGGGCGAAGATCGAGAAGGAGACGATGAAGCTCGCCAAAAAGATTGTCTCGGCGAAGGCTAAGAAATATGATGTTGAGGATAAGGCCAAACGTAAGGAGGAGAAGATGCGCGAGAAGATGCGTAAAGAGATCGAGCGCGACTCCTTGAAGTTGGCTCAACAGGAGAGTGCCGATTTGGAGCGTTTCGCCAAGGAGGATGCCCAAGACGAGGCGGCCGCTTTGACCAAGAAACAACAAAAGGCGTTGAAGAAGATCCAGGAGAAGAAACGCGCATTGCAGGAGCAGAAGTCTAAAGACTCGCTTATGTTGGCGGATGGAGATTTCGATTTAGCCACCGGCAAGCGTGATAATTCCGATTTGGCTAAGAGCGACCGTGACCGTGTGGAGACGAAAGAGAAGCTGCAAGAGGAGAACCAAGTGGAGTTGGATGATGAGAACTCCTTCGCTTTCGCGAGTGGAGAACTTGATTCCACCTATATGGCAAACATCGATTCGTTCGCTGTCGATGAGGAGGCTGAGGCTGAGGTTGTGACTTCGCTTATCGACTCAGTCCTTTTGGAGCAGCAGATCGCGGAGTTGGAGGAGGAGTTGCAGAATATGCGCGATGTGAAGGAGTTGGAACGTAACAAGAACCGTAAGGGTGATGTGATTCTCCGTAAGATTAAGATCCCGAATTGCCGCTATCTCAACGATGTCTATTATGTCAGGGATAAGTTTGAGTTCCGTTACGAATATGACTTCTTCCTACACTATTTCGACCATAGATATTTCCATCGAAAGAAGTTCTACGATTTAGGCGACTCGACTCGATTGGTGGCGAAGTATGTGATGCGTCTGGTCGGTAAGTCCAGGTACCGTCATACGGATTTCAATAAGGTGGCCGACTCCGTTGGCGTACTTTTGCCGAACTATCCGGTGGTGGAATATTTGGATACTGTCATCACGCAGTTGAATCTGGAGTATTTGGCTACTGGTGAAATCAAGATCAAGTACAAGAACCGTCGTCAGGGTAAGATCATCTCTAAGATTAAGCCGACCAAGATCAATCCAGAGGGTGGCGGTTCGTTGGGAGACATTAAGTTCTACACCTCTAACCGCCGTAAGGTGATTGAGGAGTTGGATGCTTCCCAATTCGACTCACTCTTGATCAAGCCGGACTCTTTGCAGTTGCAGGAGCAACACTTGGCAGACTCGCTTAATCAGATCCTTAACAAGAAGATGGAGCAGGATAGCTTGCAGCGACTCCAAGATAGTTTGAATGTCTTGACCAACGAGTTGGCGATGGAGAATTCAGCGAAAGATAGTCTGCATAATGTGTTAGACGATATGTTATTCGGCGCACCTCCTGTCTCCGATGTTTCTTCCGACAGCATATCTTCCGAGGCGGAGATGGAGGAGGAGGCAGTTCCTACAAGGGAGGCTCTTCCGGTCGAACCGCACGAGGTTATTTCGTTGAATGATATCAGTAGATATATAAAGCAGTTGGAAGCTCAAAGGAAGAACAAGAAGAAGGAGACTTCTGGTGGTGCCTCGCCTTTCAATGTGGCTTTGCCGTTGGATGAACAGACGGCACCTGAAGATGGACACTAACTTATTTTGTATAATTTTATCGGATGGATCGGATAGGTCCGACGTTTTTTGAGGAGGAAAATAGAGTGAAGAATTTGGTGGTTAGAGCGATTTCCGGCGCGGTTTTGGTGGCGTTGGTGGTTTTGTCGATATTATTGTCGTCATGCTATTGTTTCGGCGTTCTCTTTTTTGCCGTGATGATGTTGTCCCTTGTCGAGTTTTACAAGATGGCGGAAAAAATAGAGGGTGTAAGTGTGGATAAATGGATGGGATTGGCAGGCGGAGCTGTGCTTTATGCGGCGGCGTTCTTTGTCTCGTTTTTAGGGAAGTCGGTTACTCTCTTCTCTGTTTACGCTTTGTATGTCTCGGTTCTTATGGCTTTTGAACTTTTTAGAGGGAAACAATCGCCTATTCAGAACCTCTCGGCGACTCTGCTGGGTCATCTGTATGTATCGGTTCCATTCGTCCTCTTTTGCTTGGTGGAGGGCGCGACTGAACAGTCCAAGTATTTGTTGTTGGCCTTCTTTGTTATCATTTGGGCTTCAGATACCGGTGCGTATTTGGTGGGACGTTTCTTCGGAAGACACAAGATGTTTGAACGCATATCACCTAAGAAGACTTGGGAAGGATTCGCGGGTGGCTTGATTTTCGCCATGGTGTCGGGCTATATTTTTCATCGTCTTGCGGTTGTTGATACCTTGGAGCTCGCCTTTTGGCTTGCGCTCTCCGCTGGAGTCTTTGTGTTCGGCGTGTTGGGCGACTTGGTGGAATCCATGTTTAAGCGTAGTGTCGGTGTCAAGGATTCTGGAAATCTGATTCCGGGACACGGCGGATTCTTGGATCGTTTTGACAGCGCTTTGTTGGCTGCTCCGGTCCTTTATTTGCTTTTTTCTTGGGTTGTTTATCTCTAAATACGTCCGGTGTGGCATTTTAAAATAAAAAATCATTATCTTTGCGTTTCAAATAGTAGAAATATATCATGAGAATTCATAAAGAGGGAAAAGGAATATTGACTAAATTGTTGCTGGCCATCATCATGGTTGATGTGGCGGTAGCTTGTTTTTTCTATCATAGCGATCCGAATTTGGTGGGATTGATCTGTGGTTTCAGCTTGCTGGTCTTCCTCTTCTTTTTGAATTTCTTCCGCAATCCCAATCGAATGTTCGAAGGGAATAGCGATGGTTTGGTAGTCGCTCCTGCGGATGGTACTGTAGTGGTGATCGAGCCTACTATGGAGGGCGAGTATTTGAAGGAGCAGTGCATCCAGATCTCTATCTTCATGAGTGTGTTTAATGTCCATGCGAATTGGTATCCGGTGAACGGAAAGATATTGTATTATAACCACAACGATGGTAATTTCATGCGGGCCAATTTGCCGAAATCCAGCACGGAGAATGAGCGTTCCACTGTGGTGGTCGAGACCGCAAACAGAACGAAGGTTTTGTTCCGTCAGGTTGCGGGTGCTTTGGCGAGAAGAATTGTCACCTACGCAAAGGAGGGTGATGAGTGTCATATCAATCAACAAATGGGTTTCATCAAGTTCGGTTCAAGGGTGGATATTTTCTTGCCAATGGATGCGGAGGTGATGGTTAATCTGAAACAATCGGTCGTCGGTAACCAGACGGTTATCGCTAAATTGAAAGAAAAATGAGCATAAAGAAACACATACCTAATACTATCACATGTATGAATTTAGCCTCCGGATGTGTGGCTATTGTGATGGCTTTTCAAGGAAATTTCGTTTGGGCGGCATTGTATATACTTTTAGCGGCTGTCTTCGATTTCTTCGATGGTATGGTGGCTCGTCTGTTGAATGTGAAATCCGATATCGGAAAGGAGTTGGATTCCCTCTCTGATGTGGTAAGTTTTGGTGTGGCTCCTGCCACGATTATGTACAACTTGCTGGTGAATCTGATGCCCGATTCTTATGTGCCTTTCGTGGCATATTTGTTGGCTGTCTTTTCTGGATTGCGATTGGCGAAGTTTAATGTGGATGAGCGTCAGACCAGCTCATTCATCGGCCTTCCGACGCCTGCGAACGCTCTTTTCATGAGTTCTCTCGCATCCCTTTCCGATCCGTTGACTCCATTGCCAGGTTGGTTTGATTTGGATTTGGTGCACTCGATTGTGACTTCACCTGCGGTGTTGATCACATTGATCGTGATATTCTCTTATTTGTTGGTTTGTGAGTTGCCGATGTTCTCATTGAAGTTCAAAAACTTGAAGTGGCAGAACAATAAAAAGCAATTCGTTTTGATTATCGTATCCGCTATCTTGGCGGCCATCTTCCAAATGGCGGCTATCCCAATGATCATTATTTTCTTCATTGGAATGTCTGTCTATGCGGCAATTTCTAAAAAATGAATTTTGTAAAGAGTGTTTTCTCCTCTTGCTTAGGAGTTTTGTTGGCTTTTTTCGCCATCTTTTTCCTATTTGTTATAGTAGTGTCCATCTCTGTTGCCGCGCTCTCTTCGCCTGCGGAAACAAAGAATAACTCTGTACTATCCATCCCGATGAGTGGTGTGGTGGTGGATTACAATGAGGGTGGTTCCCTCGAGTCGCTATTGAGTTCCGAACAGAAAATTATTGACTTGAGTGATGTCCTTTGGGCTTTGAAGGAGGCAAAAGGTGATGATCGGATCAAGGGTGTCTCCCTCAAGATGAACTCATTGAGTTGCAGCTATGCGGCTTCCGAGGAGATCCGCAAGGCACTTCAAGACTTTAAGGAGAGTGGAAAGTTCGTTTACGCCTATTCGGGTCTTTATACCCAGAAAGCCTATTTTATCGCTTCCGTAGCCGATTCTGTTTTTATCAATCCAGAAGGTTCTTTGGATTTTTCGGGAATCTCCAGTTCTTCGCTCTTCTGCAAAGCCTTCTTAGAGAAGGTTGGAGTAGAGATGCAAGTGGTCAGGTGTGGAGCCTACAAATCCTATGCTGAGACCTTTTCCAATGATACGATGAGTGCGGAGAACAGGGAACAGATGGAGGATATGATCTCCTCTATTTGGGATGTCATCCTTGAAGGTATCTCCGAATCGCGCTCGATTTCGAAGGAGAAGTTAAGTCAGTTGGCGGATGATTATTTGGCTGTAAGACCCGCTCAATATTTGCTATCGAGCAATTTGGTGGATGGTTTGGCCTATGGCGATGAGTATGAGAATTATTTGAGGTCTCGTCTCTCGTTGTCCGCTTCTGATGAGGTGCCAATGGTTGATGTCTCACAATATGTCGCAGCGAAGGAACTTTTGGATTTAGGCGGCGACAAGTTGGCTGTCGTCTATCTGGATGGTGAAATCGATAATGGCAACCGGGATGGAATCTCCTCGGTGAAGACCATTAAGCTTTTGTCGGAAGTCGAGAAGGATAGTGCCGTCAAAGCCGTGGTGCTCCGGGTGAATTCTCCGGGAGGAAGCGCTTATGGTTCCGAACAGATTTGTCACGCTGTCGAAAAACTGAAGGCGAGGAAGCCTGTTGTGGCAAGTTTCGGTGGATATGCCGCTTCCGGTGGTTACTACATTTCGTCTAATGCGGATAAGATTGTTTCCAATGCCTCAACGATAACGGGGTCTATTGGTGTGATAGCTATGGTCCCTAACGCAAAGGATTTGGCTGAGAAGCTGGGCGTTCACTATGAAACGGTGAAGACCAATGCCAATGCTGATTTGTTGGAGAATGTTTTCCGGCCGATGACTGAAAGCGAGCGTGCCGTGGTGCAAGCCTCCGTTGATAATTTCTACTCCACTTTCTTGAAGCGTTGCGCGACAGGAAGAGGTATGTCTGTGGATCAGGTGCATGTCTATGCCCAAGGCCGTGTTTGGTCGGGTGATGATGCCGCCAAATTGAATTTGGTTGATTCCTTGGGAACCCTGAACGATGCGATCGGCTGGGCGGCTTCCTTGGCACATATTGGGGAAAGTTATACCATCGAAACTTATCCTAAAAAAAGAAATGTATGGGAAGAATTAGAAGAATTTCCCGCATTGGGATATGAAAAGTTGTTCGGAAACGATGTTTTTTCAAAAGAAAAGTATATATTTGAAAAAATACGTGGTTTGGAGCGTGTCCAGGCCATTATACCATATACCATTGAGTTGAGGTAGCTTGCATTGAGACGGTGTGCGCTATCCTTCTTTTGACCTTAAATTGCGTACACGAATGAAAAACAAACCATTCATATTATTGGTTCTGTTATGGCCATTTTCCGTGGTCTATGGCATTGTCGTGTATGTGCGCAACTGGTTGTTCGATCGTGGTATATTGCCTTCTGAGGAGTTTGATTTGCCTGTAATTTCCGTGGGTAATATTACGGTAGGTGGTACTGGTAAAACCCCTTTCACCGAGTATCTGATCCGACTCTTGAAGAGTGATCAACCGATGGGTGTTTTGAGCCGTGGCTACAAGCGTAAAACATCTGGATTCAAGGTGCTCTCAATGAAGGATACCCCCTCTGATGTGGGGGATGAACCATATCAGATGAAACATAAATTCCCGGATGTCACAGTGGCTGTGGATGCGAACCGTAGGCGTGGTATCCGAAATATGATGAAATTGGAGAAGGGGAAGCCTGATTTGATCATTCTGGATGATGCCTTCCAACATCGATATGTTCAGCCACTTATCAATATTCTGTTGGTGGATTATAACCGTAATATCACAGACGATCATCTTTTGCCTATTGGTCAGATGCGTGAACCGAAACGTTCCATGAGACGTGCGGATGTGATTGTGGTGACGAAGTGTCCCGATTCCATCACACCGATGGATATGCGTTTCATCCGAAAGAACATCAATCCTTATCCGTACCAGTGTCTATGGTTCACGAAATTGGGTTATGGAGAGATGGTTCCACTCTTCCCTCATAAGAAAAAGCACAATGCTTTGACACTCTCCGATTTGTCCAAGAGTTCAGTCCTTGCCCTTACGGGTATTGCCTCGCCAGCGCCTTTCATATCCTATTTGGAGCAGCATGTCGCCAAGGTGGAGAGTCTTCCGTTCCGTGACCATCACCATTACTCTCAGTCTGATATGGATCGTATCGCAAAGAGTTTCGAAGAGATGGAGGGAGCCCAGAAGTATATCCTTACTACGGAGAAGGATGCGGTTCGTTTGATGACTTGCGAGACCTTCCCAGAGGCATTGAAGAATAAGATATACTATATTCCTCTTACCATCACGTTTGTACGTGACGAAGCGACTCAATTTGAGACGCACTTGAGGAAACTATTACATAGAAAATTTTAGATTGTTTCACTGTTAATTTTGAAGCGTATGGATTTGTTGAAGGAGATAAAAGCCTCAGGAGATTTCTTGAGAAAGAGGACAGAACTTCGTCCTACAGTAGCGATTGTGTTGGGTACAGGTTTGGGTAGTTTCGCTGAACGAATTGTGACAGTGGATACAATCCCCTATTCAGAGATTCCAGGTTTTAAGACCAGTACTGTGCAGGGCCATTCTGGAAAGTTGATTTTCGGTTATGTGGCGGGTGTGCCTGTGATGGCGATGCAAGGAAGATTGCACTATTACGAAGGATATTCCATGCAGGAGATCACCTTCCCGGTCCGTGTGATGAAGGAGATTGGCATCAAGACTTTGATGGTATCCAATGCGGCGGGTGGACTCAATCCTGAATATGTGCCAGGAGATATCATGATCATCAAGGACCATATCAATTTGTTCCCTGAACATCCATTGCATGGCCCTAATATCGAGGAGTTGGGAACCCGATTCCCTGATATGAGTAATGCTTACGACAAGGCGTTGATCAAGAAAGTGGAGGCGATTGGAAGTAAATTCAATATCCCGTTGAAATATGGTGTCTATGTGGGTACACAAGGCCCTACCTTCGAGACCTTGGCGGAGTATCGCTATTTCAGAATCATCGGTGGCGACTCATGTGGTATGTCCACGGTTCCTGAGGTGATTGTGGCGAACCATGCGGGAATGTCTGTCTTTGGCGTATCGGTGATCTCTAATGTGGGTGTGGATGCTAATTTGAGCAATGTTACCCACGAAGAGGTGCAACAAAATACCCTTTTGGCCCAGGATAAATTGGCCACCATCTTCACAGAGATGGTAAAGGAGTGTAAATAGAACTTTATAATAACACTTACTTTTTTTGCTTATGAAGGTGTCAGTGTCCCGATGGGGATGGCTGACACTTTTTTTGTGATTCTTCCAGTTTTGAGAATCCTATAAACTAACTAATTTTGTCTCCTCAAATGTTGGGTTATGGATAACAAAAACAGAGAGGTATTACGCCTGGCGATCCCAGCCATCGTGACCAATATTACGGTCCCTTTGTTGGGGCTTGTGGATACCCTGATCACAGGGCATTTGGGCCGGACTGCCTATATCGGTGCTGTCTCCGTGGGCGCTACGCTATTCAATATGATCTATTGGAACTTCGGATTCCTCCGAATGGGTACCAGTGGCCAGACCGCACAGGCTTTTGGCCGTCAAGACCACGAGGAGATGGCGGGAGCGCTCTTTCGTTCCCTCTTTTTCGCTATGCTCTTTTCTGGGCTCATTTGGTTGTTGCAATGGCCCATCACCACGTTGGCTTTTCGATTGATGGATACTACTCCTGAGGTGGAAGAGAATGCTTTGCGATACTTCCGCATCTGTATCTGGGGCGCTCCGGCCATTTTAGGAATGTATAGCCTGAAAGGGTGGTACATCGGTATGCAGAACACCCGCTTCCCGATGATTGTGGCTATCTCCATCAATCTCTTGAATATCCTTTTCAGCCTGTTTTTTGTCTATGTGTTGGGGTGGAAGGTGGAGGGTGTCGCCTATGGTACACTCATCGCTCAATACATGGGTTTGATCTGCTCCGTCTCGTTGTGGTTGAAGCGGTACAGCGTCTATTGGTCGCATTTGAATTTTAAGCGTGCGATGCATCGTGCGGAACTTATGGGTTTCTTCCGATTGAATGGGGGAATATTCCTCCGAACGCTTTGCCTCAATGCGGTAATGTCCTTCTTTACTTTTGCGGGAGCGCACCAAGGTGAGGTGCTTTTGGCGGTGAATGTCCTGTTGATGCAACTCTTCAACCTCTTCTCTTATTTTACCGACGGTTTCGCCTATGCGGGAGAGGCCTTGGTGGGGAAGTATGTGGGGGCGAAGGATAGGGAAGGCGTGCGAGACTCAATTAAGCTTATATTTGTCTGGGGTGCTCGTTTGGTGGTACTCTTCACTTTGCTCTATGCGTTAGGGGCTCAACCTTTCATCCAACTGCTGACCGATCAGGAGGAGGTAAGAAACGCCGCATCAAGCTATTACGGGTGGGTGCTGCTGATTCCAATTGCGGGGGTATCCGCTTTCCTGTGGGATGGTATTATGGTGGGTGCCACCGCCATTAAGCCGATGATTTATGCGACGCTCTTTGCCGCCATCGCCTTTTTCTTGATCTATTTTTCGTGCGAAGGATGGTTGGGCAATCATGCCTTGTGGCTCGCCTTTATTGTCTATCTGGCTATCCGTGGCTTGGTGCAGACGATGATGCGGAGAAGGGTAGGGGCGTATTGCATACGCCCCCGGTATGCAAAACGGACCGACGCCAATAATGTCTGTGGGTGATTTGCATTGCCCGACAGGGCGTTTTCAAAACGCCCCTACAGAAACAAAAAAAATCACAACCATTAGGCTGTGATTTTTGTGAATGATTATTCTTCGATTTCGTCAATGTTTAGTCCTGTCATGGCTGTGATTTCTTCCGTAGGGTATCCTTTTTGTTTCATCATACGAGCGATTGATAGGTTGGTTTCGAGGATACCTTTTTTTATACCTTCTTTTATACCTTCTTCCCGACCTTCTTTTAGGCCTTCTTTCAAACCTTGCGCTCTACCTTCTGCCAAACCACGTTTGATACCTTGCTCAAATCCATAACGCTCCACGGTGCCTCGATTGGAGAGGACCTTTAGTTCCGCCTCATATTGGGCATACTCCGCCTCGGAAAGGGCGGACACCTTCGCCTTCTCGATGAGTTTCAACAAAGCCTCGTCGGCTATTTCGTAGATTTCGGGATCCAAATTCTCCATATTGCCTAAGTTTTTAATCGTTTCCAACCAGATGTCCTTGGGTGTGAGGCCGCTTTTCTCGACGGCCAATTGGAAGTTGGGCAACGAAATGTAGTACTTGCGCATCCTGTCCCAGAACTCGGTCTGCTTGTCGATGTCGAACTCCGCGGTGCGGGTCACCACCTCTTCCAACTCCTCCATCGGAACACCCAAGATGAACACGCCGATCAATCGGGGAATGTCGCTCTCCCTTTCGCTCCAGGAGACACCCCGCTTGATGTGTTTGTCCATCAGGTTGTAAAGGTAATAATTTGCCCGTGTTTTGAAAAACGGATGGGTGTAATTCTGCATCTCCACAATCACATCGTCTCCGTTGTCCAGTCGGCAACGCAGGTCGAATGTGACGCCGCGTAGGTCGGGATGGTCACGGGTCTGCTCCACGGGAAGGAACTCCAGGTGCTCGATGGTGCCGTAATCCTCGCTGAGAATCGCGTTAAGGAAAGATTTCATACTGGCTTCTTCGCCCATACAATGTTTAAAACCGAAATCGGTTTTGAGGTCAATGTATACGCCTCTGTTTTGATTTTTTACCATAGATTTAACAGGTGTTTTATTATAGTTGTGTGCAAAGATAATACAATATTGTTTTGTTTGTGTAATAAATACAGTAAAATAAGGAACGATTGTGAATTTGTGTCTATTGGGTTATCCGTGGCTTGGTGCAAACGATGATGCGGAGAAGGGTAGGGGCGTATTGTATACGCCCCTGGTATGCAAAACGGACCGACGCCAATAATGTCTGTGGGTGATTTGCATTGCCCGACAGGGCGTTTTCAAAACGCCCCTACTGCCAGCTATACCACATTTGGTATGAAGTGGTACATGTTTTCTCTCCCGATTGTTTGCCAAGCCAATAAAAACCCCTATATTTGAAAACCTAACGAATGAATCTTTTTGAGGTATGTCCAGTGTATGTGCATTAAATACTTTTAACGGTAAACGTTTGGCGATGTCAAATGTTTGATACAAATAAAACTAATATTTAATCTTTAAAACATGAAGAAAAGATTTTTATTTTTCGCATTGCCGTTGGTGGCAATGCTGTCGTTGGGCTCTTGCGGAGACGACGAGATTGAGAGGGAGGATAATACGCCAAATAAGGAGCAGACGGATCCGAACAAGCCATCTGGCGATGATGAAGACGACTATGATGACGAGGACGATTACTCCCGCACTTGTGAGGAGAAGTGCACCACCTTTGGCGAGACCAACGGCGTGGAGTATGTCGATTTGGGTCTGCCAAGCGGTAACCTGTGGGCGACGATGAACATCGGAGCAGATAAGATAGAGGCCTACGGCGACTTGTATTCATGGGGAGAGACTTCTACCAAGAATAACTATTGTGAAGTTTGTTATTCCTTCTACAAGAAACTCTTCGAGGAGGTGGATGGGTTCACCAACTACATCCATGGTTATACCAAGTATATGCCTAAGGATAAGGCCAGCGAGTATGGCTATGGTGGATTCTTCGACAACAAGACCACTTTGGATTTGACCGACGACGTGGCTCATGTGAAGTTGGGTGGCTCGTGGCGTATGCCAACCGAGTGTGATTTCGATGAGTTGAAGGAGAACTGCGAGAAAGTGTGGTGTACCTACCAAGGTGTGAACGGCTATAAGTTCACGGCGAAAAACGGCAAGTGGCTCTTTTTGCCTGCTGCCGGTTACGGCTACGGCAACCTCGACTACCCTCGCAGCTACGAGGGCGTTTTCGGCTGCTATTGGTCTAGTTCGCTCAATTCCGACCACCCGGGCTACGCTTACTACCTCCCCTTCTATTCGTTCTATTCGGGCGCCATCTACGTCTACTACGACGGCGACTACGACTGCCGCTACTTCGGGTACTCTGTTCGTGCCGTTTGCCCATCCGCAAAGAAATAACCATATCGCGTAGGAAAAAACAAGCGATGCGCAGCCGATGGGTTGCGCATTGTTTGTTTTGTAGAGACGGAGGGCATTTCCCCGACAGGGCGTTTTCAAAACGCCCCTACATTGCGTCGCACCTCGGTTTGTCGATAATGATGAATGGCGTGGTGTATAGGCGTATTGCATACGTCTTGGTGGGTCGGATATTTCCGTTCTAAAATTCGCCCTGAAACTTAAAAAAAATCACAACCATCAGGCTGTGATTTTTTTGTTTTGGGATATGCACAATGCTTATTTCCAAACATTGTAATGCACATTCTCCGTATTCCACTTATCCTTTGGAGCTGGACTCTCAGCAGGATAACCCATTGGAATGACGCAAAGCACAATTTGTGAAGATGGCATGTTCAACATTCTACCCATCATCTTCGCCTTATCCAAGTTTGGATAGAAACCTGTCCAGACAGCGCCCAATCCTAAGGCGTGTGCAGCCAAAAGGATATTCTCGGTAGCGGCAGACGCGTCTTGTACCCAGAACTCGCGGATCTTCTCATCCTCGATCGCTTTGGTCATATCACCGCAAACCACGATAGCCATTGGCGCTTTTGCCGCCATGTGCGCATTTTGTGCGGAGTCGGCGATTTGTTGAAGAAGTGCCTTGTCATTCACCACGGTGAAACTCCAAGGTTGTTTGTTGATAGCGGATGGAGCGGCCATGCCTGCGCGGAGAATCTTCTCGACCTTCCAATCCTCCACGGGAGTCTCTTGGTAATCCCGTACGCTGGTGCGGGTTTGGATGGCTTGGAGTACAACCTCCGCGCTGTCGATATTATTGCAAGCGGCGTTTTCTGTTTTACAACAATTGCCGCAACAAGAAGAGAGTGCGAGTGCACCTGTCAGGAAAAAGTTGGTCATGGCGGCCCACAAAAATTTTTTATTCATAAGTTTTTGTTATTAAATGTTCGCAAAAATAGTTATATATTTGTCTATTAAAATCATGATGAGAAAGTTTTTTTACATATTCATCCTATTATGCCTCTTTGGATCCTCCTTCGCGAAGGAGGTGAAACTGTCGGGTGTAGCTCCCTCTTATGTGGGGGAACAGCTGGAAGTGAGGTGCAATACCAATTTGATGGTAGGCGGGGAGCGGATCCTTGCCACTTCGGTTGTGGATTCGACTGGCGCTTTCTCTTTCACCTTCGATCTTTTACAGACCACGCAGGTTTTTATCCCTACCGAGACATCTCGCGGATATATCTTTATGGAACCAGGTGCCCAGTATGAGGTGAAACTTTTGCCTCGTAAGGAGCGCACCCTCTCCCAGAAGTTGGATCCCTATTTCAAGCCGACCGATTATATGTTGGATATTGTCCATCTGAAACATGGTGATATCAATGCACAGATCATGGAGTTTGAGGATGCGTTCGATTTTTATTCCATGAAGCATTTGGTCTATGGCGCCACTCCCGACTCGCTGAAAAAATCGGTGGGGGAGATTCGTGAGATTTTCCCTGATTTCGCCGCCCATCGTTTCTTGGCGGACTATTTGGATTATCGATGTATGCTCATTCTCAATATGGCGCAGAATGTCAATCAAACCAAGATCATCAAGGAGCTGAACGATAAGGATATTGATGTGGAGAACCCCGCATTTTGGGATCTCTTCAACACGCTTTTCAACGATTTCATCAAGCAATCGGCTTATGACCGCGAACAGGCGCTTACCTTTTCACGTGTCATTGAGGAGGGAAATGTGAAGATGTACCTTTTGAACATCAAAAACCGATATGGCATCAACAACCAAGTCTTGGGTGAATTGGTGGCGATTAAGTGGCTCTACGATTTGTTGAACTCTCCGGAGTATGACCGTGTGAAGGTCTATGAGATGTTGAGGGGGCTGGGTAGTGTCATTCAGTTGGATTACAACCGAGATCTACTGACGGAGATCCTGAATGGCGCATCCGCTATCCAACCGGGGTTGGAGGTGCCCGACTTGAAGGCTCGTACCGTAAAAGGGAAGGCTTGTGGTCTCTCCGACTTTAAAGGCCACTACATCTACTTGAATTTTGGAAATAGTTTCATTGATCAGACCCAAAAGGATCTGAATGTGATGATGCGTTTCCAAAACGATTATGGACGTGATTTGGATATCGTGAATATCTTTCTGTATGACCAACAGGAGCAGGTTGCCCGACTCTCACAACGATTTGACGGCAAAATGAATTTCTGGTTGGTGGAGGATTCCGATGCGGTGAAGAAGATGTTTGGCATAAAAAGTCTTCCCGCCTTCTTTCTGATCGATAAGGATGGAACATTCCTGATGACCAAAGGTGCGGAACCCAACGACGAGTTGAAACTGCTGCTACAACGAATTTTGAAGAGGTAAGCCTATGGAGAGTTCTAATAAATCATTGCGTGAGGTGTTCCACCAAACGCTTCAAGATCTGATGTTGGACGATGCCTTGATGGAGGATCTTGACCGCGTGTATATGCCGATGGCCAATATGATCCGTATGGGGTTCAATACGGGTGAGAGAACTCGCATCATTGGTGTGAACGGCGCCCAAGGTGCAGGCAAGACCACGTTCGGACGTCTCTTGCAGGTAGTGTTGGAAAAATCGTTTGGAATGAAGGTGGTTCAATTGAGCATAGACGACATCTATCTTAGTCGTTCGGCGCGCGAGCGTCTGGCTCAGGAGGTACACCCCTTGTTGGCGACCCGCGGCGTGCCGGGAACGCATGATGTGAAACTGGGTGAGGATACCTTGGATGCCCTTTGTGAAGCGGGGGCGAAGGATGTGACATTGATCCCTCGATTCAATAAGGCGACAGACGATCCCTTCCCCCGTACGGAGTGGGATAGTTTCGTGGGCCGTCCGGATGTGGTAATATTCGATGGTTGGTTCATGGGGGCTGTTGAGCAGAAAGAGACTGACTTGTTGCAGCCTGTCAACGCTTTGGAACGGGAAGAGGATCCCTACTGTGTTTGGCGCAGATATGTCAATAGTCAGTTAAAAGATAATTATAAATCTCTCTTCAATCGTTTGGACCTTTTGGTAATGTTGAAGGTGCCTTCGTTCGATAAGGTATATGAGTGGCGCGCATTGCAGGAGGAGAAGTTGCGGATCAAGACGCAGGGCCAGAAAAATCTGCGTGTGATGAGCGAAGAGGAGGTGAAGCGATTTATCTCCCACTACGAAAGATTGACGCGCCATATCTTGGCGGAGATGCCTTCCAGAGCGGATATGCTCTTCAAGGTGAGCGAAGATCACAGAATCTGCATTTAATATTTTTGAATATAATTAGTAACGGGGAGCCCAATTAGCCCCCTTTTTTCGTAATATGGCACTTCATTATCTACAAGTCGAGAATTTAGCGAAATCATTTGGCGACAACTTTCTGTTCAAGGATATCTCCTTTGGTCTGTTTGAGGGTCAGCGTGTGGCGTTGATCGCGAAGAATGGAGCGGGAAAGAGCACCTTGTTGAATATCATCGCGGGCAATGAATCTTATGATGCGGGAAAGGTGACATTCAGAAGTGATTTGAATGTCGGTTTCTTGCCACAGGATCCTAAACTGGATGGCTTCAAGACGGTCGAGGATGTCTGCACTGGTACAGGCAATCCAATCCAAATGAAGCAGATGCTCGGCAAATTGAAGATTGTGGATATGACGCAGGAGTTGGCCGTGATGTCCGGAGGTCAGGTGAAACGAGTCGCTTTGGCGAAGGTCTTGGTCTCCAATCCTGAACTCCTCATTTTGGATGAGCCTACCAACCACCTTGATTTGGAGATGGTGGAGTGGCTTGAGGACTATTTGCGTCGTTCCCGTATGGCCTTGCTGATGGTGACGCACGACCGCTACTTTTTGGACCGTGTTTGCAGTGATATCCTTGAATTGGACCAAGAGCAATTGTTTACCTATAAAGGCAACTATTCCTATTATTTGGAGAAACGGCAGGAGCGCATCGATGTGCAGAATGCTGAACTGCAAAAGGCGAACAACCTCTTCCGCAAGGAGTTGGATTGGATGCGTCGTCAGCCACAGGCCCGCGCGGGTAAGGCGCAATACCGTATTGATGCCTTTTATGACTTGGAGAAGAAGGTGAAGGCGCCTCGTGCTTCGGGCAATGTGAAGTTGGATGTCAAGGCGAGTTACATCGGCAGCAAGATATTTGAGGCGAAGCAGGTCTATAAGTCGTTCGGCGATCTGAAGATTTTGGATGATTTCAACTATACTTTCAACCGTTATGAGAAGTTGGGTATTGTGGGAAATAATGGAACAGGAAAGTCCACCTTCGTCAAGATGTTGGTGGGCGAGGAGGCGCCCGACAGTGGCGTGTTCGATATCGGCGAAACCGTTCGTTTTGGTTATTATAGCCAACAAGGAATGACCTTTAACCCTCAGATGAAGGTGATCGACGCCGTGAGGGATATTGCGGAGGTGGTGCAATTGGGAGATGGCAAGAGGCTGACCGTCGGACAGTTTCTCAACCTCTTCTTGTTCACGCCTGAGACGCAGCAGAAGTTTATCTCCAAATTGAGTGGCGGTGAGCGACGTCGCTTGTACCTCTGTACTGTCTTGATGCGTAACCCGAACTTCTTGGTGCTCGACGAGCCAACCAACGATTTGGATATTATGACCTTGCAGGTTTTGGAGGAGTATCTCCAATCGTTCAAGGGATGCGTGATCGTGATCTCCCACGACCGTTATTTTATGGACAAGGTGGTGGATCATCTCTTTGTATTCCACGGCGACGCGAATGTGCAAGACTTCCCCGGCAACTACACGGATTACCGCGAGTACCGCGATATGAAACTCTATTTTGAACGTCAAGAGAAGGAGGAGGCCGCTAAACAGAAATCGGTTGCTCCCGCTCCGCAGCGAGAGAAACGTGAGCGTGTCCGTAAGATGACATTCCAGGAACAGCGTGAGTTTGAGCAGTTGGAGAAGGATTTGGCTGCGTTGGAGAGTGAGAAGTCCGCTTTGGAGGAGGCCCTCTCTTCCGGAACATTGGGTGGAGATGAGCTGATGGCGAAGTCGAGCCGTATCGCTGAAATCATTGATCTCCTTGATGAAAAGGAGATGCGTTGGTTGGAATTGAGTGAAATAGGAAAGTAATAATATGGGAAATAGCAATAAGTTACCTTTGGAGGCTTGGGTGCCTGGTGGACGGTTATATGATGAATTTCAACCGGAACACTTTACGAGCATCGCTGTCCGTGACCGTTGGGCCGCGGTGGTGGACGCAAAGGGAAATTTAACGCTTTACGAGGTGGAGCCGATCTCCTCTAAGATGAAATGTCGTTCGGTCACCTTCCTCAACGACGCTATATTTGATGTTTTGGAGGAGGAGATTGAGCCAACAGTTCAATTGATCATATCGGGTCTCTCTTTGGAGGAAGAGAGGCTGTCGATTTATCTACAAATCGAATCGTATCTGGTGAAACTGCAAGTGTGGGAAGAGCAACTCTCGTGGTCGTGGATGGTCTCAACCTCAGATTGGAGGCTGACTGCGACAGATGGTAGGGGTACCTACCTGTTTGTGCTGGAAGATAGGGAGGAGATTCACACACTTACTCCGCAAGGTGATGAGCGTACGCTCTATGTGGAGAGTGATCCACGCTTTACGCTCCGTACTACGCCCTCCCGCCAGGAGTTTGGCATCGATCAGATGTTCTTTCTCTCGCCGGATAAGAAAAAATTAGCCTTTTATCGTTTAGACCAATCCGAAGTGACCACCTTCCCGATTGTCGCCGCACCAGATGGAAAGGAGATGCCGTCGTGTAAGATGGAGCGCTATCCGATGGCGGGTACCCATACGCCGGAACGTGTGGAGGTGGCTGTGTTGGATATGACCACCGGTCGTGTTACACATTTGGAGCGTTATGGTGAGATTTGTTACTGGGTAGGACTCACCTGGTCGCCCCTTTCGGATCGTTTATATTGCTTTGCGGTGGATCGACGCCAACAATCGAGTCGTTTGTTGCGTTTTGATGTGACATCAGGCAAATGTGAGGGTGAAATTTTATGCGAAGACAATTCGAAATATGTCGAACAACAGCATTCGCTCTATTTTATCGATGCCGATAGATTCCTCTTCCAGACACGTTCATATTCAGGTTATAACCATATATATCTTTTTGATTTAAAGGTAAATACGCTGAATCAGATCACCCAAGGCAATTGGGAGGTGACCTCTCTTTTAGGCTACTCTTCCGAAAGGGATGCGGTTCTATACCTTGCGACCAAGAATTCTCCGATGAATAGGGATTTTTTTGCAACCCGGTTGTCGGATGGGGAGACCTTTTCGCTCTCTCCGCAGATTGGTACCCACCAAATTTTCATGGATGAGGCCGTCTCCCTCTATGTCGATCTCTTTCAGTCGGTGAGTGAACCTTGCGTGACAACTTTAGGTAGTTTGGCGTGTTATGGCGATACCCATGTTTTGCTCCGTTCGCGTAACCCCTACGAGGGGTACGATCTCCCGGAAAGGGAGGTGGGCATCTTGCCGAAGGCGGATCCTTCTGAGGATGACCTCTATTATCGTATCGTAAAACCTAAAAATATTAAGCCTGGCGATCGTTTACCAGTCGTTTTCTATGTTTATGGTGGACCTCATGTGCAGTTGATCACCAATACTTGGGGAAGCGGAACCAAGGGGTTTGAGGAGATGATGGCGGATGCGGGGTGCGTGGTGTTTTACATCGATCCGCATGGATCTGATAACCGAGGTTTTGACTTTGAGAGCGAGATCCGCGACGACATCAATGGACCGCAGATGCGCGATTATAAGTATGCCCTCAACTGGCTCTTCCTGACGCACGACTATGTCGATAGAAATCGGGTGGCGATTTATGGTTGGAGTTTTGGTGGTTTCATGACCTTGACCATGCTGCTTCGTAGCGGATTCCCCTTCAAGGTGGGCGTGGCAGGAGGTGCGGTGGTGTCGTGGCGCTATTATGAGACAATGTACACGGAGCGCTATATGAGTTTGGATGAGAAGGGAGAGACCTCCGGCGACCACTTCGACCGTAGCGATATGACACGCTATGTCGCAAATTTGAAGGCTCCGTTGATGATGATCCACTGTTGCGAAGATCCGGTTGTCTTGCCGCTGCAACTCAACTATCTCCTTTCTGAATTGAACAAGTGCGATGGTGGCGTGAACGGGTTGGTCAGCTGTTACCTCTATCCAGGACATCAGCACAATGTCCGTGGACCGCAGCGGGTGAACCTGATGGAGAAGGTCAAAGATATGATTTTTAAGTATCTATAGGCTAATTTTATGAGTTATGATAAGAAATGTAGAAAATATTTGTGTGAAAATATATTTGTGGTTACATTTGTAACGCAAACAAAACAGGTAGATTTTTTCATAGTTAAGGTTTAGATTGGTTAAGGGACGTTGTGAAACGTCCCTTAATTATTTTGTGTCGGTTTCAAGTGCCTAATAATTTTGATTTATTATCCCCCTTTTTTACCTTTTGATAATTTACTTCTCTCTTTGATTTATCGTTCCATGTCTTTTTTTTTCTTTATTTTTGCATTTGGTAAATTGCCAAGTGTATGGAGCAAATAGTGAATAATTTCTTTCATCTTCCGGTGACCGACCCAATCCTGATTTTCGCATTGGTGTTGTTCGTCATCCTTATTGCTCCGTTGGTATTGGACCGGGTGAAAATCCCTCACATCATTGGACTAATCTTAGCGGGTGTCTTGTTGGGTGAGAATGGTGCGGGTGTCTTGAAGCGCGATATGAGTTTTGAACTCTTCGGTGCGGTGGGATTGCTCTACATCATGTTCCTGGCGGGACTTCAAATGGATTTGACCGACTTTAAGAAGAATTCCAAGAAGAGCGTCTTCTTTGGTCTGGTCACCTTTGCGGTGCCGATGGTCTTAGGCTCAGTGAGCAGTTATTACCTGTTGCGTTATTTCTTTGCCAAATCAACCCTTGATTTTCAGGTGACAGGCGTTTTCTCCTTGGATGGCTATCTTGTTTTGGCCTCCTTGTTGATTGCCAGTATGTACGCCTCCCATACATTGATCTCCTATCCGATTGTGGGACGTTTCGGTGTGACCAAGAACTCTGCGGTCAATATCTCTTTGGGTGGTACGATGATCGCCACCACGCTCTCCTTGATTATCCTTGCCGTGATTGTGGCGATGTGCCGAGGGGAGGTGAGTGCCCAGTATTGGTTGCGTTTTGTGGGATCGGTCCTCATCTTCGCTTTGATCATTGGATTCGTCTATCCGAAATTGGCGGATCGGTTCTTTAAGCATCATGAGGATAGTATCCTACAATATATCTTCGTCTTGGCGATGGTTTTCCTCGGCGGGTTTTTGGCGAAGATGGCCTCTTTGGAACCTATCATCGGAGCCTTCATGGTGGGATTGACCTTGAATCGTTATATTCCCCGCATCTCTCCTTTGATGAACCGCCTGGATTTTGTGGGAAATGCGATCTTCATCCCCTTCTTCTTGATTGGAGTCGGTATGTTGATTGATGTCCGCAGCGTCTTTTCGAGTCTCAATTCGTTGATCGCCGCCTTTGTGATGAGTTTCGTCGCCTCCTTCTCCAAATATTTGGCAGCGGTGATTACCCGCAAGACATTCAAGATGTCGAAGGAGGAGGGTTTGATGATATTCGGATTGAGCAATGCCCAGGCTGCCGCCACTTTGGCAGCGGTGATGATTGGCCACTCGATCGAGATCGGTGTGACGCCGGAGGGTATTTCCGTACCTCTTTTGAGCGACGATATTTTGAACGGAACCATTGTCATGATATTGGTGACCTGCACGATCTCCTCTTTCGCCACGGAGAAAGCGGCCCGAAAGTTGGTTATCCAACAAGACCAATTGGATGAAAAACTCTCTGACGAGAAGTTGGAGGACCGTATTTTGATACCAGTTTACAATCCAGATACTTTGAATAGCTTGATGGAGCTCTCCATCCTACTAAAGGTGGATAAGAGCCGTGAGCCGCTCTATGCGTTGGCCATCGCGAACAAGAACGCCGCCCATCTCACCTCTGAGGAGAAGGCGAAGAAATTGTTGGAACGTGCGGCCAAGATTGCCTCCGCCACTGATAATTCCGTAAGAATGATGACTCGTTTCGATGTGAATGTGACGAGTGGTATCGTGGAGACCATTCGAGAGAACCATATCACAGAGGTGGTGATGGGACTTCACCATAAGAACAATTTCGCGGATTCCTATTTGGGTGATAAGACCGACAATTTGTTGAAAGCTACCAACCAGATGACGATGATTTACCATTCGACGCAACCGGTAAGCACCATTAAACGCATTGTGGTGGCGGTGCCACCGATGGCAGAGTTTGAGGTGGGATTCGTGAAGTGGTACGATCGTGTGAAGAACATTGCGAAACAGATTGGCGCCCATGTCTTGTTCTATGCGCATAAGGAGACGCTGGATCAAATTCAGGTCTTGGTGGACCGCAAAAGGTTCGGCGTTCCTACCCAGTTCAAGGAGTTGGACGATTGGGAGGATTTCTTGGTGCTGACCGGTGAGGTGGGGGATAATGACCTTCTCGTTGTGGTTACCTCCAGAAAGGGTGCGATGTCTTACAATCCGCTCTTCGAGAAATTGCCAAGTTATCTCTCTAAATATTTTCATAAGAATAGTTATATCCTCCTCTATCCGGATCAGTTCGATGAGGAGAATCCAGAATCATATAAAACGATATGAGCCAGTATTCTAAAACCTCTCTCTACTACAAGTTGATGAGAGTCTATAGTAACTTTGTCTATCCGATGTGGTATTCCTCGGAGAATATCATGATCAATGGTCGTGGTAATATCCCTGAGGGCGAACCAGTCATCTTTGCGCCCAATCACCAAAATGCGTTTGTGGACGCGATGGCTTTGCTCTATTCCTCTCCCCAACCGGTGGTGTTTTGGGTGAGGGCGGATCTCTTCCAAAATAAACTGGTGGATAAAATCCTTCGTTCGTTGAAGATGATGCCCGCCTATCGTATGCGTAACGGTGTGGAGAATTTGAAGAAAAACGATGAGTCTATCGACAATTCGGTGGATATCTTGACCCACGACCAGTTCCTTTGCCTGATGCCGGAGGGCGGCCAAGATGAGAAGCGACGCCTTCGCCCGTTGGTGAAGGGAATATTCAGAAGCGCATTCGCCGCCCAAGAGAAGATGAGTGACGAGTGGGTGAAGATTGTTCCCGTCGGCATAGATTATGGACATTACGACCGAAGTGGAAGGCATTTGATCGTCAATTTCGGTCGTCCGCTCAACATCAAGGATTATTACGAGCAGTACAAGGAGAATGCTCCTCGCACCATGAATACCATCAAAGAGGATTTGTCTAGTAGGATGAAACCCCTTATGTTGCATATCCAAGATGAAGAGGACTACAACACCTTCTATACGGCATCCTATCTCTTCAACGAAGCGATGTTGCGGGCACTTCAGTTGGAAGACAACTTGACCAACCGTTTGATTGCTAGACAGAAGCTGATTGCGATTTTCGACAAGGCCAAAGCTGAGAACGACGCCGAGTTGAATCCGTTAAGGATCGCTTGTGCCGAGTGGAATGGCAAGAGCGACGATATCGCTTTCCGTGCGCGTGTGGCGGAGGAAAGAGGTTTCGATGCGGAATTGGTTATCAAGTTGATTTATTTGGTGGTGACTTTACCTCTCGTGGTCTATGCGTTGGTGATGAATTTTATCCCGTATGCGATTTCGAAGGCATTGGGAAGAAATTCAAAAGGCAGTGGATTTGAGGCCTCTTTCAAAATGGGTGCGGCGATGTTCTTCTGTCCGATTTTCTATCTGATCGAGACGGCGCTCTTCCCGACGTTGCTGGAAGGTCTTTATGGCCTATTCGATATTTCCGTGACCGCCACCAGAATGCAGCAATTGCTCTTCTTCTTGACGTTGCCGATCTCTTTCTTCTTCATGTTGCGTTACAAATGGAAGTTCCAATATGTGAAGGAGCGCCTGCGCAACATCTTCTGCAAACGCTTGGTGAAGAGACGCGATGAGGCGATCGCTTCTATCCAGAAGTTGGTGGCGAAGTACAAAGAGGATAGGTAACCATCATTTCTTCATCCCTAATAAAAGTTGTCCATGGAGGATTTTGATATAAGAAATTCAGCGGCGGAACGTGAACGTGATTTTGAGAACGCCTTGCGTCCGCTCACTTTCGATGATTTCTCAGGTCAGAGTAAGATCATCGAGAATCTTCGCATCTTCACCCAAGCGGCTAAGATGCGAAATGAACCTTTGGACCATATCCTCTTCCATGGTCCTCCAGGTCTGGGTAAGACCACATTGTCCAACATCATCGCCAATGAGTTGGGTGTGGGCTTCAAACTGACATCCGGCCCTGTTTTGGATAAACCGGGGGATTTGGCGGGTCTGCTCACCAATTTGGATCCGCACGATGTCCTTTTTATTGATGAGATCCACCGTCTCTCTCCTGTGGTGGAGGAGTATCTCTATTCCGCAATGGAGGATTTCCGTATTGATATTATGATCGATAAGGGGCCGAATGCCCGTTCCATCCAAATTGATTTGAACCCATTTACTTTGGTGGCGGCGACCACTCGTAGTGGATTGTTGACCAGTCCGTTGCGTGCCCGTTTCGGAATCAATTGCCATTTGGAGTATTACGATGTGGATGTCTTGACGAAGATTGTGATGCGTTCCGCTTCCAAGTTGGGTGTCCCTTGCGAAGAGTCGGCCGCCGTGGAGGTCTCTCGAAGGAGTCGTGGTACACCGCGTATCGCGAATGCGCTTTTGCGCCGCGTGCGGGATTTTGCCCAAGTGAAGGGAGATGGACGTATTAGTTTGCAAATTGCGCAATATGCCCTTGAGGCGTTGAATATAGACAAATATGGCCTGGACGAGATCGATAATAAGTTGTTGAATTTGTTGATCGACAAGTTCAACGGCGGACCAGTGGGACTCTCCACCATCGCCACTGCGATGGGCGAGGATGCAGGAACCATTGAGGAGGTTTACGAACCTTATTTGATCAAGGAGGGATTCTTGAAGCGTACCCCTCGTGGACGTGAGGTGACCGATTTGGCGTTGAAACATTTAGGCAAATTCGATGGATTTGCGCGTCAGGGAACGTTGTTTTAGTTAAGTATTAAGAGTTAAGGGGTGATGAAGCGCTTGCTCGTTACATATGCGATTCCTTCTGAATCTTTGAACGCTTTGAAAGAGCGGTTTGAGGTTATTGTTCCTGAGGAGGGTTCTTTCTCTCGGGAAGAGGTTTTGCGTCTTGTCCCCAACTGCGAGGCGATGCTTTCTATGTTCTCGTTCAAGGTGGATAGGGAGGTGATGGATGCGGGTAAGTCGTTGAAAATCATCTCGAATTTTGGCGTAGGCTACAATAATATTGATATCTCCTATGCGAAGGAGCGTGGAATTGTGGTGACCAATACGCCCGATCCGGTGGTGGAACCAACAGCGGAGTTGGCATTCGCTTTGATGTCTGACTTGGCGCGCCGCGTGAGCGAGTGCGACGCTAAACTGAAACGACGTGATGATGGTCTGAAGTGGGGCGTGATGGAAAATTTAGGCGTCGGCCTTTGGGGAAAGCGGCTCGGCATAGTGGGCCTGGGCAACATCGGCAAGGCGATCGCCCGTCGGGCTTTGGTCTCGGGCATGGAGGTTGTCTATTATAATCGTCACCCTTTGAGTTGGCTGGAAGAAGATTATTTAGGCGTTTCTTATCTGCCTTTCGAAGAGCTATTAGCCACCTCGGACTATCTTTCGCTCAATACACCATTGACTGAAAGCACCTTTCACTTGATGGATCAAACCACCATCGCCCAAATGAAGCGGGGCGCATTCCTGATCAACACAGCCCGGGGCCCTGTGGTGGACGAAGCGGCTTTGGTGTCGGCATTGCGCAGTGGACATTTGGCGGGAGCGGGATTGGATGTCTATGAGTTCGAACCTGCCATTACGGATGATTTATTAACAATGGATAATGTGGTTTTGGTGCCCCATATCGGTACCGCCACGATGGATGCCCGTATCGAGATGGGTAATTATGCGGCGGAAAATATCTTGCTTTTTTTCCGTGGTGAAGAACCATTGAGCGTCGTTGTCGGGGAAAAATGATTCGCTATTTTGTTCTGAAAAAATCTCCTAACCATATCTTCTGACTTGATTTCCCCTATTGGTATCACTATGTGTGTGATTATGTGCTGATTAAAAAATAATGAAAAGTTTTTAAATCAAATAATTATTTCCTAAATTGCGTGGCGTTTTTTTGAGGACGTGTGTTTTGAGTAAGGTGTTGACAATCAGTATGTTTCCGTTTTGCGGGGATTGTGTTATACTAATTTGTAACCATGAAGATGCGAAAATTGTTATTAATGGATAAGTATATGGGGTATTTTAAACGAGGATGTCGCGTGTTAACCATGTTGGCATTGGTATCATTTTTTAATGTTGGATCGGCCGCTGCGCAATGCGTAGTAGGTAAGATGGACTTTAGTTTGTCTTCGAAGGTGGACCTATGCAACCCTCAGTTGTCGAATGACGAGGATGGCTGGTTTAATGAGGATGTGGCCGATGAGTTGGATGCGTGTAAGGATTTTTATGCGACTCCGTCAAATGTCGCCCAGTTAGGTATGGCGTCCAATGTGCTTTCGGTTCCTGGCGCGATGATTACCGAAAAGGCATGGACCACGAATAAGGCGACGCAAAATGCTGCCGATAATTCGGTCGGATATTCCGCAATCGTGGCAAATCCGAAAATAATTGATCCATTGTTGCTGGAGGTGCCAGGTAAGAATTTGCTTGTCAGTTTCGGTAATTCCCATGATAAAACATACATTATGGGTTATTCCGTCAGTGGATTGAAACCGGGGTCTATAGCGACAATGACATGTGAAGTTTATAATTTGATTGATCCCGCCTCTTTGGCTGCGAGTGCGACCGCTGCCGCATCAACAAAGGAAATTAAGATTTGTGGCCAAACCTATAATCCTCAACAAGATAAGGTCTATGGTCAGGCTGGCGCCATCGTTACAACAGCGACTTCGTTGAATACGAACGGCGCAGTTCAGGGTTTATCTAATACTATCGGATATGGCGAGTCTAAGAAAATTAGTATTAAGGCGACTGTGGACGAATACGGAAATGCCTCTTTTTATATCGGAAAGGGTGGCGGAACCAATTCAATTCCTGTAGGTATCACAGATGTGGAGGTGGTAGGAACGATTAAACCGGAAATTGATTTCAATGACAATCCGTGTCCTAAGATGCCGGCTGTTGTCAATCTAAAGCAGAAATACCCTGCGGGTACAACTTTTTCTTGGAAAGAGAGCACCACTGGTCAAACATCTTCTACCGCGTCATTCTCATTCCAACCGCCATCAGAGGGTAAGTATAAGATTTCTTGTACGGTCGATATGGGTAATGGTTGTACTGCCTCTGCGGCGGATGACTTCACTTTGGAGGTTGGCAAGTGTTGTGAAAGTGAGGCAGGTGTGGCGATGGCCAAGGTGAACATCTACTACAATGACTTTGGATCCTTCTCCGGATCCACATATACCTACCTGAATAGCGTGGGCCAATCCGTATCGGTTCCGACCAAAGATTTGATGGATTGCGGAGCGGGAGGTGTCCCAGCTATAGAAGACCAGTTAGGTGGTTTCGGCGGTATTAAGTACAATAACAATCCATGTACAGGAACGGGAGGATATGCCATTTCGACAATAGATCCATACACAAGATCTATTGAAGATAAGAAAGCACCTGGAACAGGAGGTTTCATGGTGATGGACTTGAAGGACAAAAACTTCGATAAGGTGATCTTTGAGAAAGTGATTCCAGATCTATGTGTGGGAAGAACTTTGTACTTTAATACTGATATCGCTTCTGCCAACAACAAAGCTGCGGAGAATGCTCATATTGATATCGTTGTGATCGAAAAGCACAAAGATGGAACGGAGATAGAGAAGAAGAGATGGGAGCGTACTTTGACCACCAGTACCAGTTGGATTAATAACTATTTGGAGTTTACTGTAACAGAGGAGTCCGATCTGGTATTGCGAATTGAGAGTAAGGATTCTAATTATCCGAACGACTATGGTGATATGGCTTTGGATAATATTTTCCTTCAAGTGTGTGCGCCGCCATCAATTCCATTTGATTGGGAGTTGAACAGTGATAAAAGCTTGTTGGACCTGTGTACTGGAGATATCTTGACATTGAAGGCAGAGCCATTTAGCACATTGACGGAATTCTATGGTGGAGATCCAAAGTATATGTTCCAATATACATACGACGATCCTAAAACCATGGATCCGGAGGATGTGACATGGATCACTATGGATGTGGATGGTAAGACTATTTTTGATTCACCTAGTTTCAATATTGAGGAACCTGCTACCCATAAAGCATTTTCGGGAATCAGTGATGGTGATGAGAAAGAGGTTACTTTCCGTGTTGTTGTAGGTAGAGAGGCAACATTAAAGGATCCCAAAGAGCTGAAGGTGAATGCTCAATCACCTTGTAGAAACATTTCAGTTTCGAATATGTTCGTAACTGCAAGTTTGAATTGCGCGGCATGTACCAAACCGGACAATGTCGTATTTGCAGCCGATGGCGGTAAATTTGACAAGAAGAACAAAACGGTAGAACTCTGTAAAGAGGATGACTTCACTACATTAAGCATGACTAACGATGTCCATGGTATAGACAAGAATGGTGATGATTACTATGATTATACCGTAACATGGTACAAAGAGAGCGTTTCCGGAGCGGGAGAGGCTTCTGCTATAACTAGCAAAGAAAAACCTTCAGCGCCAACGTTGAAGGTGAAGTGGACGGACGCCACGGCGGAGGGCACGAAGTACATCCTCTCGATCCACGACAACTTCGACACCGACCCGACAGCCTGCGACATCACGGACACGATCGTGGTGATCGCGAACCCGGAGCCAGAGGTTCCTGCGATCGAGATCCCGGCGTTCTGCAAGGGCATCGTAGACGACGAGGTAAAGGATTACTTGAGCAATGACCTGAAGAAGCTGCTGAAGGGACTCTCGGCGGAGATCACAGACCCCAACGGCAAGGAGATCGCCGTAGCCGACCTCGCGACCGAACTGGAGGCGATCCCGG
>JAKSKV010000024.1 GCA_024401555.1 Paludibacteraceae bacterium
CGCCACAAACGCGTGTTGCTTACATTTGCAAACATAGTGGTATATCCGCCAAACGAATAGAAAAATTCGTTCTTTCCATAGTAAAATTGTGTCAAATGAGCTGTTCATATTGCGATTTAGGCGAAAAATCCTTTACTTTGTAGAAGGTAGAAGGGATGGAAAACCCTTTAAGGACCTGATAAGTAATTAAATTTAATATAATGGAAAAACAAAAAAGATTTTTTCTCACAGAGGATGAGATTCCAAGAGAGTGGTATAACATCGTGGCTGATATGAAAAACAAGCCGCTTCCTATGTTGAACCCACAGACCAAGAAGCCTATCACAGTAGATGAGATGTGCGGACTCTTCAACCGCGCATGTTCAGAGCAGGAGTTGAACACCACCGACGCATGGATCGAGATCCCTGAGGAGGTACGCGACATGTACAAGAGCTACCGTTCCACGCCGCTCGTCAGAGCATACGGCTTGGAGAAGGCATTGGATACGCCTGCCCACATCTACTTCAAGAACGAGAGCGTGAGCCCTGTGGGTTCCCACAAGTTGAACTCCGCTTTGGCGCAAGCATATTATTGCAAGAAAGAGGGCGTCACCAACATCACCACAGAGACAGGCGCCGGACAATGGGGTGCGGCCCTCTCCTACGCCGCCAAGGCATTCGGCCTTGAGTTGGCTGTTTACATGGTAAAGATTAGCTACAACCAGAAGCCTTACCGCCGTTCCATCATGCAAACCTACGGTGCGCAAGTGGTGCCTTCACCAAGTATGACCACCCGTGCCGGTAAAGATATTTTGACCAAGAACCCTAATTACCAAGGTAGCTTGGGTACCGCCATCTCCGAGGCTGTGGAGTTGGCGATGCAGACACCTAACTGCAAATATGTGTTGGGTAGCGTGTTGAACCACGTGACCCTTCACCAGACCATCATCGGTTTGGAGGCCGAAAAACAGATGGCCATGGCGGGTGAATACCCAGACATCGTGATCGGTTGCTTCGGCGGTGGATCCAACTTCGGAGGAGTCTCCTTCCCATTCATGCGTCACAACCTCTTGGACGGAAAGAAGACTCAATTCTTGGCTGCCGAGCCTGCATCTTGTCCTAAGTTGACACGTGGTGTCTTCCAATACGATTTCGGCGATGAGGCTGGTTACACCCCAATGTTGCCTATGTACACTTTGGGACACACCTTCGCCCCTGCCCACATCCACGCCGGCGGTCTTCGCTACCACGGTGCGGGAACCATCGTGAGCCAATTGATCAAGGACGGCTTGATGAAGGGTGTGGATATCCCACAACTCGAAACATTCGAGGCAGCCACCTTGTTCGCGAAGGCTGAGGGTATCATCCCTGCGCCAGAATCCTCACACGCAATCGCTACCGCCATCCGCGAGGCGAAGAAGTGCAAAGAGGAGGGCAAGTCAAAGGTGATCCTCTTCAACTTGTCAGGACACGGTTTGATCGATATGACTGCCTACGACCAATACATCTCCGGCGACTTGACCAACTACGAATTGCCTGAGCAAGAGATTACAGATAATATCAGCAAATTGGAGAAAATCATCAAGTAAGAGATTTTCAGATAGTTTTTTCAACAGGGCTACCCGATGGGTGGCCCTGTTTTGTTACTACTGCCACAAAGGCTCCATCTCCCACCCCGGTGGAAATCCAAGCGCTGCTATATCAATCTCGGGGAAATCTATGAATAACCACTGTATTTTTGATCGAAAATCATTAGACGGAGATATAATATTCAAAAAGAATCTAATGATGCAAATGTTAAAATAAACCCTCCTTTTATCCGTTTCCATAATAATCCAAGGATCCGTCATTCCCTTCATATCATTGGGAATTATTTTATTTACTTTATTCCAAACACGAGAATGGTGGCAACAAGCATTTCTCGTCAGCGTAAGGACAGACAACCAAGACTCAAAGACAGGTGCATGCAGATGAAAACGTTTCGCCACACACTTCTTAATCGACTTGTCCTTTAAATTCCTAAAATAGATATTGACATTCCCCATCGGCAACAACTCACCGAGGATCCACGCAGGAGGGAATGGTTCCCAATAAGTACATTTAAAATGCTCTATGAAAAATTCTGTTGATTTAGCATATTCCCTCTGCAACAAATTATGGCTATTAAAGAAAATGGATTGGTTATGAAAATGATTCGGATTTGTTAACCAATAAATATCACCAGTCTCTTCTGCCACGAGATTCATAATCGCCTCACGAATAGAAATTTCGATCTTTTCAATTTCATTGAATAATAAAACCCGTAGCTTTTTATCAAATCGATACAACCTAAGGACATCTTCAAACAAAGTTCCATTTTTAAACTGATGATGGGATTTAGGCTCCTGAAGGAATGGGTACATATAAGCAGAGAGACGATAATAGCCTATATTCTGTATATATCGTTCAGCCTGTTGAGCATCAGACACGATTAGACCACGAGACTGCAACAGCGTCACCAAGTCAAGAGCATTCTTATAACTTTTTGAAAAGCAGATTTTTGACATTGCAAACAAATTTAAAAAAAAGCCCAGCCTATTTAAGCATTGTGAAGAGGCTCGGCTGGAACTAACGATGCAAATATATGAAAACATATCTTCTCTTGCAAATAAATATCATAATAAATGTAATATTTACACATAAATGCCCAATGGGTGGCCCTGTTTTGTTCAATCAAACCGAATGATTACTTTTGCGGTTGAATTTTATTACCCTATATTTTTTGAATTATGGAAATTAAAAACGAAACGATTCTGACTCATCAGCAGTTGGCTGAGATTGTGCTTCGAATGAAAAAAGTAAGGATACGCCAGTTTTTTGTAGCAGCAATTTTCCTTCTAAATACCACCTTATTTATTATGGATTGGGTGAAAACTGGGGAAATCGACATGGGTTTGGCGTTTTTTTCGATACTAATGCTTCTAATACTCATTCGTATCCCTATTCGACTACGTTCAACATATAAGGACATCACTGGCAACTCAGACTCCTCTTGGTCATATATCTTCAAGGATACTGAATTGGAATGTGCTAAGAACGATGGAAGGGTAAAAAACGACCAAGCAACTTATCTTTATGAATCCCTCTCTCGCTTGGAAATAAGGAAAGATTATATTATCCTATACGTTTCAAAAGCAGAGTTTTTACCAATCGATAAAAAGGGCTTCTCCTCCGAAACCGAGATGAATGAGGTGATTTCCGTATTAAGAAGCAAACTGAAAAATTAATTCTTGACTCTCCACAAACGATCTACAAGTATTATTTTTTCTTATCGCTCGTGATCACATCGATCTTTCCGCCTCTCATCTTCTCTTTCACCACCTTTCGGAAGTAGAAGCTATATCCTTTGATTTGACGAAGCGTCTGCATGGAGAAGAACTTTTGGGAGATAGGACGTTGGTAGGAGTGGATAATGGATACATAAGGCAAATAGACCGTCTTGTACCCTACGGTAGAGAGTCGGCGACAGAAATCAGCATCCTCCGGACCATAGAAAATACGGTCATCCAAGAAACCAACTTTCACCTGCGCTTTACGTCTGATCAACTGGCAAGCACCAATCACAAAATCAACCACCATAGGCTCATTGCCCGCTACCTGATGGGAGGGATAGAGCGTTTTATCGTAGGAATCCTGAAAGACTTTATAGCCTGATTGCTGCATCATATTATGGATGCCGCTCTTGATAATTCCCATACGAGTCGGGAAACGTTTGCTGCTGGCTTGCGGAAGACCGTCCTGACCGATCAGTTTGCAACCACAAACTCCCACATCCGGATGACTATCCATATAATCCACCATTGCGTGGAATGCCTCTGGGTTCATCACCGTATCGCTGTCCAAAAATAGAACATACTCGCTAAGGGAGTTTACCAAACCCATATTTCTCGCGGCGGCCACACCTCGGTTGGTCGCGCATGTAATCATTTTTATAGATGGATACGAATGAGTCAATGCGGCACGCGTTCCGTCCTTGGAGGCATTGTCGATATACAAAATCTCCACATCTGGATCGTTCATCAAAAACTCCAACGAAGCAAAATTCTTTTCCAAATAATGCCAAGAATTATACCCAATCACGATAATTGATACCTTAGTTTTCATATTTTACACGCGCCAATGGCCACTAACAGTCAGGAACATTAAACATGGTTTATCACTTCCCCCATCTCACGCTCAACACAATGTTGTCTTCCCCTTCGTTCCTCTTAAAAGGGCGGTTTATAAGCTAATAAGCGCAAATATACGAATTTCTACCAACCACCCTTACGAAAGTAAACATTTGCGGTGCATTTCTTACCTAATGTATATAAACATGCGCTATCATCTTTTAACGCAAGGCAATAGACGGTCCAACTATCAATATGTTTCACCTATCATTTAGGAGCGTACTGCGAATAGTCGCTCTCCTTAGGCGCATAATCCATTGGATTCTCGGAACCCGGTGTCTTGGCTATTTTCACTACCTCCGCCGTTTCCGCAGGATCCTTCTCCACCACCGCAACGCTCGTGGTGACCTTTCCTTCCATAGTGGAATCGGTAGCCCTCTCCTGTGTTGGACGGCTCTTCTCCGCATAGGTATTGATCAGACTCACCAGCTTATCCGAGTTACAGGAGCGCGCGGCACCTTGGATCATTACCAAGTCGAACAAGTACCATAGCCCAAAACCAGCGAACGTGAACAACTTCAGGAGGCCCAACAAGGGCTGCCCTAAATAGAATCTGTCCACACCGCATACTCCGAAGACGGATAGCACCTGTGCTATGCCAGGATGCTTAAAACCACTCCCCAATAGGTGTATAGCCATCTCGTCAGGGACCATAGCAAGTCCCTGCGAGATTTTCTTGATATCACGTTCTTCAAAACAGCCTGCATTATGCAGGAGAAAATTTTCGATGCTTTCCCTTTTCATAAATCACTTCATTATCACTTCTTCACGGTTGCCCAGAAACCAGTATTCTTCGCCGCGATTTCGCTGTCGTACATCGACTCGCAGATGACAGAAGGAGCATAATATTTACCAATGAACGAAGCGTGCAATTTCACCTTGAAAGACTTCTTTTCGCCAGGAGAGAGTGAGAAGTAGGTCATCACACGGTCGTCGCGGACATCACGATAAGAATAATTTTGTGACTCCTCCTCCATGTTCGACATACGATCGTTTTGGATCTCCCATCCAGATGGGAAGACCTGCGTCAAAGCCACCTCCTGATAAGTTTCGACACTCGACGTGTTACGGACAGTCACCTCCGCCATAAAATCCTCTCCTTGGGTAATAGCGGTTGGATCGAACGATTCCCCACCAAGCGTACTATATTTCACACTCATATCTAATCCATTGGACATCGCACCCACCATATTCTCCTCTGGGATGCCGGAAATCGCCATCGTCACATAGAGCGTGTTTTGCCCATTGTTCTTCAACACAGCCTTTTGTGACTTGGCTGCACCTACTTCCAAACTTCTCTTGATAATACCGCAATCGCCGGAGAAGGTAACCTTGGCGCCATCTTTCTCGCATACCGCATTCACCTTTCTGTCTGGTTGTCCCTTGGCGAAATTTGCGAACGCCACCAAGACATTGGCCAACTCTTGCGTACTATACTGCTTACTCTTGCTCAAATCCTCCGAAATACGCTTCAACAAATGGTAAGCCTCCTTTCGGTCGGCGTCCGTTGTGATCATCGCATTCAAAATCAAGGCTTTGTCGCGCAATGCGGAGCCGAAATTATGGGAAGAGGAGTTTCCTGCTTCAGAAGACAAAGAAGCGCACATATTCTTTGCCACATCCTTCTTACCACACAACGCATAAGCAGATGCCAATTGCCAAGTGGTGGCATTATCCAAACTCATCTCCTTCAAACGGTTCATCGCACCAAGATCCGGCTTGCCAGCCAACGCCAATGTGTACAAACGACACGCTTGCTCCAGCTTCTCGTAATCACGGTTTTTCCTGTAACTCCAAGAGGATGCCGTACGTTTTTGGTAAGCGCAGAATTGAGAGATCACCGAATTCGGTACATCATAACCATGATTCTTGGCCTCTATCAAGAAGTGGCCCACATAATTGGTCACCCACGGATAATCATAAGAACCGCCCATCCAATAAGAGAAAGAACCGCTACTCATCTGCATCTGGCTCAACTTAAAGATAGCTGCCTTCACATTCTTGGTACACTCCGTCTTCTCCGACTCCGTCACCTCGGTAATCTCAGGCAATAGAAGCTGAGGAAAGGCCTTGGATGTGGTCTGCTCCGCACATCCGTGTGGATAACCCACCAAATACTCCATGCTTTGTGCCAAATTGAGCGGTGGCAACGCACTCATCTCCACCAAGACTTGATTGGTGCCTTCCGAACCGAACAACTCAATCGGACAAGTAACCGTTCCGCCCGCAGGCACCTCATAGAAGGCGTGTTGAGTGATCCGCTCGTTCGGATTTCTCACATCCAAATTGATTTCACTCTTGACCGTAGTGGTTCCATCCGTTGCGGAAACTGAGATCTTTTCCTTACCCAATTTACTTCCCGCCTTCATACGGAAGGTCATGATCTTATCATCATTGCCGGTCATTTGTTGAGAGAGGGTACGCTCACCCAATACACTGATCTTATTGCCCGCCTCAACGGATAACTTCACATTTTTGCTCACACCATCCATGGTGAAGACATTGACAGGCAAATTGAACTCCTCTTTTGGGCCGATCACACGAGGTGCGGTCGGAAGAATCATCAACGGTTTGGTCACCTTGACCTCCTTTTCTGCATTACCGTAAGCCATCTTGTTACCAGCAACCACCATCACGCGTACCGAACCGAAATAAGGAGGTAATTTCACATTGTGAGTCTTCTTCTCCCCCGCCTTCAACTGGATCGGACCGTAGAACTTCACCACCGGCTCAAAACGACGGTTCAGACCATCTCTGTTCAAAGCCATATCTCCACCGATCGAGAAGAGTTGCTCAATCTTTCCGCCATAGGCGCCGATCACCATGTTGTACATATCCCAGCTGTTGACGCCAAGCGCCTCACGCTTGAAGAAATCACTATGGGCATTTGGCGTTTTGAAATTGGTCAGATCAAGCAAACCATTGTCAACAATGGCCAATGTATAGCACATATCCTTTCCGTTGGCCTCCGAAACGGTCACATCAAACGATTTCTCCGACTCTACCTTGTCATCCATCTTTATCACTGGATGCAAAACGCTCTCCACGCTCTCCACCATAAAGTTTTTGACGCCATACATACGGATAGGCAAATCGTTAGACGTACGCTCATAAGGTTGCAACAAGTTCACATAAAGATAGGCGTTCGGCATCATCTCACGCGTCACTTCCATTTCAAATGTCGTCGTGTTGGGTTGGGCATCGATCCACTTGGAGACGAGCACTTTGGTACGATTCTCCACCGTCACCAAAATACGGCCTTCGGAAGGGGTTGGCAATGTCACCTTCACCTTCTCTCCCACCTGATACTTCTCCTTATCCAAGTTGAAGGCCAACATCGTAGCGGACTCGCCACCATTTTCCATATTGCGGTCGCTCCAACAATCCCAATCAAAGAAGACAACGCCACCGACCTTATGGCCGCTTTGTCCGTTGCTGACAACCAACATATATCTACCCCAATCACTGTTAGGGATATTCACGGTGACACTGGCACGACCATTCACCGCGCGGATATTCTTCTTCTCGAAATAAGGCTTCTGATAGGTGTTCTCCGTATAGTAAGCGAAACTATTGTCGTTAGAGGCATCCCACCACCAACGCCACTGCATCTTATACAACTTAAAGGTGATGCCATCTCCCGTGACAGGATTTCCCTTCGGATCCACCAACAACAAGTCAAATGTTTGGTCGCGGTTAGTGACAATGTATCGTCCCTCCTTTTGGTTAGGGTACTTCACGCCGATATAGCGTGAGTAAGGAGAGAAGGGAAGTGTCTCGTAGTTGACACTGAAATCTCCAGTTCCCTCAAATACCTTTGTGGTGAGCACCGCCTGCAACATACCCGGCGCATCAGAGACCTCCGGCATCGCAACCGATTCGCTGGCATCTCCGTTGTCATCGGTAGTGGACTCCATCACCGTGTTCTCCTCTCCCACAAAATTGGATGCGTCAGGCGATTCGAAAATATAACCCTGATGAGCAGGGAAAGCATTCGGATTGCGCTTGCATCTTAATGTCACCTCCACCTCTTTGTCCGCGGACTTTCCGCCATGCAACCACTCCGAGTGAACATTCAACTGCTCTCTCGTACCACTTACCAACACCTTGTTGGCGGCATTCAGCCTCACCTTCAAACGATTGGGTTTAATGGTCTCTATCTTCAACTGTTTGTAGAAATTCGATCCTCCCACATTGAAACTAATGGACCAATTACCAGTTTGATCATCCTCCTTGGTAGGGATCCTAAAGCTATAGATGCAGCAGTTCGGATCATATTTCTGTACGCTACGCGCATAAGTTTGTCCACGCGGAGTCCTTAAATTCATCGTTATCGGGTGATCTTTCGGAAGCGTCTCATCCGCATCCTGAAGCATCAAGGAGATGTTCAATGTATCTCCCGGACGCCACACGCCACGTTCGCCATAGATATATCCCTTAATACCCTTCGAACAATCCGATCCGCTCACATCGAAAGATGAAAGAGAGAGCGCATTGTTGTCGCGAACACGCAAATAACCCATCTGGCCATCCTTTTCCACCACCACGAAAGAGGGTGTACGGGAAAGACGCACCGACACGAAGCCATCGCCATCGGTCTCTTCGTTGTCAATCTCCTGCATCTGATAATCGTAGAATGTGACACGGACACCCTTCATCGGCGCTGTGGTGAGAAGGTCGGTCACAATGACCTCATAGAAGTTGCTCTTTCCACCCTTTGCGATGATACCGAAATTGGAGACGAACACATTGGTCGCGACACCCCTTCCATTGCACAAATAATAGGTGATTTTAGAAGGATCTTCACGATCGTTCCAATTATAGGCATAATCTCCATTATCGGATGAATTATAACTATAATAATCGTCGTCATAATACTCCTCATCATAATAATATCCATAACTATCCTCGCCATGATCCTCCAACTCGCTTACAGGGCTGTAGCTGTGGTCGCTGTCATCAATCGAATCGGTGATCTCGCACGGATAGGTGGAGTAGGCTCTTTTGAACGAGAAATAGACACGGTACATTGCTCCCGGATCCTCTTTGGACAACTCGGAAAGATCCAAGGAGAAGGTTCTCCAAGCGTAATAATCCATTTGGCTATTCCCTGGCAAATCGATCTTCTTGTGGAGGATCAGACGGCCCGTGCGCTTCATACTCTCCTTGTTGAACACATTCAAATTGCTCGACTGCAAGTATTGAAGCATATTGTTGTCGAACACCTTCACGACATCCACATCGACCGACTTCAAATTGACCGCCTCGAAGGGAAGCGTCGCCTTGTCGTTTCGAGGCAAAATCGCTCCCGAATTCACCAAACGAACCTGAGGTTTCTCACTTACAAAGGCAAATTGGATGGTCGTATCCCTCTTCAAGGCATCACCGTTCACACCCTTCAAGCCCGCATAGACTTTCAGCGTGGATTTGGAATAGCTCACCTTCTCCGGATACACCTTCAACACATTTCCCTCTCGCGTGAACTGGGAACTCTCGTCGTTGATCTTCACATAAGTACGCCAAGTCTGATCTGGTTTAAGCGGTTGGCTGAAATAGAGTTTCAAATAGGGGTTTTCTCCGCCCACTACATTCAAATCCGTCATCTTAAAACCTGAAACATAAGGAATTAGCAGCGTCGCCTTTTCTTCGCTGTCACAGTCGATGCGGGTGCCATTCCACAAGATCTCCACCTTTTGGTCCTCTCTCACGCCACGTTCGAATCCAGACACGACGAAAGTGAAGCTATTGTGATTGTAGCGGCTTCCCTCCTCATCGCTACCCTCGCGCCATTCCATATCCAGTTGCTTGCGCTTAGGCGATACGACAGCGGCGGAGAAACATTCCTTTAAGTTCTCCAACTCCTCCCGATCCGCCAAAGAAACCGTTCCCTTCACCTGATAGTCACCCTCATCCGTCAACTGAGGCGTATCCACCATCACATAAATCTTTTGTCTTACGACTGTAACCGGGAAGATGAATTGTTTCAAATCCTTGTTGGAACCCAAGTTCGCCACTTTCCCCAATTCGAAGGTGACCTTATACTCTTTTCCGCGCTCCAGCAACTCCTTGGGATGAAACTCCAACGTATAATTATCCACCCATACGGTCGTTCCCTCCACGGACGGAGACAAAGAGAAAACCTTCTCGCTCACCTCCTCTCCCGGACGGGCATCGTCACAAGGTTGGGTTAAAACAACTTGAATAGATGAATAACGGGAAATGTTTCCCTGCGTATATGCGGAGATGTAATCATAATACAACGTCTCATCCGAAGGCGTCTTTTTCCCGCACCCTATCATCAAAAGAGATAGGAACGCGACACACAATAACTTTAAATAACTTCTCATATTATTTTTTTTTCAAAATTTCTTATCAATGCGCTTCATTATAGTCCTCACGTCGGCCTACCGCCACAACGCTGAACTTCCCCTGAACAGGCAACAAAACCAGACAGTTTCCCTTGAAGTATTTCGCATATTGTTTCTTTCGTTCCAGCTCCAAATAGCGTTCCGTATCACAATAGATATAGAGGCTATCCGATTTGCCAAACTCACAATGGAGGAAGATCATCTCAAATTGACGGGACAACGAATCAGCCGTCCATCCGTCGGCCGCAAGGAGCTCCTTATCGTAAAAATCGGAGATGTCCACCTTTGGAATTTCTATTTTTCGATTGCCCAAAGTCTGAAATCGCCACCAACCATCGCACATGGTTCCACAAACCCATGAACTGAATCCGCAGAGCTGTGTCGTGTCGTCGATCTGCCACCTCTTGACGGAGGCATATCCTTGGTCAGACAACTGGACCAAAGCGTAATTGTTCTCCTCATAGGACAACAGCCTTGTCGTATCGCCATACAGATTGACGACGACAGCTTGCTTGAAATGCAAACTTCCCATCGACAAGAGCTGCGCCAACTGATCCTGCTTCAGCTGCGTTGAAGAGGGCATCATACGGGACATATACTGCTCCATAGTTTGCGCCCACCCAAGGCAACAAGAAAAAAGCAAAGTGAAATATATCGTAATTATACGCTTCATTTAATTCACGAAATATAATACAACAGTGCTACAAATATAATCTATTTGTTTGACATTTCATAACATCAACCGTCCGAAGGACGATACCTCAGTAACCATGTACGTCGCAGCGAAGCAAGACGTGCGTGGTATAAAAACCAAACGGGATCACGTTTCGGTCGCATAGAGCTGACGCCCTACGCTGAGGATCCGCACACTTCATGCGCATAGGGCTAGCGCCCTACGCTGAGGATCCTACCGTCTGTCTCATACTCCTCGCTACCATCAGACATCGCCTCTCACCTCTTTGCATGCCCCCGCACATCTCGCTACGCTCTGATGTACGGGGTTATAGAGATAGCGTCCTACGGACGCTCCTCGCATCGCTACCCCATCACCTTCTCATAGGCCAAATTGATCTTCGCCATCATCGCCTCGCACTCCTTCACGCGGCCCGCATTCTTCGGCAAATCCGGGTGGTACTGCATCGCCAAGGCGTGGTAGGCCCGCTTGATCTCCTCCTCTGTGGCGCCCTCCTGCAATCCTAACTCCGCATAGTATGGTTTGAGATAGGAGAGTGAATGGTTCGACGCCGATGCTCCACTGCTACGTTGGTACGCATCGAATTCGGTGCGCAAGGACGCATACCGCTTCTTGAAGTATTCGATGTAGTTATTATTAAACCGCAGATCTATCATCCATTGAATCAGCATATTCCACTCGTTGTTGCGGATGCCATCCTCCAATACCGAAAATTTGAAAAGGAGCTCGACCAATGACCTACGGTCCAGCAAATCCTGGTTCAGCCAATATTGTATGGAGGGCTGTAAATCATTGTATTCCGTATCAAAAACACACGAAAATATTTCCTTACTGTATAGTCCCTCCAGAAACTGTTCCTGCTCCCTTCTTCCCGCTACATTCAACCGATATAAATGATGTAAAAAAGCGGACAAGTGCTCACCTCCACATCTTTCAAAAGCGTCGAGTTTCCTTACACACTCCTCCATCTGTTCTTTTGTCATGCCACACCTTCTTTCATACCGACTCCATAGTCGAAACGGTAGTCCTTCCGCAAGATAAGTAAATAGGAAGATAATGATAGCTGGGAAACACATAATTAAATAGATTGCGGAGTCTTCTAACTCTCCACCGAATAATTTCGCTTGTACCCCTAACACAACGAAAGCTAAAATAGATCCCAAGATGATGACCGAACATTTTGCGATATCAACTTTCCTCGATGTTTTTCTATATCCTTTCAATAGCTCTTTCCAATCCATAGATATCCCTCCGCACTATATATCTTTCATGCCATTTCTTACTCATTATCTTCACCCCATCACCTTCTCATACGCCTCGTTTACCCTCGCCATCATCGCCTCACACTCCTTCACGCGGCCCGCATTCTTCGGCAAATCCGGGTGGTGCTGCAAGGCTAGTTCATGGTAGGCACGCTTGATCTCCTCATCGGTGGCGCCCTCCTGCAAACCTAAAACCGCGTAGTAGGGTTTGAGATAGGAGACGGAACGGTGCGCCGTCGAACCTCCACTGCTATGTTGGTACGCGTCGAACTCGGTACGCAATGGCGCATACCGCTTCTTGAAGTATTCGATGTAGTTATTATTAAACCGCAGATCTATCATCCACTGAATCAGCAGGTTCCATTCGTTGTTGCGGATACCATCCTCCAATACCGTGAACTTGAATAGAAGATCGACCATCTTCCTCCGATCCTGCAGCTCCTGCTTCCGCCAATACTGGAACGCTCCATTCATCTCTTCATCCGTATGCTCCTCCTTGAAGATATAAGGCAGAACCTCTTCGCTATATTTTTCCACCAAGAACGCCTCCTGCTCCTTCCGTCCCCCGACATTCAATTGGGAGAGTCTATACAGGAAAGAGGCTAAATAGATCGATCCATCTTGCACAAATCGATTATTCCCCTCCTCTACCATTCTTCTTTTTTCAGCCTCCGCCGCTGCCCGCTCTTGGTCTTCTTTCACCACAACCATCAGTTCCTCATACGAAACACCCAACCTTTTTACACACCAACGACTTATTAACTTTTCATACAGCTTTTTATAACACATGCATAGCAACCAAGGAACTATCGCAGCAATTAGCAGACCATATATACCCAAAAATTCTATACCCAAGAATTTACATAAAAGGAAATCTGTCACCAACCAGGAGATGAGCAGACTTCCCACCCCAATGGGGAATAATGACAGGCACCAGACCGTCAGCTCTTGCTTATTAATATTATATAATTCTATAATCTCCTTCTTATCCATCAATCGTTCCCCCTTTCTTATCGTTTTCCCCGACATCTTAAATAACAACGCAGAAGAAATGAGTTCACCCTCTCCACTTTAGGGTAAACCACCCTCTCCGTCGCAAACTGCTTATAGGAGTGGGCAATCTTCGGATCCATACTTCCCTCGAAATCAAACGATTGTGTTTTGTCTTGCAGAAATTGCAATGTCTTCCACACCATCAACGTGGAGGCACCAGAGGCCTTGTAGTCTGGATGAATGGCCGGAATCAGGTAGTAACCATATTGCCCATTCCAAACGAAGAAGAGGGCACAATGCAGATTTCCGACAGGATCGTAAACAGAGAGAATTTTCCCTTGCCCTCGCGCGATGGCTTGGCGTATAAGATTCTCTTCCACCTGTCGGCTATTGATATTGCTTCTGCCGCGAAGCCTCAACGTCTCGCTATGAAAATCATAAAACTCGGCAGGATCCATATCCCACCTTTCCGTCAACCCCGCCCGTTCCGCTTTGCGGATATGACGCTGCTTGGAAGAGGTAAAATGACGGAAGACCGTCTCCAAATCCACAATGCTTGGAATCACATAAGTGACACGTTCCGAAACGGTGTAGCCAGCCTCTTCCCAAAGGGAAGCGTGACGAAACGAAGGATCGAAATATTGGAAGTACCAATCAAGGCGCATGGCCCTAAGTTGCGCCAACACACGTTGGCAAACAGAACGTTCAAAAGACTCTATCTCGCTCTGGGCAAGACCTTTCGGATAGATGAAATGGACACCGTTGTTTTGGGAAAAGATCGGTTGGAGAATCAGTTTGAAAAGGAATTTGCGCACGATTAGGTAGGGCATAGCACCCACAACGGCATCCCCCTCCTCCACCAACAAAACATCCCACTCCTTGCCCACGCAGATGGCATCCATCCACCAATATTGCGCGAATAGAGGAATCTCCGGATGATTGTCACAGAGGATTCTATATCTCTCCTTATTATTGCTCACTACTGATTCTTTGCAGTTTTACGCCAGTTGGTGTACCAACGAAGGAAGCATCCACAAGCTGCCAACGCTGCCACAATACCACATGAATAGGAGAGCATCGGATTCATATTCAAACAATCCTTGGAAATCATCAAGAAGGTGATACTCACACATGTCATAAAGGCGGCTGGGAAGAAGGTGATCCAGAAGAAACGTTTGTTCATCGCCAAATAGACGGTAATCGCCCATAGGGTGAAGACAGACAAGGTCTGGTTGCTCCATCCAAAATAGTTCCAAATCACATTGAAACCTTGCGGATTGGAGATGTTGAAGCAAAGCAATCCCATGGTGACAAGAAACATCGGAATACAGATGTAAAGACGCTTACGGATACTTTTCTGCTCTAAGTGGATGAACTCAGCCACAATCAATCGAGCAGAACGCAAGGCGGTATCGCCACTGGTAATCGGCGCTGCCACCACACCCAAAATCGCCAAGACGCCACCGATCACGCCCAACCAGCCTTCGCTGACTGCCGTCACAACTTGAGGCGCCTGTAAAGTGGTATCCTTGCCCAACTCGGCGGCCCCGCCACCATAGAAGAAGTACATGGAAATGGTGGCCCAGATAAGGGCGACCACACCCTCGGTGATCATACTACCGAAGAAGATCGGACGTCCGTACTTCTCATTGGTCATGCATCTCGCCATCAAAGGACTTTGTGTCGCATGGAAACCACTGATCGCGCCACAGGCAATGGTGATGAAGAGGGCTGGGAAGATATCCATCCCATTAAACGACGCGGTATCCACACCCACCTCATACAATTCTGGCAGTGTAGGCCATTTGATAATCAAATTGACACCCAAAGCGATGGCCATAAAGAGAATGGCGATGGCAAAGATAGGATAGATCTTGCCGATGATCTTATCGATTGGCAATAACGTGGCGATGAGGTAATATACAAAGATGACCGCACACCACACATATACGGAATTGTCTATGATGTCCTTGGTCATACCACCCAAAATCATGGCAGGGCTATATACAAAGACCGCACCCACCATCAACATCAAAAAGACGGTGAAACAAAGCATCACCTTCTTAGTAGTTTGTCCCAAATATTTGCCTATCAGTTCAGGCAGTCCAGCACCTTGGTTGCGGATTGAGAGCATACCACTGAGGTAATCATGCACCGCACCCGCGAAGATGCATCCGAAGATGATCCACAAATAGGCGGACGGACCAAACTTGGCACCCATGATAGCTCCGAATATCGGTCCGGTTCCAGCGATATTCAGGAACTGGATCATAAAGATCTTCCATGTCGGCATCGGCATAAAATCCACGCCATCCTGCATGGAGATGGCTGGTGTCACCCTCTCACTATCTGGATTGAATATGTTTTCCACAATTCTACCATAAACGAAATAGCCAGCCACTAAGGCCAAGACCGCAATTAAAAATGTAAGCATTTCCTCATTATTTTTTCTAATATCGCAAAATTAAGAATTATTTTATTTTGTTGTAATGGGGAAAGGTATTTAGATGCATTAACGTAGGAAATGCATCTTACAAACAACTCCTATCCCTTGCTTTTTAGGACTTTTTTCTCCTCCGTCTTCAAGCGCCGTTCCACCTTTTTGACATCTTCTACCGCAGGTTGATTTTCAGGCACGATTCCCCGTTCAAGCATGATATCTCGGACGGCGGCATTATTATCCACATGCTCTTTTTCTATAGGCCGTTGCCCCTTCAAATCTTTGGATTGCACATTCACACTCGTCATTTCCGCAGCGAAATCCTTGGCTTTTATATTAAGTGTGGATAAAAAATCTGCCATTGTTGAAGGAGACTCACAAAATAATGATGAACACTACCCTGGCCTATAAAGTACCAGGTGCAGTGCCAGGAGAATACACAGACATGTGTGCTGGAGAAACTATATTCGGTGATCATGAAATCCTCATCTCACGAGTTCCGAAACTATTGGAGTCGACACAAAGAGCAATTGACGAAAAGGCTCAACATCCTATGATCATTGCAGCCAGATTCCACGGATTCTATGAATATCTGCATCCATTTCGTGATGGAAACGGAAGAATCGGACGATTGTTCTGCAACTATATCCTTCAAAAAATGGGACATCCAATGATCGTGATTGATTCAAAGGACAGGCTTGAATATTTGGATTCATTGAATGCCATCAGGAAAGAGAACACCGATGAATACTTGATCAGATTTTTCTTTAAGACCGCGACTAACAAGATGTTGCAAGATGTGAAAGACCACAAGTCAGCATCAGTCAAGCAGATGATGATGAATTTTGCATTCTGATAAAAAACTCCTAGAGAAATATTTCTCTTGGAGTTTTCACAAAGTACTCGTCCTCAAATAATTCTAAATTTTTATACTTTTGTATAAATCAAAGGATCATGAAAATATGGTTAGAAATATTATAAATACCTTGATGTGTATTCTCACAATCTTCCTTTTGTGTCAATGCGAAAGCCGTACACCTACCATGAAAATCAATAAAATTCATGATATAAAGGATGATTTTTGGGGCAAACTCAACGGGAAAGTTAAGAGCATCAGATGGTATGATGCAGAATACCATGACGGAAAAGTTGAGAAAGGTGCGTTGATATTCTGCTATATTTTAGATTCCTTGGGTAACTGTACTGACCAATATGGAGTCTCAACAGATGGTATAGAAACAAAACACCTATATCATGCAGAATTCTATTCTAATGGATATTTGAAAAGCAAGGAATATCTAGAAGATAACCAATACGCATGTTATAAATATAATTCAAAAGATAATTCTGTCTTGATCAGTGAGTATAGGGACGTTAATTCAATTTTTAGAAAACTACTGATATCATTGTCTTTTATTTCTCCATATGATACATTTATTCACAAATATGACACACAAGGGAATTTGATAGAATCATCAGGTCATGTATTTGGAGATAAAGAATATAAATTCTATGAAAAGTCAATATATGATTCAAAAAACAGATTAGTAAAGTCAATATTCAAACGTTCCAATGGATATGGCAGTTATTATGAAGATACAATATCATACAAATACACAGACAATTGCAAGACAGTGTATAATAATAATGGAATCGAGATAGAACGATATAATGAAAAGGGATTATTGACAATAGGCTATGATGAAGCTTCCAGCACAAAATTAACATATCTTTATGTTTACGACTCAAATGGATTTGTTACTGAGAAATATGAGTATAAGAAAAATAAAGCAGATCTTATTATTCCTCCTCCACCATCGCCTGGAGTTCATGATTCAAATGACTGTCAAAAAAAATTAGAGTCTGCAGATGATCTTCTCCAATCTAAAGTTGTAAAAAAGAATGATGAGAAAGGCAATCCTATCGAAAAGATCCGGTATGAATACAATGATTGCGAAGAAGTGACGAATGTGTTTGCTTATGTGTTTGAATACGACTATTACAAATAATAGTATTAAAGAGAATACCACAAAGGGCGTATATAAATTGATACGCCTTTTGTGTTTATAAGCTAAAAACCAACAATATTAGCAAAAGCTCCCCATATAGGATGTTTTTTATATGATTCGACGGAATTGTTAGGAACAGACAAAACACATTTCTGTTTATCTACCATTGCAAATGACGAATTTTCGGTGGATTCATCCTGGAGGTTGAGACATACCAGCTTAACGCCAGCATCAAGTCGCAGCTTGACTCTATCAGAGAGAAGTTGAGATATTCGAATTCAGAGAACGTACAGTGTTAGTCTTCTCGTTATTAGCAATTAAAAAAGAATTTAAATTATGTCTATAAAAGCAAGCGAAGTTTCTGACGTACTTAAGCAGCAGCTCCAGAACATCGATTCTCATGTAAAATTCGAGGAAGTTGGTAAGGTGCTTCAGGTAAGCGACGGTGTAGTTCGTATCTACGGATTGCAGAACGCCGAGGACGATTATCTGGGGCATTTAATCTTTGCTTCAACTGCGCAGTGGTCATGTGAAACAATGCTTGATCGCCCTTGGAACGAATAATGCCAAATCCTTGTTCATTCACCCCACGCTCATACAAAATCCCAGATAGAATTTTCTCAGTCTCCTGCAATTTCGCACGAGCTTGCACCCTCTCTTGTTCCGCAAGACGTTGCTCCACCAGTTCGGCCTTTCGGGTTTGCACAGCAAAATAGGTTTGCGCAAAAGCTATAGGCGTCTTTCGAGGGTCTCCATTTTGAGCCACAAGGTAACACGCATAACGAGTAAGGCAGAGGTCATCTATCTCTTTTTCAGCACCTTTTGACATATTAATCGTTTTGCTGACGTCAGCAAAATGATAGGATATGTTCTGCCCTGCATTGGCAATTATTCAGCAAATATTTTATGTAGATTATACATATCTTATATGACATTCCTCTTCTCACCACACATCCCTCATACCAAAAAGAATTCTGCGCCTATAATTCTTAATTTATAAATCTTAATTCTTAACTATATTGTTGTATTTTTGCCCATTATAATTGAAACAGATGAAAAAGATATTTTTTACCATCCTACTGGCAATGATAGCGCTCTCCTCCTTTGCCGTCTTGAAGGAGAAAGATTTGGAGCAGACGCTATTGGTACTCCGCACGGAACTAGAAACCTACAAAGAGGAGCAACAAGCAAAAATGGAGAAATATGGAGAGATGAGCAAAACACTCCATCAGAACCTCATCTCGACCATGCAGAAGAGCGAACAGACTGCCTTGATGCTCTATTCTCAAAAACAGGACTACACGTTCGACCTCGCCTACGCCTGCCACGAGGCAACCCACCAATACAACGAATTCTCCAAGAACATGATTCCTTATCAGAAGATCCAGGAGATGTACAAAGTGGAGGTGAACCGCTACAACAGCATCATCGACATTCTCGAAACACTTCCACCCCGCGTGAAGCCATTTAACTTCTCCGACACGTCACAAGTGCCAAAAATCAGCCGTGTCAGGATGAATCAAGAGGGTGAATTGGACTCCATCACCATCAACTTCGCCATCAAAACCGATATGAAGGCAATGAAAACCATGGCCGACAGTCTTAAAAAGAATGGGAGTGTTTTCTTATTGAGCGAAAAGGGTCAAGCCAACCGCGACTCCTGCCTCGTATTGGCTAAGATCATCCGCGACGACTTGGTCTTTCTCTACAACGAGGTGTCGAAGGATAGTGAACACTACGATTTCGTGGCGCAACGTTTGAAGAAGGTGAACGATTACGCATTGGACCGCTACTCGGACATCAAAAACCTTATCTTCGTCAATGGAGACGTCAACTACTTCACCATTCTCGCGAGATGGTCCTACTATTACAACAATGCGAAGAGCGACATCAACGAGAAGTATATGCAGCCTCAAGACAAGAGCATCCACTCCGAATGGCGTGGCCCTATTGTACTTGGTCTCACCATCTTCGTGGTATTCTATCTTATCGTGGCCTTCACGCTCAGCAACATCATCATCCGCTTCCTGGTACCCAAAAGATTCAAGACAAAAGCCTTCAACGACAAGAAGCCTTTCTACATATTGGCCTTCTCATTCGTGGTTTTCGTAGCAGTGGTCACCATCCTACGACTTTTCGCGAAACATAATTTCTTCATGATGGCCAGCGGGCTGTTGATTGAGTACGCCTGCCTTGTCTCCGCGGTGCTCCTCTCCCTTCTGCTCCGCACTAAGGCTAAGCAACTCCGTAGCAGTTTCATCATCTACACCCCAATCCTGCTGATGGGATTCGTCATCATCGTCTTCCGTATCATCTTCATCACCAACAGCGTGGTGAGCCTCATCTTCCCGCCTACCCTGCTCCTCTTCACCGTCTTGCAGGCGATCTCGCTGAAAAACCATCGTACCAAGGTTCACACCAGCGACGGATTCTACTCTTTGGTGTCGCTCCTCGTCATGCTGACAAGCTGTACGGCAAGTTGGTTGGGCTACTCGCTCCTGGCGGTGCAAATCTTTATCTGGTGGCTCTTCCAGCTCATGGCGATCCAAGCCATCACCTGCCTCTATTACCTGATCAAGAAGTACGAGTTCAGGTTCCTCACCTCCCGCATCATCGCCAAAAACGATCCGGGCCTATCACTCCGCAAGGCACGCCAACTCGCCTACGACATGGTGCATCCGAGCAAGCACAACAGCGGCAACCACATCGGCATCACTTGGCCATACGATCTCTTCATCAAGACCTTGGTGCCTATCTTCATCATCATCTCCGTACTACTTTGCTTCGTCTTGGCGGCAGGCATATTCGACCTTTCGGAAACGCTCCGTCAACTCTTCTACAAGAACTTCATCAATGTGGAGGGCGTGTGTCAACTCTCTCTCTTCAAGCTGCTGGTCATCTCAATCAGTTTCTTCTGCTGCAGGTTTATCTGTTACGGAACAAAGTCCGTTTACAAGTATTACCGCCTCAACCACATCACCATCAACGGAGAGGCCAATATCACACTGGCCAACAACATGATCTCCATTCTTGTTTGGGGCGCATTCTTCATCTTCGTGCTGGTATTCCTCAAAGTACCTAAATCCGGCATCTCCATCGTGACGGCAGGTTTGGCAACCGGTGTCGGTTTCGCCATGAAGGATGTCATCGAGAACTTCATCTACGGACTCTCCCTAATGACAGGACGCGTACGAGTGGGCGACTATGTGGAGTGTGACGGTGTCAGGGGAAAGGTGGATTCCATCACTTACCAAAGCACCCAAATGATCACCACGGACGGCTGCGTCATCGCCTTCCTCAACTCCGCCCTTTTCAATAAGAGTTTCAAAAACCTCACCCGCAACCACGGCATGGAGTTCATCAAAATCAATGTGGGCGTCAGCTACGGTTCCGACATCAAAGAGGTCAGGAAGATACTAATCCATGCGTTGGACGTCTTGCGCAAACCTGACCACGAAGGAGTCACATGGATCGACACCACCAAGGGAATCAACGTTGTCTTAGGCGATTTCGGCGACAATAGTGTGGATCTTTACGTCACCTTCTGGGGTATGGTCGAGAAGCGTTTCGCCCTCTGCGGAAGAGCCAAAGAGATCATCTACGATACCCTCAACGCACACAACGTGGAGATACCGTTCCCTCAAAGGACGATTTATATCAAGGAGATGCCTGGGGAGAAATAGAGTCAGTTGCCTTGCGTCTATCTTCGGAAAAAGAATAGACATACGCAAAGCCACGCATTTCTACCACAGATCAATCCACAAATGTCAGTTCGTAAGCGCCACGTTTAGCGGTTTCCTTCACCATCAGGCGGAGGGAACCGTTTTCCGTTTGGGAGAAGACAAGGTCCATACCACTCACCCAGTTGGTGTAGCGGAGGCGAATGGTCAAATCCGACTCTCCACCGTAACATCCCGCCACATAAAAGTCTCGCTTGATGCCGGAGAAACGGCCAACCGCGCGGATGGTGTATGGTGGACAGACTTCAGTATGGGAGGTTCTCCACTCTCCTCTTCCCAAATCCACTTGGTAGGATTGGTTCTCTGTGTTTGTAACCGTCAGAGAGAGACCCTTCTTACTTATATTGATCTTGACGGATTTCCAATCCAATCCATTGGCATTCAGTCTCAACTCTTTGCCAACCAACGAGTTGATTATCTTAGAGGAACCCTTCCCTGGCACAACAGGCAATTGATAACGCCTCTCCGCCTCCAACAAGGCAGGAAATCCTTTTCCCTCAGGCAATGCCCGCTCTCTTGCGGTACGCAACAAGTTCCAGACCAACTGACGTTCCGCCACGCCATTGCCAATGTTGGCTTGGGTAATCGCCACCACCATCTGCTCTCTCGGCGCCACAATGATGTATTGGCCCAATGCGCCATCCGCACGGTAAGCCTCCGGATAGTCGCATCGCCATACTTGATAACCATAGGCATCCGCCATTCCTGTCACTTGCAAAGCGGAGGTCATCTCGTCCACCCATTTCGCGGAGACCAGTTGGGTATCGCCCCACTTACCTCGGTTCAGAAGTAGCTGACCGAACTTCGCCATAGAGGCCACCTGCAAATGGAGGCCCCAACCACCGGTATTAATTCCCTCTGGGCTCTCCTCCCAATCTACCTCAGTGATATGCATCGGTTCAAAGAGGCGAGGCCGCAAATAATCCAACAACTTCATTCCTGTCACTTTCTGCAAAATAGCGGAGAGCAGGTAGGTGGACATAGAGTCATAATCAAAGTGCTCGCCAGGGTGATACAACACCGTCTTGCGTAAATATCGGCGCACCCAATTGGCACCAGAGGTACGCATCAACCAGTCGGGACGGATGCCGGAAGTCATCGTCAGAAGATCTCGCACCGTCATATTGGCTAAATCCTCGGAAACCGTATCCGGAAGCATTTCCGGGAAGAAGGTGGCCACACGATCGGTGAGGCGCAAACGATTCTCATCCACAGCCAAACCCACCGCAACGGCGACGAATGTCTTGGATGCGGAGTAGAGCGTATGGGAATACTTAGAGGCAAAAGGCGTTGGGAATAGTTCACCCACCACCTCGCCGTTGCGAAGCACCATCACACCATGTGGTTCTCCCTGTTTAGCGGCCATCATGCCATCGAAGAAGCTCTTCACATCTTCGGATTTAAGACCTTGAGACTCTGGCGAAACACGCCTCAAATCACCTATTTGCCCATAGACAGACATCGTACCGACGAAAGGGAACAAAATCGAAAACACTCGAATTAGATATCCGATCAAATGAAAATTAAATCTTTTCATACGTTTAAATTATACAATAAAATAGGAAACATCATTTAAAACAGGTCCAAAAATAGTGATTTTAAACACAACTTCCACCTTACTAATTGAATAAATTGTATATTTGCAACATATTCTTTATCAGTGAAGTTTACAATACACGTGTTTGACCAAAGAAAGCACACTTACTAAAATTTGAAGAATAGTTAAATCCTACTAAGTTCACAATGATAGAATATTTAGTAGCGTTGACGATTTTATTTACAAGTTTTATTTAAAAGGAAAAACAATAACCAATTAATTAATAAACATGAAGAAGTTATTTTTACTTTTCACAACGCTCTTCGCATCCGTAGCAGCTACATTCGCAGGGGAGAGCGACAATTATTACATTATCAAGGATGGCCGTCTTACAGACAATGTGCAGATCATGCCTTACGACGAGGACGACTACGACAACTCCAATTTGATGAGAGACACCGTTGTCGACGGTGAGGAGCTCATCGCTTACGTTCAACGAAGCTCAACCTTCCTTGACGTAAAGATGCAAATGAATAAGACTTTGGATCTCAATGAGAACTATGTGATGGTTTTGGAATATTACATTCCTAAAAAGACCATGAAGGCTGTCTTTACAGAGAGCAACAAGAAGCCTTTGTTCATCATCGGATTCGAACCAGATTATGCGGCCATCGAGAAGAGACCTAACGCGCAAAAGTGTGGCGCCAGCGTGATGATTGACGCGAAATACGAGGAGACGGACGAGTGGCATACCGCAGAAAAATATGTTTACGCTCAACCTGACAAGCAAGAGATCAACGGTATGGTATTCTCTTTCGGTAGAGAGGTGACCCGCGACATCAAGGTTTATCCATACATCAGAAACTTCTACTTCAAGAAGATGGATGTGAAGCCATTCTATGCGGAGAGTTTCGACGGATACGGATATGGAACTAACAGCGATTTCTACAACGAGAAGATCGAGGTATACCTTCCAGAGGCAAAGTTCCTCGGCGGTATCACCCCTACTGTCACTGATAGGGATAGCATCAGAGCTTGGGACGATATCACTGAGCCTATCATCCTCTTCAGAGACTTCTTGCCAGATAGCTGCAACGGACAAGATGGTTCAGGCTATTATGACTGTGAGCTTCTCCACGCTTTGCAGATGGAGCCAAACCGCGACTCTGTTGTATTCAAAAACATCCAATTGCCAAAGGATTGCGAGAAGATTTACAGCCAAATGTTGGTGAAGATGCACAAGAACGAGGGTAGATGGAAAATCGCTTCAGCAGACTCTGCGGAGGCTCTCTCAATCGACATGCCTATCAGAGTGAAGTTCAATAACAGCGACGAGATCTATGACCTTGCTGAGGATACCCTTACAACCATCTGGCACTTGTATAATGGCGAGTTGAACGTTCCATCAGGCGCTACCAGCATGGACTTGATCTTCGGCAGCATGAAGGTTGCTTACCTTATAGATGAGATCATGTTATCCACCAAGGAGTTTAACGGTGTGAACGACATCTTCAATGCTGAACCTTCCTTCGCGGTTGAAGCATACATCGACGCATACGGCAATGTAGTTGTTTTGAACGGCGAATTGGTCGCTACCTACAACTTGAACGGACAAAAAGCCTCTATCGATGATAAGGCAATCATCATCGTCGTGAAGAACGAGGAGGGTGCTATCGCTACTAAGTTGATGGTCAGAAAGTAAACTCGACTGGAACAATACGACAAAAAAAGGTCAGATATGGTTTTGCCCATATCTGACCTTTTTATTTGGACCCTTTTATTATGACGATCCCCTCCTCTGCGGATGCACCGCAAAATATCCACACACAAAAGACATTCGCCTCATGGATGGATTTATTTCTCCCACCTGCCCGAACCCAGACTTGATAGGGTCCCATTACCTAAATGGCTATATTTTAGTAACCGACTGCAATAATGAAGGAGAGGGTGGATTGACACGAAGCAGGGGAACTGCCATGTTATAAGAACCCCCTCTACTACAATAGCAAACAAAAAAAGCCGATCCCACGAATGAGATCGGCTTAATTTATAATGAAGGGGGAATTACTTCACAATCAACTTCTCAACTGAGATACCCTTCTCGCTCTTAACAGATACAGAGTAAACACCAGCTGCCAAGTTGAGGTTCAATTGTGCAGCCTCGTTAGCAACTACGCTACCAGTGTAAACAGTAGTACCGTCCATGCTGTAAATGTTCACCTCAGCATCAGCGTCAGCTGAAATGTTCACAACTCCGTCAACTGATGGATTAGGCCATACCTTTACAACAGCTTGCTCAATATCCTCAACACCTGTGCCAAGATCTGGTTGACCCTTGATCTTCAAAGAACCCAAACCTGAAGTGGATGCCATGAATACAACTGCCAACTTGTGCTCTCCAGGAGTCTTGAAACGGATACGGAACTTCTTGTCCTTTGCCACAGGGCAAACAGGAGTAGTCCAACCCCAGTCATTGTAACCTGCGTCGATTTGACCAGATCCGCTGGTTTGCAACTCAACCACGCGGTTGATCTCGTTGCCATCTTGGTCAACCATACCATTCTCACCATCCACAGCGATAGCCATCGCATTGTAGTCAAGGGCATCTGTAGTATAAGTCTCGAACTCATAGTCACCAGCGTACTTCACATTGACAGTGTATTGTACCCACTCTCCTTGAGCGATGTAACCCAAGTTGATGAAGCTGTTCTCCTTATCCTTATCGTTGCAGTATCCCAAATCGACTCTCTCATCTCCACGCTTGTCAATCTTTCCCTCTTTGTAACCTGCATTACATTGACTTGGATAGCATGGATGCCAGTTCGCATCCTCGTAATCGTAGTAAGCGACGCCATGTCCGCCCTCATCAAACTTCTCCAACGCAAGGAAGAAGTCCTCTGTTCCGTTGAATTCTTGCGCCTCACCTTGGTAAGCCTTAGACTTGCCAGAATAGAACTTGTCTCCCTCAGCCAATTTTGAACAGATATATCTACCTGCCTCTGAGAAACTCATGTTGCTGTAGCCACCACCGGTGAATGTACCGGAAGTCTCGCCCTTATCGGCCCAGCTCCAGTTTGCCCAACTGATGATCTGACCACCCAAGTTCTTTCCGCTACAAACCTCCAACAAATGGTCTGCACTCTTAGTATCGCAACCAGAGTCTCCTGTGTGTGAAGATAGACCCCACTCAGAAACGAACAAAGGCAAGAAAGCGGAAGCACCGCTCAAGAAGCCCAAGTAACGCTCTTGGTCAGCCGCATAGTAGTGGAAAGAGTACATCACTTGCAAACCATACTCATTGATTGGATCCATCATAGGGAATACCAAACCTTGGTCCCATTGAGGTGTTCCGACCAACACGATCGCATCTGGGTCACCTTGCTTGATGACAGGGAGGACATAAGTCGAATACTCCTTAATCCATGACCAAACGCCTTGGGTTCTCCTGTTGTTGTTTTTCTTATCGTAACCAATACCCAATGGGTAAACGTCACCTTCTCCATTGTAGTTAGGCTCGTTACAAATCTCGTAGATTACGTGGTTGTAATTTTTGCTGGATACATAGCTTGTGATGTTTTTGAAAAACGACACCGCTTGATCCTTCATGTCCATTGGATTACCCTTAGATCCGTCACCTTCTCTATCTCTCAAGACGTGCCAGTCAACGATACAGTACAAATTTTGATTTGCACAGAAATCGATACAGCTCTTTACCCAGTTCTCGTTGATTCCCTCACCTTCGTTGATGTACATCGCGATACGGGCCATGTTAGCGCCCTTCTCCTTTTGCTTTGCGAAATCTTGCTCATCATCGTAGCAACTCTTGAACCAAGAACCGTGGGTACTCCATCCTCTCAATTGGATAGGCTTTCCATCAGCAGTGCACAATTGGTTTCCAACCAATTTCAAGTCCTGTAGCGCGTTTGCCGAAAAGCAAAAAGACAACGCCATAGCGACTGTTGCGAAAAGTTTTTTCATGTAAAATAAAATTTAAGTTATTATTTAATGGATATTTAAATATTCATCATACATCTGCAAGGTCCGCGGCTCCTTAACTCAATGACATCAACACCGAAAACGACAAACCTTAACGCACAAAGATAGAAAAAATTTCATACTTATTTATAAATTATACCAAAATGAATTTATACATGCAAAAATTTAAAGGGCGGATGAGTAAATTTCGCCCCATCCGCCCTCTACTTTATTGAAGTTCAACGCCTTACTTCACACTTTGCTGAAGTCTATCGTTTTCCTCCTGCAATTGCTTGATTTTCTTCTCCATCTCAATCATACGCAACGTGAGTTCCTCCACCTTCTCCAAAAGAAGGTTGCTCATCGCCGACACACTTACGCCATTCTCCGACATCTCAGCGGCGGAAGGGATGCCCGGTAGATGTTTGTTGCGCTTCACATAGGCCTCCACTTCATTGAGCGGCTTCAAATCATACCCCTCTTCGAAGACATAGTCGGCAGCATTCTCCATCTTTACTTTAACGTCATCCGCCATAATATCCTTCGTGCGAATCTTATCCGTCTCAATTTCGGCCACCTTTAGTTCTTCTTTGCAGGTAATGGTACCATTCACGGTCATGTTGCCGCCAGAAAAGGTGAATTGACTTCCTTGAAAATCAATCGGATAACCGACGCTCTTTAGACATAGTCCTATCTGCGAGACGAGGTCAACATAACTTGTCGTATGGTTACTACTTCCTGAACTACGAGTTTCTATCGAAATTGAGCCTTTCATAGTTCCAGTTGAACTAGGAACAGTAAATGTCAACTGCGGAGCTTGTATTTCCAGTGGGTAGGCCTTTCCTCCATATCCTGTGGAAAGAATGGCAAATTTCTCTTGAACCACTCCCAATAAAAGCCATTTTCCATAACTTCCACCCTCTCTAATATACAACCTCGAATCGGAAATATTTAAATCTTCTTCCAATGTTTCCGCATAGGCTTGGGAACAAAAACCGCCCATACAAATGGACGCACCCAATAACACTTGATAAATAAATCGTTTCATCTCTTTCCCTGAATGTTTGTTTTGACAAATGTTTTATACCGCAAAGATACCAATTTTAGCAAAAAAATTATCATCATCTGTTTTCTTGTGTGGGAAGAATCACTATATTTGAAAAAATATCTAATGATAGAATTTTAAATAGATTTATTTTATGCAATACGGATTTTTTGACGACGAACACAAAGAGTACGTCGTGACCAAACCAGACACTCCGAAATCTTGGAGTAACTATTTGGGTGATACCCGCTACGGAGCCATTATCACCAACAACGCCGGAGGATACTCTTTCTTCCGTTCATCAGTACAAGGATGTTTCCTCAGAATCAAGTTCAACACCGTCCCATTGGATCAACCAGGTCGCTATATCTACTTGCACGACTGCGAGAGCAAAGACTTTTGGTCAGGTTCATGGCAACCAGTAGGCAAGCCGCTCGACCAATACAAGAGCGAGTGCCGCCACGGTTCAGCTTATACGAAGATCTCTTCCGAGTATTCCGACATCAAGACTGAAACTCTTTATTTCGTGCCTAAGGGACAAGAGTTTGAGGTTTGGCACGTGAAGGTGACCAATATGGGCAAGAAGTCACGTAAATTGCGTGCCTTCACCTATGCTGAGTTCGCTTCCAACTGGAATATGAACGACGATAGCAACAACTTGCAATATACCCAATATATCGTAAAGACCTCTTACAAGAACGGTTTTATCGACCACGGTAACAACCTCTACATGCCAGAGGAGCCAGAGAACTTCCAAAACAAAGACCAAGCTCGTCACTCTTTCATCGGAGTCGTAGGTCAAAAGGTGACTGGTTACGATAGCGACCGTGACAAGTTCATCGGTTCTTACCATACTTACGCGAATCCTATCTCTGTTGTGAACGGACAATGTGGCAACACAGTGACTGAGGGCGACAACGGTTGCGGTACACTCCAGGTTGATTTGGAGTTGGCAGCTGGCGAGACCAAGGAGTTCACCGTAGTGTTGGGTATCGGTAAGGCTTGGGTAGAGGGAAAGAAGGCTGCTAAGATGGTGGCTACCCCTGCTAAGGTAAAGGCTGAGTTCGACAAGGTGGTTAACTACTGGCACGGACGTATCGAAGGTCTTTCAGCGAACACACCAGATGCCGCATTCAACAGCATGATCAATATGTGGAACCCATTCAACAACTTGATCACCTACGCTTGGAGCCGCGCGGCTTCTTTGATCTATCGTGGTGAGCGTGACGGTATGGGTTACCGTGATACCATCCAAGATATGTTGGGTGTGATCCACAACATTCCAGAGGAGGTGGTAGAACGCCTTGAGTTGATGTTGACAGGACAAAACTCCAACGGTGGCGCCATGCCAGTTGTTAAGCCATTCGCCCACAACCCAGGACATGAGGCTCCAACTCCAGAGAACGAGTTCCGTTCAGACGACTGTATGTGGTTGTTCAACACCGTTCCAACTTATGTGAAGGAGTTGGGTAACATGGATTACTACAACAAGGTATTGCCTTACTCAGATAAGGGCGAGGGTACTGTACTCGACCACTTGAAACGCGCTATCCAATTCAACTTGGACCGTCGCGGTAAGAACAACTTGCCATGCGGTTTGAAGGCAGACTGGAACGACTGCTTGGTACTCGGCGCCAAGGGTGAGACCGTCTTCGTGGCAATGCAATTGCGCTACGCTTTGACAGTTTACATCGACATCTGTACTCGCCTCAACAAGGCAGACGAGGTGAAGTGGGCTGAGGGTCACTTGACTCAATTGACCAAAGACATCGACAAGGCAGCTTGGGATGGTGAGTGGTACGTCCGCGCAATCAAGGAGGACGGCTACATCTTCGGTACAAAGAATGATCCAAACAACGAGGGTACCATCTGGTTGAACCCTAACTCATGGTCAGTCATCTCTGGTCAAGCTACCGGCGAGCGCGCCGAGACTGTGATGAACAGCATCGAGAAGCGTTTGGCTATCAAATACGGTTTGGTTCTCTGCGATCCTCCTTACGAGAAGACTGAGGCATCTGTAATCAAGGCTCCTTTGTTCATCAAGGGTATGAAGGAGAACGCGGCAGTATTCCAACACACACAAGGTTGGGGAATCATGGCGGATTGTATCTTGGGTCACGGTAAGCGTGCCTTCAAGAACTACAAGAACTACTTGCCAGCAGCCTACAACGAGCGCGCTGAGGTTCGCCAAATCGAGCCTTACGTATATGCACAAACCACTTGCTCTACCTACAACATGCGCGCAGGTCAAAGCCGTTGCCCATGGTTGAGTGGAACAGCATCTTGGGCATACTTCACAGCCGCTCAATACATCTTGGGTATCCGTCCTGACTATGATGGATTGTTGATCGATCCATGTATCCCAGGTTGGAAGGGCTTCACCGCTACCCGTCGCTTCCGTGGCAAGACTGTCAACATCACCGTTAAGAACCCTAAGAAGGTGGAGAAGGGTGTTGTTTCAGTTACTTTGAACGGCAAGGCCATCGAGGGCAACGTAGTTCCATTCAGCAAGATGAAGAGTGTGAACGAGGTAGTCGTTACAATGGGCTAATTAATGAAGAATTAACATCTGCTCGTAGGGGCGTATTGAATACGCCCTTGGCGAAGAGGATAATTAATTATTCGATCAAGATAAAGAGAGCAAGGGGCCTGAGGCTTCTTGCTCTCTTTTTGTCACGCCCTTACCCACCACCCTATTCCAAAATTCACTACCTTCGCGCCCGAATGAGGAGCAGCCTCCTACCCAAGTATAAATGAGATGAACTCGAATAAAATTACCGCCACCAAACAGATGGCTCGACGTGCCTTATTGGCGCAGTATTACATCATGGGATTCATATATGCCTCCCTGATCACCCGTTATCCAGCCATCCAATCCCACTTCGGAATGAGCATCGGAGAGTTGAGTTTCGTTCCACTCAGCATGGCCATCGGTTCACTCATCACCACCCCACTCAGTTGTCACCTGATCGCTCGATTCGGCAGTAAAAACTTGACCGCAGTGAGTTACGCTTACATGTTGCTCCTTCCGCTCATCACACTGATGCCGAACATCTACTTCCTCTACCCTTTTTGCGCCCTCTACGGCTCTTTAGTGACCATCACGGACGTGGCGATCAACGGCAACTCCATCCTCGTGGAGAGAGCCTATAAACGGCCAGTCGTCTCCATGTTCCACGCCCTCTACTACGTCGGCGTATGTTGCGGATCACTCCTGAGCGTCTTTTGCATTACTCAGCAGATCTCCGTCCTCCACCACCATATCCTTGCGGGCATTATCAGTACCCTTTGCGTCTTTTGCATCAGAAGATACTTTCTGCAGGAGAATGTCTCAGGTGTCATGGAGGTGAAGCGTATGCCACTGATTGTATTGCCCAAAGGAATCCTGTTGCTTATCGCCATCATTGCCCTGTGTTCGCGGGTGACGGAGGGTAGTTTCACCAACTGGAGCACCATCTACATGAAGACCATTGTGGAGTTTCCTGAAAACTTGGCGCCACTCGGATTGACCATTTACGCGGCATTCATGTCAATCGGAAGGTTCATCGGCGACACCATCCGCAAACGTTACAGTGATCCAGTCATCCTCCTCGGAAGTTGCGTCATGACCACCGTCGGTATCTTCACCATTGTAGTGGACACCGACTTCATCTTCGCCGCCTTAGGCTTCTTTATCACTGGCTTGGGCATCTCTTGCCTGGTGCCTATCATCTACACTTTGGCAGGGAATCAAAAGGAGGTCTCCCCTGGCGTGGGCATCGCGATGGTGAATACTGTCAGCAGCACCGCCTTCCTTTTCGGCCCCTTCCTCATCGGTAGGATCGCGGAAGGATATAGCATGCGTATCGCCTATTGCTATGTTCTCGGACTGACCATCCTCATGACCATCCTCACCCATCAATTGGTCAGACGGAAACGATAAGCGACTCCCTTAAAGGTAGCCTTCGCGATAGCAAGTAACTTACTTAGTTTGTTGTTGTGATAGCAAACAATATGGAAAGGTTCTCCCAGATAGAACACTTTCAAAAAATGTAACTTATTGAAATACTGCGGATATTCGGTCCACATCATCCATTGAGACAACACGATATCGTGTAATCTTTTCGCAGAATAGGAGACAATCTTCTTCTCTCCCACTTGAATCGTTTCCCCAAATTGTTGGTTCAACTTATTACCCCCTAACATCATCGCCTTATACCCCGCACGTTTGGCCTTAAAGCAGAAATCCAAGTCAATTCCATCCACCAGAAACTCCTCGCGGTAGCCGCCGATGGAAAGGGCCTTCCGCACATCCACGACTGATCCCGATGTGATGACATACCCCTTCTCCGCCCACTCTCCCTTCGGTGCGGATTCTCCTGGCGTCTCAGGGGCAAAAGAAATCACTTCCCGAGAAGGGAGTTCCCGCTCAACCCTTCTCAAGAAGTGACTGAAATCTTCGAAACGGCTGTCTTGGTCCATGGTGAGCAGGTAGTCGTACCCCTCCTCTTGACATCGCCTCAACACCGCATTCAATGCGTGGGAAATTCCCACATTCGTATCTTCTCCGATCCACTCAACCCGTTCGCCCAAATCCTCCCACTGGTAGCGGGAACGATCCGCCAACGGCGTGTTTTGCCAAATATAGACCTTCTCCGCTTCGTTCCGGTAACACGCCACATTCTCACGAAGCAACGCCTCATCAGGATAGTAGGTGATCACACAAGCGCAGAATCGCATCTATTCGGGCTTTAGCGGTCGTTCTTACTCTTTGTGTCTAGCCTTCAACTCTCTGGCCAAATCCTCGATGCGGTACCCCTTCTCGGTAAGCAGCACAATCAAGTGGTAGATGAGGTCGGACGATTCATACAAGAATTGTTCTCCCGTTCCATTGGTAGCCTCAATGACTGTCTCCACAGCCTCTTCGCCCACCTTTTGGGAGATCTTGTTTACTCCCTTGGTAAAGAGCTTGGTGGTGTATGAACCCTCTGGCATCTCACGCTTACGCTTTTCGATAAAGTCTTGCAAGTAAGAGAGAAACGCAAGGTCAGCGATATTCTTGTCGCCACGGAAAGTGTCGGCTCCTGTAGTGGATCCCTCTGGCAACGCCTTGATGATCACAGCGCTCTTCTCCGTGTTGTAAACCAATCCATCCATGGCTACCGGTTTGAAATATTCTCCACCGGTCACCAACTCCAAAGCAGTCTGCTCCGCATTCAACAAATAGACCTCCTTCGTCTCCTCCATCTTGGCGATCGCCTCTTGGTTTACATATCCGATACGAAGAATCTTTTGGGTGCGAACGTCTTGCACCACTGCCTGTAACATATTACCCATGTTAATATATGATTAGGGGGGACTCCAAGGAATCCCCCTTTTATTTACTATTTTAATTTAAGCCAATGCCTTTTTCAAGCGAACGATGAACTCGTCCACATCCGCCTTGCTCAAACAGAGCGGTGGCAAGAGACGAAGCACGTTGGTGCCGCTGCATCCTGTGAAGACGTGTTGCTCGAATACGAGCTTGCTACGCACCTCCTTGTGAGGACAATCAAGTTCCACACCGATCATCAATCCCTTGCCGCGGATATCCACCACGTGAGGCAAATTAGCAGCCTTCAACTGCTCCATGATGTAATCACCCACCTTAGCGGCATTCTCCACCAAGTTCTCCTTCTCCATCACATCCAACACAGCCAAACCTGCCGTGCAAGCCATGTGGTTACCACCGAAGGTCGTACCCAATTGTCCGTATGTAGGAACGAACTTAGGAGAGATCAAAAGACCTGACATAGGGAAACCGTTTCCGATACCCTTTGCCACAGTGATCAAGTCTGGCTTCACATCCAAATGTTGGTGTGCGAAAAACTTTCCTGAACGTCCATATCCACATTGAATCTCATCGCAAATCAAGACTGTATTGTGTTCGTCGCAAGCCTTGCGTAGGCCTTGCATAAACTCCTTGGTCGCCATGCGGATACCGCCGACTCCTTGAATACACTCCACAATAACAGCGCAGACATCACCCTTCGCGATCTCCTTTTGCCATGCCGCCAAATCATTAAGCGGTAAGAAGGACACATGGTCATTGTCATTGATTGGCGCCACGATCTTAGGATTATTGGTCACCTCGACCGCCAAAGAGGTACGGCCGTGGAATGCCTTGTCGGAAGAGAGGACGCGCTTGCGGCCATTGTAGAAAGAGGCCAACTTCAATGCGTTCTCATTGGACTCCGCACCAGAGTTCACCAAGAAGAATTGGTAATCCTCGTAACCGGAAGCCTTACCGAGGCGCTCCGCCAACTCCACCTGCAACTTGTTGATCACTGAGTTGGAATAGAAACCAAGTGTATTCAACTGCTTGGTCATCATCTCAACATAGTGTGGGTGACAGTGTCCAATGCTGATCACTGCGTGTCCGCCATACAAATCTAGGTACTCTTGGCCCTTATCGTCCCATACCTTACAACCTTTACCCTTTACGATGTTGACATCGAAAAGCGGATAGACATCAAATAGTTTCATATAGAATCTATGTTATTGTTATTCAAATTCATGCAGTGCGGCCATTACACGCCGCGAATTAAGATACAAAGATAGGAAAAATATCGTTTCTCCTCAAACCCACCCCTTTTTACGCTTAAAAATAATGGGGTGAATCAAAAAAAGGCCTCAATCATTGAATATTTGTCTTTTTTTGTCCAAATTCGCGAAGAAACTAGAAACCATTATTACTTTTTTATTTACTGTTATGAAACACATTTCATTTAAATTGTTCACCTTGGGCGCTACCGCCCTTCTCGCGGCACAAAGTTTCGCCGCGGATGTGACCATCAACGTCTCTCCCACAGAGACACATCAGTCCGTCATCGGTATTGGTGGAGGTATGGTTTATTATCAAAACTGGGTGACCGCCCACAAAAACAAGAGCGCCATTTACGACACCGTTTTCAACGGCTTGGGCCTTTCCGGCTTACGCATGGGTAACTGGGCGCAAGAGGATAACGCAGACCTCAGCAACGACGCGGAGATTGTCAAAGAGGGAAAGAAGCGATTGGGATCCAATTTCTTTATTGAGATGTCTTCCTGGTCGGCGCCACCTTCATTGAAAAACAACAATGACATAAATGGTTCCAACGGCGGTCCGAAAGCCTCTTTGAAGAAAGAAAACGGCCAATTCGTTTACGATAAGTTCGGCGCTTGGTGGAAGAACTCGCTCCAACGCTACATTGAGGCGGGCATCATCCCCGACTACATCAGCATCCAAAACGAGCCAGATATGGATGCCCAATATGAGGCGACCATCTTCGACGAGAAGGAGAATGGCGACGTGGCCTCCTACGCAAAAGCCTTAGAGGCTGTCCACAAGGCGATGAGCGGAATGGAGCACTGCCCCAAATTTTTAGGTCCTGAACCGCTCGGTATCGGATGGAACAACACCCAAAAGTACATCAACGCTTTGGATAAGAACCTGCTCGATGGCTACTGTTTCCACTACTACCACAGCGGCGACCAATCACACGACAATGATAAATACTCCTACCCGGACGATTACCTACCAGCCATGAAGGCGTTGGCGGCCGATTATCCCGACAAGCCTCAATTCATGACAGAGAATTGCTCCATGCGAGAGCAAAGGAAAAACGATGCGCTCCATACCGCTTGGTTCTTGGCTAACGCCTTCAACGCCAACCGTGTCGGCGCCTACCTCCACTGGAATTTGATCTGGGGCGGAAGCGATGGTTGTGTCACCGTAGAGAACCCTTGGGAGACAGGTAATTGGAAATCATCCAATGGCTTTATCGTGCAATCCGAGTACCACGGTTTAAGACACTTCTCCAAGTTCGTCCGTCCAGGATGGTTCCACATCGGATCAGCCTCAACCAACGGCGACATCATCAGTTGCGCATTCAAAAGCCCTGAGAACGACGCCTACACCGTGGTATTGATCAACAAGGGTTATTCAAGCCACAACGCTTCACTCTCCTTCCCTATCGCCACCCCTGACGAGGGACAAATCATCCAGACCGTCCCTTCCTCCGAGACTTGGAGCAAGGTGTTGGGTCAATACAAAGAGGGAGAGAAGATTACCCTTCCCGCCAATAGCGTAACCACCATATCGCTCAAAAACAACGTGGCGATGCCAAAATTCACTTGGGAGTATCCGATCCAAGCCGATACCTACTGGGAACGAGGCACCACACAGACCGTTCGATGCAGCGTGGATATGGACCTCGACTACGAGGTTTCCCTTTATTGGAACCCATCCGCACAAGTAAAGGACATCGACGCATCCTCCATCTGGATGAACGACGAGGGCACCTTCGGCTGGGAGGCTAAAAACGCTTTGGTCGAGGGCGACGAAGGCAGATGGGGCGCCGCTGGCGTGGAGAACGAGTGGTTGGAACTCACCTTGGAGGAGGAGAGCGAAATCGCCGGCGCCATCATCGACGAGACCTCAGGTATCGGTTGCAACATCAAGTCATACGAACTGCAATACGACAACGCAGGCGAGTGGACCACCTTGGAGAAGGGTTCATCCATCGGAGAGAACTACACAGCCACTTTCCAACCTGTTGTGGCAAGCAAGTTCAGACTCTTCATCAAAGAATCTGGTTGCATCAACATCAACTATTTCAATGTCATCCCTAACAAGAGGGAACTTTTCCGCACGAAGAGCTCCATCAACTACGCTTGGGAGCTTCCCCAAGAGCCTTGCAATGGTTTCTTCACCATCGAAAAGGATGGAATGGTCTTGAGCCGATCCGAAAAGGTAAGTATAACTGAGATGCCTACTGCTCTCAAAGATTCGTACCAACAACCGCAAGCCCTTCTTTTCATCCAAAAGGGTATGATGAATATCTACACGCAATCGGCACGCCAGGCCACTTTCCAAATCTGGAACGCGCAAGGCATTCTCATCCAACAGGGCAACGTCAGCCTCGAAAGCGGTTGGAACAGCCTTCCTGTCGTCGAGAAAGCCCAAGGACTCCTTTTTGTACAAATCGGAGAGAACCGATTCAAGGTGATAGCTGACTAATGCGATAATAACCAAAACGAAGGGAGGAGGCCTCTATTGAAGCCTCCTCCCTTCCTGTTTTCTTTCGGACTATAAATCCTACCTTTTCATCCGATCCAACCGACTGAACTCAAACAACACCGGTTCGCGGTTACCATTCATAATATAGGTCGATTCCATGCTCTTTATCCCCTCCTGACAAACCGAAAGGGAATCCGCCAACACAGACGAACGGATATCAGCCATATCCAAAAGGGAGTGGAACAGCACCTCCGAATTGAGGTTCTTCTCTCTATTCGCCACTATTTGGCTCACCTTTTCAGGATATCTCTCCCTGTAACGCTCCGAATAGGAGACGATGAAAGGAATCCTGGCCTCATAATCAGATACCAGCAAAGAGCCATGCACGATCAACTCCTGCTCATCATCAAAAATATTCTCGCCATGGTCGGAAAGATAAACCATCGCCCATCGTCCACTACCACCTATGCGTTCGTCCAAAAGATCCATCACATGGGCAAGGAAGTAGTCGGTATAAAGAATCGTATTGTCATAAGTATTCACCAATAGACTCTTATTGCTTACATTGACTGCCAAGTGGTCCATACTGTTGTCGATGCAAGGCTTGAAAGTTTCAAACTCCGCCGGATAGCGCTGGTTGTACCGGAAATGGCTTCCTTGCGTATGGAGTACGATAAACTTCTTCTTACCATCACATCGGGTGAGGATTGAATCGAGCGGCGTCAGCAGATCCATATCCCAAAGGTATCCTCCCGTAAAACTATTGTCTTGCACAACCGCATCGTCGCAATTCCGCATGATCCGCTCTTGGAAAGGACTCACATCCTGGTTGGTGATCCAAGAGGTGCGGAACCCCGCCTCCGCAAACGCCTCACTGACGGATCGCTCACTGTCCGCAATCTCGGCATTGGAGACATTGGCGCGTGTCAGCATCAAAGGAATGGAGTTGTTAGTCAAATTGGCTTGGGTGACAAATCGGTCATAAGCCACAAGATTTTTCTTCTGAGACAAAAGCGGCGTGGTGTTCCGTTCATATCCATAGAGTCCGAAATTGCCCCATCGGGCCGTCTCTCCGATCACCAAAACATAGACCTCTTCCTCGTCATCCTCTTTGGGTTGAATGCCAAAACGGAATGTTTTCACACGTTCCGAACGCTCCTTTACTTCCCGACGGTACTGAATGACATCATCAGCGGCAAAATAGACGGAAAAGGGGAATATCTTATGAATCTTCAACACCATCATATCCTTCATATCAATCAGATTGTCTGTGATGGTTGTCGCCTCACTGGTTTGCAACTTACGGGCAAGCGTAAAGAAATAGAGGCATCCGATCAAGAGCAAAGAGGCGCCTACCCCCAAGAAGATATTCCGCAACTTTTTCGGAAAGAAGGTCTCGTTCTTCACAAATTTGAACGTCAAGAAGAAATAACCCACCCAAACCGACACTACCAGTAGGACCAACGGCCAAAAAGAGGATAGCAGCTCAAACGCCTCTTGGGGATTGGTATTGAAGATGGTGTCCATCATCATAAAGGGGGTCGGAGTACGACTGAGGTAGATACTGGCGATCTCAATAGGGGCCAACAGCAGACTGAAAATACCCATTGTCCCAAAATAGAACTTCTTCTTTAAGAAGAGCGCCGGAATCAATAGACAAACTGCCGAGACAGCTAAATAGGCCATTTTCTTCACATAAAACCCCTCCAACTCTTCTCCGTGGACAGCCACTACAAGATTGGGTATCAACAAGATAACTAATAGGATAATGGTCAACATCCATTGTCCCTTTGCACTATTGAAAGACATAAGTCATATTATTTATTTCGACAAAAATACAAAATAGAGTGTAACGGGACAAAAAAAGAGCCTCCACCCGTAGGCGAAGGCTCTGCTCTATCTTTCTGACGGAAATTTAGAATCCGCTTGGTTTCAACTTCAATCCGCAAGTCTCCTCCAGTCCAAACATCAAATTGAAGTTCTGAACGGCTTGACCGGAAGCACCCTTCAATAGGTTATCGATCATAGAGATGATCAACACCTTGTTGCCATGCTTCTCGACATGGACAATACCCTTGTTGGTGTTCACCACCTGCTTCAAGTCTGGGTTGGCGTCCATCACATAAGTGAAGGCAGCATCCTTGTAGAAATCCTTGTAGATCTTTTGGATCTCCTCGATCTCCAAATCACACTCGGTATATTGCGAAACGAAGATTCCTCTTGGGAAATCGCCACGCACTGGCAAGAAGTTGATGTCGTAGTTGAATCCAGCCTGGAGTTGACGCATGGTCTGGGTAATCTCCAACAAGTGTTGGTGCTTGAAGGCCTTGTAGATGGAGATGTTATTGTTTCTCCAGCTGAAATGAGAGGTAGCGCCTGGCTTCACGCCCGCACCAGTGGAACCTGTGATGCCATTGGTATGAACCTCGCCCTTAATCAAACCTTTGGCAGCCAAAGGAAGCAATCCGATCTGAATAGCGGTAGCGAAACAGCCAGGGTTGGCCAATTTGGTAGCCTTCTTGATACGCTCACGGTTCACCTCAGGCAAACCGTAAACAAATCCCTCGCTCTCGTCACGGTAGTCTTGAGAGAGGTCGATGATCTTCACGTTGGCTGGCACTTCGTGAGATTCAAGGAACTTCTTGCTATCGCCATGTCCGGAACAGATGAACATCGCATCGATCTTATCCAAAGGAAGCTCATCGGTGAAGGTCATCTCGGTCTCACCGAATAGACCTTCGTGGACATCGTACAATTTGTTGCCAGCGTTACTGCTACTGTTTACAAAAACAATCTCTACCTGTGGGTGGTTCAAAAGGATGCGAAGCATCTCACCTGCCGTATAACCGGCACCACCTATAATACCAACTTTAATCATAATCGTTTTATAAATTAATACCTTACAAAGGTAGGCATAATATTTGAGTGGCTATATACTTGAATATATAAAAAAGACGATGACGAATCATTAGACCCGTCATCGCACAAAATTTCTTACCTAAGAGGGAAGAATTTAATCCTCCTGCTCCTCCGGAATCACAATCTTATATCCCTTTCCGTGCACATTGATGATCTCCACTTGAGGATCCGCCTTCAAGAGTTTACGAAGTTTTGTGATGTAAACATCCATGCTTCGAGCATTGAAATAATTGTCATCCACCCAAATGGTCTTCAACGCGCGGTTACGCTCCAAGATATCGTTCTTGTGTTCGCAAAGCAAGGCGAGCAACTCAGACTCCTTGGTGGTCAACTTGGTTGATTCTCCGTCGATGGTGAGCAACTGCTTTTGAGAGTTAAAGGTGAACTTGCCCAACTTCTGAACAGGATCGGCCGCCCCCTTCTTGCCATTGACACGGCGAAGGATCGCCTCGATACGGAGCAACAACTCCTCCATGCTGAAAGGTTTGGTGATGTAATCATCCGCACCAATTCTGAATCCCTCCACAATATCCTCCTTCAAGGTCTTTGCGGTCAAGAAAAGAATAGGCACCTTCTCATTCACTTGTCTGATCTCTTGCGCCAAGGTGAATCCATCCTTCTTAGGCATCATCACATCAAAGACGCACACATCGTATTTACCGGCGAAAAAGGCATTACCGCCCTCTTCTCCATCCAATTTCAAATCTACATCGTAGCCTTTGGCGTGTAAGTACTCCTTCAACAACATGCCGAGGTTCTCATCGTCCTCACACAAAAGCACTTTTACTTTCTCATCCATATCTAAATCTCCTTCCTAATTAATCATTTTTCTGTTTTTTAATCGGAATCTCTATAATGAATTTCGTTCCCTTTCCATACTCACTCTCCGCACGGATGGTTCCTTTGTGGTCGGTCACCACCTTCTTCACATAGGCCAATCCCAAACCGAAGCCTTTCACATTATGGGCGTTTCCGGTCGGCACGCGGTAGAACTTGTCGAAAATACGTTTCAAGTTTGCCTTCTTGATACCGATACCGTTGTCCTCTATCGAAATGCAGAGCCTATTCTTCTCGTTCCATGTCCGGAGACGTAAAATCAACGGCCCCTGACTATACTTCACCGCATTGTCCATCAAATTGTAGATGATATTCGTGAAGTGAATCTCATCGACCAGCGTTTCGGCATCCTCCGCCTCCAACTCCGTCTGGATCTCGCCTCCCGTCTTCTGAACCTTAATGTCAAAATTGCCGGCGATGGTCAATATCAAGTCGTCGATATCCATCAACTCCAACTTGAGCGCAGAGCTTTCCTTCTCGAAGATAGACATCTGAAGCACCTTGTCGATCTGTCGACTCAAACGCTTGGTCTCGTCGTTAATGGTCTTAGAGATCTGCTTCGTCATCGCCTCCGACTTGGCGAAAGAGCCGTCGTTCAACATCTGAGCCGCCAAAGAGATGGTCGAAACCGGCGTCTTCAACTCATGCGTCATATTGTTCATAAAGTCGGTACGCATCTCCGACAACTGCTTCTGACGCGAGATGACCACCACGGAGAAGACATAAGTGAAGAGCAATATAATGGTGAAAATCACCGAAATCAACAGCAAAGAGCCTGAACCGAAATATTTCGCCTTGGCAGGGAAATAGACCTTCAGCAGATTGGAGGTCTGCGCAGGATCGTTTGGAAAAAGCAACTGCGAATAGCAGATCCAATCTTTGGGATCAAACGCCTCGTCGGGTTCCCCACTTCGGTAAATCTCACTACCCTCCTTGTTCACCACACAGAAGAAATGATCCAACTCACCCACGCCATTATTATCCAACTCGCGGTCCAAGATCTCGTTCAACTTTTGGAAATCTATACGCTCTTCGATCGGTTTCACATAGGTCTCACTCAGAAGACGTACCAAGATGTCATCCAACAACGCACGGTTCTGGAGATAACGCTCTTTCAACTTGTTCTGAATAATGCGGGACGACTCCTCGATGGTGTTCATACCGTGTTTCATGGAGATGAATACCGTCGGCTGGGTCCTGACGCAAGAGTTGAAGGAGGTGTCCACCAACTGTCCTGGGGCGGCTGGGTTCCCACCATGGAACGATGCGGGAATCGTCATGGTCGTGATCTTTGTCTTGGCGGAAGGAACGGTCAAATTTTTATTCAAGTAATGAAGCGTCTCCTCCTCTTCCAACAGACGCGCCACCTCATACAGACTTCGCTTCACCGCTTCGCCGAACTGCTCGGCGCGCATATCGGCAGTCGTACGCATATAGTACGATTGCAGGAAGATCAGTCCCAAAAAGGAGATGGACATCACCACACCCAATAATATGATGGTTATTTTCTTCATTTGACGCAAATATAAAAAAACGATTTTAACATTTCGACAAGCTTAACTTTATTTAATAAATAGGGGCATTGATATGCTTACAAATGTGAAAAAATGCCTATTTTTGCATAAGAAGTTGGAATAATATGGAGAACATCCCACCACTATTGTCGGACTTAGCGTTGATACTCATCTCAGGAGGTATCATGACAATCATTTTCAAATGGTTGAAACAACCCGTCGTGCTCGGCTACATCGTGGCTGGATGTCTCGTCAGTTCCCAAATTTCGCTGACACCAACCGTCTCAGGCACCTCCGACATCGGAACATGGTCGGACATCGGCGTCATCTTCCTGTTGTTCAGTTTGGGATTGGATTTCAGTTTCAAGAAATTGATCAAGGTAGGCCAAACCGCCGCCATCACCGCCGTCACCATTATCCTCTTTATGATTCTGCTGGGATTCTTGGTCGGCATGTCGCTGGGATGGGGCATCACCAACAGCATCCTATTGGGAGGTATGATCTCCATGTCCTCCACGGCGATCATCATCAAGGCCTTCGACGATATGGGGCTTCGCAACCAATCCTATTCCCGTATTGTATTCGGCATTCTGATCATCGAGGATTTGATAGCCATCGTGCTAATGGTGCTCATCTCTACCCTCGCCGTCAGCAAATCGTTCGAAGGGGAGAATCTCATCATGGGAATCCTGAAACTGATGTTCTTCCTGGTCGTATGGCTGATAGCGGGTATCTATTTCATTCCGATCATCCTACAAAAGGCTAAAAAAGTATTGAACGACGAGACCATTTTGGTATTCTCCTTAGGTATGTGTTTCGGTATGGTGCTCTTCGCCATGGAGGTGGGATTCTCCTCCGCACTGGGTGCTTTCGTCATGGGATCCGTGTTGGCGGAGACGCTGGAAGCGGAGCGAATCGAGCGGTTGATAAGACCTCTGAAAGACCTTTTCGGCGCGATTTTCTTCGTCTCCGTGGGTATGATGGTGGACTTCTCCGTCATCAGCGAATACATCACACCTATCGTCATCATCACCCTGACCATCATTTTCGGACAGATTACCTTCGGCACATGCGGACTGCTCTTGGCGGGACAACCGATCAAGACCGCCCTCCAGTCGGGATTCTGTTTGACGCAGATCGGTGAGTTCGCCTTCATCATCGCCCTCTTGGGTATCAATCTTGGCATCATCGACAAATTCATCTACCCCGTCATCGTAGCAGTGTCGGTAATCACCATCTTCCTGACGCCTTACATTATGCGGCTTTCGACGCCGGCATGCAATTTCGTGGAGAAACATCTTCCCACTACTTGGGTCAGCGCCATCGAACGACGCTCCCTCTCAGGCAAATCCACCCAAGCGCAGAATGTATGGTATAGCCTATTGGTGCAAATCACACGCATCGTTTTCGTCTATTCAATCCTCGCCATCGCCATCGAATTGCTCTCCATCAAATACTTCATTCCGTTTGTAATGAGCAAGATCAGCGGCATTTGGGGTGCGGTCATTAGCGCAGGTGTCACCATCCTCATCATTTCGCCAATGCTCCGCGCGATCGTCGCAAAAAAGAACCACTCTTTGGAATACAAGTACTTATGGAAGAGTAGCAAGAGCAACCATATTCCACTGGTAACCACTATTCTGCTGAGATTCTTAATCGCAGCGGCCTTTGTCTACTTCATCCTCTTGAATACCGCAAAACTAATGAACGACAATGTGGGTATCCTCTTCATATTGGTCTTTGTGGTGAGTGCAGCGGTTCTCATCGTTTTGATGTTACGATCCAGACGCATCAAACTCTACTCCATCACCTTGGAGCGAAAATTCATGCAGAACCTCAACTCAAGGGAGAACGAGGCGGACAAACGACAACGCGAAAAGGAGGTCTTCGGCAAACGGCAACTGGCACAAAGACTCTCCACGCACGATCTCCACTTGGTGGATTTCGAGGTGCCGCAATACTCCAAATTCATCGGTAGCACCCTACGGAAAACCAATTTTCACCAGAAGTTCGGCGTCTATGTAGTCTCCATCATGAGGGGCAAACAACGTATCAACATCCCTTCCGCCAGCGAAATCATCTTCCCGTTGGACAAACTGTTGGTTTTGGGATCGGACGAACAGATGAAGGCATTCAACGACGCCCTCAACACCGACAATGAGGAGTGGATGGTGGATACCCAAAACAAGGGAGTCGTCATCGAGCAGTTCCAGATATCCGCCAACTCCACCTTGGCAGGAAAAAATATCAGCCAATCCGGCATCAAAGAGTACTCCAAGTGTATGGTAGTGGGCATCGAACACGAGGGCACGACCGTTATGAACCCATCACCCAACACAGAAATCCGCGTGGGAGATTACATCTGGATCGTAGGAGAAATCGAAAAGATAGAACAGTTGATGAAAAACTGTGAATCGATCTCCATCTCCGACGAACACTAACGATTACCTCCCGCTTCCCTCCCATAGAGAACACACTCTCCCCAATTCCACACCTTCCCATTTGGGGGTCGAAAGCATTTCCTTAAATTCTTTTAAGCTCATTTTCAATGGTTTAGACATTGATTTTTAACAAAAATTAAATCTACAACTTATCGGTTGGCAATCTCGTTTTTTATGACTAATTTCGCGATTATTTATACGTCATAAATTAATATGTTCAAAATAGGTCTTGACATTGGCTCCACAACCGCTAAGATTGTGGTACTCGATGAAACTGGGAAAGTAGTATATTCATCATACAAGCGACACTTGGCGAATGTCAAGGGTGCCATCGCCGCATTCCTTGACGAACTGAAATCAACCCTCACCACAGAGAAATTCACACTATCCATCACTGGATCTGTGGGCTTAGGTGTCTCCGAGAGATACAATATTCCTTTTGTCCAAGAGGTAATCGCCGCTACGGAGTTCACCAAACAGGTGCATCCGGAAATCTCCACCATCATCGATATCGGTGGTGAGGACGCCAAGATTGTTTACTTGAAGGATGGACAAGTATCAGACCTCCGTATGAACGGTAACTGCGCCGGCGGTACAGGTGCCTTCATCGACCAAATGGCACTCTGCCTTGGTGTAGAGGTGACTGACCTCGACGGACTTGCGAAAAATGCGGGACACGTTTACCCTATCGCATCCCGTTGTGGCGTGTTCTCCAAGACAGATATTCAAAACCTCATCGCCCGCAACGCCTCCAAGGAGGATATCGCGGCTTCCATCTTCCGCGCCGTGGCGGTACAGACTGCCAGTGCGCTCTCCCATGGATGTGAGGTGCGCTCGAAGGTGCTCTTTTGCGGTGGACCGCTCACCTTCATCGAGTCGCTCAGAAAAGCGATCGCCGACTACTTCAAGTTGGACATCAACAAAGATTGCGTAGTCCTCGACAATGCGAATATCATCCCTGCATGGGGTACCGCCCTATTCAAGAACGAAATGACTCCTTTGGACGTCAATGAACTGACGGAGATTTTGAGCCGTGAGCCAGAAATCAAGAAGGAGGCCGATCCAAACAAGAACAAAACGAATGTCACCTTACCTCCTATCTTCGTCGATGAGGAGGAGTACATGGCTTGGAAGGCCGAAAAGGAGAAATCACACATCCCTGTCGTCAATTTGAACGAATGCAAGGGAAAGACCTACTTGGGTATCGACTCCGGATCCACCACCACCAAGATTGTCTTGATCAACGAGACAGGCGACATCCTCTACAAATATTATAGCCACAACGGAGGTAATCCAATCGGCGCCGTTCGACGCGGTTTGGAGAAATTGAAAGCCCGTTGCATCGAAGAGAAGTTGGATCTTGAGATCACAGCAGGCTGCTCCACCGGTTACGGTGAGGACTTGATCAAGGCCGCCTACTCACTTGACTTCGGTATGATCGAGACCATGGCCCACTATGTGGCCGCCAAGAATATGTGTCCGGATGTATCCTTTATCCTCGACATCGGAGGACAGGATATGAAGGCCATCTACGTGGAGAATGGCGCATTGACCCGTATGGAGATCAACGAGGCCTGCTCATCAGGTTGCGGATCCTTCATCGAGACATTCGCCCAAACATTGGGTTGCGAAATCACAGACTTCGTTTACCAAGCATGCCAAAGCCAAAACCCATGCGATCTGGGTACACGATGCACCGTCTTCATGAACTCCAAGGTGAAACAAGTGCTTCGCGAGGGCTATGCGGTGAGCGATATCGCCGCTGGTTTGGCCTATTCAGTTGTAAAGAACTGCCTGTTCAAGGTATTGAAAATCAAGAATTACGAAGAGTTGGGCAAAAACATTGTACTGCAAGGTGGTACGATGAAGAACGACTCCATCGTGAAGGCATTCGAGAACCTCACCGGCACCAACGTATATTGCAATAACGTGCCAGAATTGATGGGTGCCTACGGTTGCGCTCTCTACGCCAAGAAGATGCACGACCAATTGAAGAAGCCGACTCCGCTCGACAACTTCCTCAATGCCGCAGAATACGAGTCTAAATTATTATCCTGCAAAGGATGCGAAAATAATTGCCAGATCACCAAATACGCCTTCAAGAACGGTGGCGTCTATTACTCTGGCAACAAGTGTGAGAAAGTGTTCAACAACGGAAGTTCGGCCGCTAAGCCGGGCATCGATATGAGCGCAAGAAAGTATCACGAACTTTTCGACCGCGCCGAACAACCATCCAAGTTGCTCACACCACTCTTCACCATGGGTATCCCTCGCGCCCTCAACATGTACGAGGAGTTCCCATTCTGGCACACCTTCTTCACGGAGTGTAACATTGAGGTCGCATTGTCCTCAACCTCTACCTACCGCAACTACGAGAAAGGTGTCCATTCCGTGATGTCGGATAACATCTGCTTCCCTGCGAAGTTGGTACATAGCCACATATACGAACTCCAAGACAAGGGTGTGGACCGAATCTTCTTCCCACGCGTCGTTTACGAGTGTGTGGAGGATAATGCGGCACACAACAGTTTCAACTGTCCGATCATCATCGGTTATCCGGATGTGGTGAACAGCGCCATCGACTCTGAAATTCCGATCGACTCCCCTGTCATCTCTTTCAAGGATGAGAAGCTTCTTTTGAAGCAGTTGATCCGCTACATGAAGGGATTGGGCATTCCGGAGAAGACCGTCAAAAAGGCTCATGAAAAGGCCGTGGCCGCATACAGCCAGTTCGGTTTGAACCTCCGAAAATTGAATGAAGAGGCCTACGAAAACGCAAAGAAAGAAAACCGTTTGGTAATCGTTCTCGCCGGCCGTCCTTACCATACAGACCCGCTCATTCAGCACAAAGTTTCTGAGATGATTTCCCAGATGGGTGTGGATGTGATCACCGAAGAGGTGTCCAGAAAGAACAATGTGGATGAGAAGGAAGCCTTTATCATCAAACAATGGTCTTTCGTCAACCGTATCCTCAACTCCGCTCAATGGGCGGCGCGTCAAGGCAGAAACGTCCACTACGTGGAGACCACTTCCTTCGGCTGTGGTCCAGACGCCTTCTTTGTCGATGAGGTTCGCAGCTTGCTCAATCGTTATGGTAAATCATTGACACTGTTGAAGATCGACGATATCAACAACGTGGGTTCCATGAAGTTGCGCGTCAGATCGCTTATCGAGAGTTTGAAATTTGAGGCCAAAGAGGCCACTGAGGTGAAGCCATTCGTGAAACCAAGCCGCTTCGAGGTGGGAGACAACGAGAAGCGAACCATCCTCGCGCCATTCTTCACCGAATACCTCTCCCCTCTCTTCCCTGCCGCATTCAAATGGGCGGGTTATAACTTAGAGTCGTTGCCACTCAGCAACGCCGAGTCAAACGACATAGGTCTGAAATACTCCAACAATGAGGTTTGTTACCCTGCCACTTTGATCGTAGGAGACTTGATCAAGGCTTTGCAATCGGGTAAATATGACCTCGATAAGGTAGCCGTGGCTGTTACCCAATTGGGCCAGTGCCGCGCCGCCAACTACCCGCCACTCATCCGTAAGGCCATCGTGGATGCGGGATTCGAGAAGGTACCGGTAATCGGTATCGGAGGAACCGACAACATCGAGGATCAACCAGGATTCAAATTGAATCTTATCAAAGCGGCTCCGCTAGTCATTTACGCGACCATGTATGGTGACTGGTTGTCCATCTTCTACCACGCCATCGCCGTGAGAGAGAAGAACAAGGGAGAATCGCGCAAACTCCGCGACCTCTACTTGGAGAAGGCCAAACCATTGGTCGAAAAGAACGATACAAAGGGATTGCTGAAACTCATCGGAGAGGCTGCCAGAGCCTTCAACGAGGTGCCAATTTACGAGGATCGTGTCTATCCAAAGGCGGGTATCACAGGAGAGATCTTCTTGAAATTCAATCCATACGCACACCGTTATGTGCCAGATTGGTTGATGGAACACGGTGTCGAGGTGATTCCTTCCGCGGTACACAACTTCTTCTTCCGCGCCTTCGTCAACTACAAATTCAACAAAGAGAACTTCGTAAAGAGATTCAAGGTGCCGCCATTGGTGATCGATATGGCTTACAGCTATATCCGCAAGGTAATGAAGAAGATGGAGGCGGAGTGTTCCGTATTCCGTTACTACAAACCTGAACAGGATATCAAGACCATCAGCGAATACGCCAAGGATGTCATCTCGCTTTCCGCACAATTCGGAGAGGGCTGGTTGTTGCCAGCCGAGGTAATCGCCTTTATCAAGGATGGTTGCAACAATGTCGTCAGCATGCAACCTTTCGGATGCATCGCCAACCACATCGTGGCACGCGGTATCGAGAAGAAAATGAAGCAACAATATCCACAATTGAACATGCTTTCCCTCGACTTCGACGGAGGTGTCAGCGAGGCGAACATCGCCAATCGTCTATTGCTTTTCACAAGCAACATGAAGTAATTTTTGATTTTTAGGTATTTTTTTTATCTTTGTATATCAGTTAACGTCAACTGAATTAACACATTAGCCTATGAGCGAACCTATTATTGACGAACTTGACAGAAAGATCATCCAGATGATCGCGCAAGATGCCAGAATCCCCTTTTTGGAAGTAGCCAGAGCCTGTAACGTAAGTGGCGCCGCCATCCATCAACGCATCCAACGGATGCAGAAATTGGGCGTCATCCGAGGTACCCAATTCATCTTTGATCCAAGAGCCTTAGGCTATCAAGCTTGCGCCTTCGTAGGCATATCACTTTCCGATCCTACCCGTTACGCAAAAGCGGAGGAGATTCTCAAGAATATCCCAGAAGTGGTGGAGTGTCACTACACAACAGGAGAATACGACATAATGGTTAAGATCTACG
>JAKSKV010000025.1 GCA_024401555.1 Paludibacteraceae bacterium
CCCGCTTGATGTGTTTGTCCATCAGATTGTAAAGGTAATAATTTGCCCGTGTTTTAAAAAACGGATGAGTGTAATTTCGCATCTCGACGATCACGTCGTCGCCGTTGTCCAATTGGCAACGTAGGTCGAACGTGACGCCTCGTAGCTCCGGATGGTCGCGGATCTGTTCCACTGGAAGGAATTCCAAGTGCTCGATGGTTCCGTAGTCTTCGCTGAGAATTGCATTGAGGAAGGACTTCATCGCCTTCTCTTCTCCCATACAATGTTTAAAACCGAAATCGGTTTTGAGGTCAATGTATACACCTCTGTTTTCTGTTATTATCATACGTTAACAGGTTAGATTTGATATTATAAAAGTTGGAATCCGTACCGCATGGATGCGGGGGATTCTTTTGCAAAGATAATGAAAGATATTAAGAAAACAATGTTATGTGTGATAATTACATAATACTAACAACGCTCGCCCTCTTTCCCTGCACCCTGAATTTCACCTCATACTCCGCAAACTGAAATCCGTAAATACGGTTTTCATCGTCGTGGTAGGCGGGGCGAGGATCTTGGGCGATGACATCTATGAGCGCTTTCATCTTCTCCTTCGGTAAAAAATCACGCATTTCATCGGGAATTTCAACCTCCAATTGGTAATCCGTGTTTTGAGTGGTGAAACCTATCTTCGCTTCCGGGTGGCAGTCTGCGGCGATATAGGGCTTGATGTCGTAGATCGGCGTGCCATCCATCAGGTCCGCTCCTGAGACAATTAGTACGATTCCATCGTTTTTATCACGCTCGATACCCTCCAATTTTACGGAGGAAAGGCCTATTTCGTTCGGACGGAAGGGCGATCGGGTAGCGAATACGCCCATACGGGTGTTTCCGCCCAAGCGTGGTGGACGGACGGTCGGCGACCAGCCCTCACGACGAGCCTCGGAGAATCCCCAAATGATCCAGATGTGCGAAAAGTCGGTGATGCCCCGCAAGGCCTCTTCATTCCTGAACTCGGGTTCGAAAACGATACGGGCACGCAGGCTATCCACCAATCCGCTTTGACGGGGGATGCCAAATTTGGTGGGAAAGTCGCTCCTCATTTTTGCGATGATCTGGAATGTGGTGGAATCGGCCATGATCTTGTCTTTTTCGCTATTTTTTACGCGAATCTAACATTTCCTATGCAGAAAAGCTCATTTTGCGACGATTATCATGCCGTTTGAACTAAAAATCCTACCATTTCAGTGCGGGGAGGTGTACTTTTGTATCAACAATAAAACCCCTATAATATAGCACTATATTACTTTTGTAATTCTACCATGAAAAACACATTGGCGTGAAAAAGAAGCCAGCCTAATATTTCTTTCGGAGGAGAAAGATGTTTTAGGAACAATTAATTAGACAAAAGATGTTTGTAACCAAAGAAACGGAGTCGCTCACCGCACTCCGTTTTTTTGTATCTTTGCACTGATAAACTTACTATTATGGTTTCATTACGGGAATTGTTCATAATTTTTTTTCGGATAGGCGCTTTCACGCTGGGAGGCGGTTACGCGATGCTGGCGATGGTGGAGCGTGATATCGTGACGAAGCGGAAGTACATCGAAAAGGAGGAGTTTTGGGATTTGATCGCTATCCTACAATCCTTGCCAGGTGTGTTCGCATTGAACACAGCCCTCTATGTGGGTTATAAGTTGCGTGGCCGTTGGGGTGCGTTCTGGGCATCGTTGGGCGCTGTGTTGCCCTCTTTCATCGCCATCATCCTGATCGCCATGTGTTTTACGGAGATTAAGGATAATGAGTTCGTTGAGAGGCTTTTCAAGGGTATTCGCCCCTGTGTGGTGGCGCTGATTGCTGTGCCTGCGTTTAATTTGATCAAAAAGAATTGCAAAGATTGGAAGATGGTCTTGGTGGCCATTCTCTCCGCTGTGTTGATTTGGTGGTTCAAGGTGAATCCGATTTGGATCATCGTGGTTGTCTCTGTAGGTGCGGTGCTCTATGGCGTTTATGGTTATAATAAGATGAAAGGGAGGTGATCATGGAATTTCTGCAACTATTATATGTCTTCTTCAAGATTGGTTTGTTGGGATTTGGAGGCGGTTACGCCATGCTTTCGTTGATTCAGTTCGAGGTGGTGGACCATTTCGGGTGGATGACCATTACCCAATTCTCCGATATGTTGGCGATTTCACAGATGACACCTGGCCCCGTCTCCATCAATACGGCTACTTATGTGGGTTATGAAGTGGCTGGCATTCCAGGTGCGGTGGTGGCGACGATTGCATTGTGCCTTCCCTCCATCTTGATGATGTATTTTGTCATGCGCTTTATGATTGCCAACAATGACAATCGTTACATGCAATATGTTTTGAAGGGGTTGCGTCCCGTTTTAGGCGGTCTCATCTTAGCTGCGGCGTTGCTTTTGGTGAATCGTGAGAGTTTCGTCGATTTTGGGTGGGGCGAAAGCAATGTTTCTGTTATCATTTTTGTTGCTACATTTGTAGCGCTCTACTTTTATAAGGTCAATGCGATGTGGCTGATTGTGATAGCGGGAGCGATAGGAGTATTAATTATGTAATAAATGATAAAGATGAAAAAACATTTATTTTTGATTGTCGCTGCTGTGGTGGCGATGGTTTGTAATCTAAATGCACAGAATATGGAAGGTAAGAAAGTATTGGTAGCCTACTTCTCGGCTACAGGAAACACGGCGCAAGTCGCTCAAAATTTGGCGCAAGGCATTGGCGCTGATCTCTTTGAAATCAAGCCTGAGCAGGCCTATACCAAAGCTGATTTGGATTGGCACGACAAACAATCCCGCAGCTCTGTGGAGATGGCGGATAAATCATCCCGCCCTAAAATGGCGAATCAGTTGAAGGATGCCGCTTCGTATGACATCATCTATCTAGGTTTCCCAATTTGGTGGTACACAGCTCCTACAATCGTCAATACCTTCTTGGAGAGCGGAGATTTCTCTGGTAAGACCATCGTTCTATTCGCCACATCGGGTGGTAGCCGCTTGGGTAATACCAAGAGCGATTTGCAGAAGAGCGCTCCGAAGGCAACCTTTATCGATGGCGAGATTTTCAGTAGGAACGAGGATTCTGCTCGCCTTGCCAACTGGGCGAAGCGAGTTGTAAAGTAATAGACAATAACGTATGATGGGCGGTGCTATCGGTGATGGCACCGTTTTTTATTCTTCTCTCTTTCCTGCAAAAACGAAGCCTGAGACACCTCCGCAAGCGCCACCGATCAAATGGGCCATCTGGGAGATATTATCTGCGGAAAAGAGCCCGTTGAAGATCTCCTTGCCTAAATACAATACTAAAACCAATAGGAACGTCAGAGGAATCTCTCCCTCTTTGAAAGAGGTCATGGATCCTAAGATGATAAATGCGAATACTACGCCTGATGCCCCTAATAGTCCGTAAGGGAAGAAGATGTTGTTGATGAGCGCCGTGATAAAAGCGGTCGCCGCAATGACGAAAAGCAGCCGTTTGCTGCCATATTTCTCCTCCAGCATCGGTCCGATGAGAATGAAGAGCAACATGTTGTTGAGGTAGTGCGAGAGGTTGGCGTGTCCCAATACATGGGTGAACATCCTCAAATAGGTCATTGGATTGAACCAAGAGGAAGGGTAGGTGGTGAAGAACGCCTGTGTGATGAAATCTCCCGTAAAGGTTCCCAACATTAGGACAATCCCTGAAATCAGGGCGAAACTCAATACGACTGGAGAGTTGAATGTTATTCTAAGGCCATTGTTACTCATACTATTTACTTATAATAATCCTTTCACCACATAAAATATCACAGGCACCAAAAGACTTGGGAGCATATTCACTGTCTTGCAATCTTTGATGCCCAACATGGATAGCCCGGAACTGACAATCAATACGCCTCCGACAATGCTCAATTCGTTGCGCATCGGTTCGGGCATGGCGGCACTGAAATGGTAGGCGACCATATAGAAAAAGCCTTGCCAACAAAAAAGGATGGGTGCGGCCAATAGCATCACTCTTCCGTAGGAGGCGGCTAACACGGCGGATCCGACCATGTCCAAGGTGGCGTTGGTGTAGAGGAAGGTGTTGGCGGGTTCGTTGAATGCCCAGCCGTGACTTGGGGAGAGGGCGGATTGCACAGGTCCGACGATGGCGAAGGTGCCGATGCAGAAGAGTAATACGCCAGTCGTGAGCCCTTGCACCTCTCTTTTATGTCCTTTGGCGGCGCGTTCGATACGGCCCTCCAAATCCAGCTTCGTACCGATTAGGGCACCTATCGCGATGCTTAGGATAAAGAGAACCGGAATCTCACTTTTCTGCATATTGGGTAGCGCCGCATTGGCTCCTAAGATGAGGCAACAGATTCCCAGTCCGTTGAATAACGCTTGTTTGTACCGCTCGGAGATTTTATCGCCGAAGAGCGAACCGCAAGTCGCTCCGATCACGATGGTGCAAGTATTGATGATGGTTCCTAACATTGTGAATGTTTAGATATTGTTCTGTTTACAATATTTTGTAATTCGCATCAATCACGTAAATATCTCCATTTATATCTTTTAATACGTTGCGTGGATATAAATCTGAAATCTCTATATCTCCATTGGAGAATCTTGCTTCGCCAGTTTCAAGGAATCCTAAACTTTCCATATAACATTTAATTTCTAAAGGGGAAGAAAAAGTCACGTCTTTTATATAGTCTTGTGATAATATGGGGTATGTGCTATTTCCTCCAAAACCAGTGAACCCATAAAGTTCGTAACGTGTTTGAGGAAAAATGGAATTGTGTAGAATCAATCTGTCTAACAAGTCTAATACAGAGGGGCTCAACATGAGATTATTGATCTTGTATACTGTATTTCCATCTTTCGAAAGGTAAACTTCATTTTCGACGCCACTTGGGAATGGTACTCCCAGTTTTGCAATGTCATGGAAATTTAGCCAAAGTCCCATCTCTTTGGCTAAAGAGAATGCTGATGCATTTACAATATCAATTACTTCGAAGTCGGATAAAGACGTTCTATCTCCTTGTGCATGGCGGCAATTTTCTTCGCTTCTTCTTCGCAATTTACCCGCATAGACTTCAATTTGGCAATTCTTTGCAAGCATCTTTCTACTGATTGTTTGTGAAACTCATTTATATACATAGTTTTTTTTGCGAAAATAAGTATTTTTTTTGTCTTTTGACTTTGTTGAAATCCTTAAAATCAACGATTTTGTCATGAAAGTATAACTCCGATCACGATGGTGCAAGTATTGATGATGGTTCCTAACATTTTCTTGTTCGGTTTTTGTGAAGGGGCTAATTCAATAAAGGGCGAATTCAATTCGCCCCTACCGTGCGTGTCAGAAGAGAGCTGTCCCCGTAGCTCAAGAACCTGAAATCGTTCTTCATCGCATAGTCATACATCCGCTTCCAATCCTCTCCCACGAAGGCGGAGATAAGGAGCAGCAAGGTGCTCTGCGGTTGGTGGAAATTGGTGATGATCGCCTTCACGATGTGGAAAGTGTAACCGGGGACAATGATGATTTGGGTATCCGCGCAGATGCTCTCCAATCCATGCTTCTCCATAAAGGCGAGGATGGCGTCGAGCGACTCCTCGGTGGAGAGGTTATAACCGCTTTGGTAAGGCATCCATTGGGTAACCTTCAACTCGCTTTCGCAGAGGTTGGGATTCTCCGCCAATTGGCAGCCGATGTAGTAGAGACTCTCCAAAGTCCGCACGGAAGTGGTGCCGACCGCGATGACTTTTCCTGCTTGCCTGATCTTCTCCACGACACTCTTCTGTACGGAGATCCATTCGGTATGCATCTCATGGTCGCCTATGGTCTCGGATTTCACGGGTTGGAAGGTGCCTGCGCCTACATGGAGCGTCACCTCTTCGCAATGGATGTTTTTCTTTTCCAGCGAGGCGAACACCTCTGGGGTGAAGTGTAGTCCAGCTGTTGGGGCCGCCACGGATCCTTTGATTTTGGAATAGACGGTCTGGTAGGTGATTTTGTCACGATCCACCGTCTCTCTGTGCAAATAGGGCGGAATCGGCAGCACACCGAACGCGTCGAGGATAGAGGCGAAGTTCACTGTGGTGTCCTCCCAAAAGAATCTAACATAATAGGCATTGCCCACCGCTTCTTGCTTCTCCGCTTTGAAGATGATCTCCTTGCCCTCTACCGTCACCGATTTCTCCAAAATGGTGCCTGGTTTCCATTTGCTGGCGTTGCCCACCATACACTTCCAGGTACATTCGCCTGTGGTTTGGAATGTGAGGACATAGTCGTGCGGACGGATAGGTTCCAAGCAGAATACTTCGATGCGGGCGCCTGTCTCCTTGTGGAAGACCAGACGAGCTTGGATGACGCGGGTGTTGTTGCAGACCAACAAGTCTCCCTCGTTCAGATAATCCGGGATGTTTTTGAAAATGGAGTGGGAGATCTCTCCGTTGCGGTAGAGGAGTAATTTAGACTCGTCTCTTTTCTCCAAAGGGAATTTCGCGATGCGCTCATCAGGAAGGTCATAGTTGAAATCTTCGATGGCGATGTCTTGTGGATTCTGCATTTTCTTCTTGTTTTGTGTCAATATGCAAAGGTAGTCATTTAAGAGTTAAGAAACGATAGTTCGACGAAGTCAATTAAGAATTAGGAACTTTTTCGTTCCTTAGGATATATGAATTGTTTTATGATATGCTAACTTTGCAAAAAACAATATAGGATTATGAAGTTGATAGCAATTCCAACCAGAGATGGTGCTGTGGATGACCATTTCGGACATTGTGCATATTATACGATTTATCATTTGGATGACGACAACAAAATCGTTATCGTGGAGCGTTTAGATTCTCCGCAAGGGTGTGGATGCAAATCCAACATCGCCAGCGTGATGCGAGAGATGGGAGTGACTTTGATGCTGGCGGGCAATATGGGCGATGGTGCCTTCAAAAAATTGTCTGAGCAGGGAATCGAAGTGGTGCGTGGATGCAAAGGCAAGGTGGAGTTTGTTTTGAACCAATATTTAGGTGGCAAATTGTCGGATTCCCAAGAGGCATGTAGCCACCATGATTGTCACGGGGCAGATAATTTGAGTTTTACCTATATAGCCCCTAAACAGTAATTTTAAAGATTGAATAGAATGGTAAAAGTTGGCGATAGAGTCCGTTTTCTTAATGCGACAGGAGGCGGAGTGGTTAGTAAAATAGTGAATCGTGAGATGGTCATGGTGACCGATGACGATGGATTCGATGTGCCGACACTGGCCCGTGAGTGTGTCGTCGTGGATAGCGGGGAGAATCGTCCCAGCGGAAACGCTTCCAGTCCGTCCGATCCTACGAAGGAGAAGAAGATTGAGGACGTGGTTCCTGAAACGGAGGATGACGATTACGAACCGGGCGAGGAGACCAAAGAGGGAGAGACCTTGAATGTCTTTTTGGCCTATATTCCACAAGATCCAAAGAAACTGTCGGTTACCGATTATGACTGTTATTTGGTGAATGATAGTAACTATTACTTGGGTTACAATGTGGCGAGCGGAAACGGGTCGATGTTTATCTCCCGTGCCGCAGGTTTTATCCAACCCAATACCAAATTGCTTTTGGAGGAGATTAAGAAGGATCAATTGAATGATTTGGAGTTCCTTCGTGTGCAGTTGATGCCATTTAAGCAGAAGAAGGCCTATAAGGTGAAGCCTGCTTATGACGCGCAGGTGAAGATCAATCCGGTAAAGTTCTATAAATTGCATAGTTTCACGGAGAACGACTACTTTGATGAGGATGCGATGTTGTTCCCTATCGTGAAGAACGATGGTTTAGTGGAGCGAGAAGTCTCCGCGGAAGCTGTTTCGGAAATCTTGAAAAACAAGGAGACAAAATTGCCTGCTAAGGTATCGGTTTCCAGCAAGCCTAAACAGGAGATTGTGGAGATTGATCTCCACATCGAGCAACTTTTGGACAATACGACAGGGATGAGCAATGGCGACATGCTCCAATACCAGGTGGATAAGTTCCATGAGGTGATGACGCAATATGCGAAGTGCAAGGGACAGAAAATCGTCTTCATCCATGGCAAGGGAGATGGCGTTTTGCGCAAGGAGATTCTTCAACAATTAAAACTTAAATATGCCACTTGCTATGTGCAGGACGCCTCTTTTCTTGAGTATGGCTATGGCGCTACGATGGTAACCATAAAATAAAGATTATGACGCTTTTGATTGTATCGTTGATTCTGACACTGGGCATCTCCTTCCTATGCTCCTTGATGGAGTCTGTGTTGTATTCCACGACCTCCTCTTACATCGAGTCGTTGCCCGACACGAAAGGAGTCCGTTTGCTCAAGGATTTGAAATACAATATCGAAAAACCCATTGCGGCTATCTTGTCACTGAATACGATCGCCAATACGGCGGGCGCTTCAGTGGTGGGCGCACAGGCGGCGGAGGTGTTAGGCAATGAACTGTTCGGATTTATGTCCGCCCTTTTGACGGTCTTGGTTTTGATCTTTTCCGAGATTATCCCCAAAACGATCGGTTCCAATTATTGGCGGGAGCTATGCGTCCCTATCGGATATATCATCAAAGGAGTTTATTACTTCTGCTTCCCTTTGGTGGTGGCATCTCAGGCGTTGACCAAGCTCTTCACCAAGAAGCAGACCAATACGGTGAGTCGTGAGGAGGTGGCCGCCTTGACCAAGATCGGAGAGCGAGAGGGTGTCTTTATGACGAGTGAGAGTAAAATCATCAATAACTTGGTGAAGATGCAGACCATTAAGGTCCACTCCATTATGACGCCCCGTACCGTGGTGTTGGCAGCGCAGGAGGATATGACATTGGGTGAATTCTTCAAACAAAAGAGATATTTGTGTTATTCCAGAATCCCTGTCTATACGGAGGATATCGACGACATCACAGGTTTTGTTCTCAAAACGGATATTCTGATGCACCTCGCCAATGGCAAGAAAAACTTGAAATTGAAGTCCATTAAGCGTGATATTATGGTCTGCTACGAGAATACGTCCATGCCTAAATTTTATGACCTATTGGTGACCCGAAAGGAGCACATCGCCTTGGTGATTGACGAGTATGGCGGTATGGAGGGAATCGTGACCATGGAGGATGTCGTGGAGACAATCCTTGGTCTGGAGATCACCGATGAGAGTGATGCCCAGACCGATATGCAAGCCTTTGCCAAGGCGCTTTGGGCGAAACGCGCGAAGAACCTTGACGTGGCGGAAGTGGAGCCGGAGGATAAGATCGAGTCCGAAGGCGGATCACTTGAATAGTCGGAAGAAATCGTTCATGTTCGCGAAGAGCATCAAGGCGAGGAGGATGAACATACCAATCATCTGAGCTCTGATAAGCGCCTTTTGACTAGGCTTCCTTCTGGTTACCATTTCGTAGATCAAGAACATGATGTGGCCACCGTCCAATCCTGGGATAGGCAACAGATTCATGAATGCCAAGATAACGGAGAGATAAGCTGTGATCTCCCAGAATATTTGTGGATAGAATGGATAAGGGAAGAGACGTCCGATGGATATGAATCCTCCCAAACTCTCCACCGCCTCCTTGGAGGTGAATACATATTTCATGTCGTTGGCGTATCCTGTGAACTTCTTGACACACTTTTGGGTGCCATGCGGAATGGCTTCGAAGAGGGAATAGTCTCTTGTCGTGACAGGATAGAATGAAATGACAGATTTCCTGATGACACCGATTTTACCATTGTGGTCTGGCGTGAGTTCGACCTCCACGACTTGGTTGTCTCGCATCACTTTGACCGGCACGGTGAGATTCTTGTGCTCCGAGAATACATTGGTACAGTGTCCGACATAGGCTGGTAGGGAGTCTCCGACGGAGATGAGGCTATCTCCGGCTTTCAGTCCGGCCAACTGTGCGCGTGACCCTTCGACAACGCTCTCCAATACGAATGGGATGCGGAAGTTGGCGAATCCCTTCTGCTCTTGCATCATATCCTTTATTAAATCTCCCTTCATCGGAAGCGCAACCTCTTCTCCCTTTCGAATCACGGTTACCGTCTCTGCGTTGGTGATGGCGCGGAAGGTCTCTTCGCTGAAATCTTCTAGTGTGAGGTCGTCTGCCTTGTGAAGAATATCTCCATCCTGGAATCCCGCTTTTTGCGCGGCTGGACTGAACTCCATGCCGGCGGTGGCGTCACGTAATGCGATATAGTTCTCTCCGTAATGGAAAGAGGCCATCGAGTAGATGATGATGGCTAAAATAAAATTGAATACCACACCTGCCACCATAACGAGAAATCTTTGCCATGCCGGTTTGGAACGGAATTCCCAATCTTGTACGGGACGTTTCATCTGTTCTGTATCCAATGACTCGTCGATCATGCCGGCGATCTTCACATATCCTCCCAATGGCAACCAACCGATACCGAAAAGGGTGTCGCTGTTTTTAGGCTTGTACTTGAACAGAGAAAAGCCTGGGTTGAAGAAGATATAGAATTTCTCCACGCGAATATTGAATATTCGGGCAAAGAGGAAGTGTCCAAATTCGTGAATGACCACCAATAGGGAAAGACTAAGAAAAAATTGGAGCAGTACGACTAAGAGTTCCATGTTTCGATAGGGTGGGGAATAGGGTTATTTTGAAGATAATTCCGCTGCGATGCGTCTTGCCTCTTGGTCGCTCTCCACATATACCTCGTAGGAGGTCTGCTTGGTGAAAGTGGCGGTTTGCATCGTCTTTTCGATGATGTCGGACATTTGAAGGAATCCGATGTTGCCTTTCAAAAATTCGGCCACAACAATTTCGTTGGCGGCGTTGAGGATACATGGCATGTTGCCTCCCTTGTCCATCGCTTCGAACGCGAAGGCGAGGTTGCGGAACACCTCCATGTCGGGTTTTTCGAAAGTTAAATCCTTGCAATCGAAGAAGTCCAAACGTTTGAAATTGTTCTTCAAACGGTTAGGGAAACCAAAGGCATATTGGATCGGCAGTTTCATGTCGGGGAGTCCCATTTGTGCCTTTACACTTCCATCCTCGAACTGCACCATGGAGTGGATGATGGATTGTGGATGGACCACGGGAACGATTTGGTCAGGTCTTGCGTTGAACAACCATTTTGCCTCGATCACCTCAAATCCCTTGTTCATCATAGAGGCGGAGTCGATGGTGATTTTAGCTCCCATGCTCCAGTTCGGATGTTTCAAGGCATCCTTGGCTGTCACGGTCTCCAGGAACTTTCTGTCCTTGCCGCGGAATGGACCTCCCGAAGCGGTAAGGATAATTCGTTCGATCGGACTTTGTTCGCCTACGAGGCATTGAAAAATGGCGGAGTGTTCCGAATCGACAGGAAGGATAGGACATCTGTTTTTGACGGCCAAGTCGCAAACCAATTCTCCCGCCACGACCATGGTCTCCTTGTTGGCCAAGGCGATTGTTTTGCCAGCCTTTAATGCGGCGATGGTGGGTTGTAAGCCGGAATAGCCTACCATGGCGGTTAGTACGATATCCACAGCCTCCATGGCAGCTACGTCCGCAATGGATTGTGCGCCGGCGAATACCTTGATGGGGAGGTCGGCCAACGCCTCCTTTACGGTTGCGTATTTCTCTTCGTTGGCGATAACGACCATCTCAGGCTTGAATTTTCTGGCCTGTTTGATTAACAGCTCGTCGCTGTTATTGGCTGTTAACGCATAGACTTCGAAAAGATCTGATTGCTCTTCGATTACTTCCAACGCTTGGGTTCCGATTGAACCGGTGGAGCCTAAAACCGCTATCTGTTTTTTCATGTCGAAATCGCTTAAATGTTAGAATGAAATGTAGGACAATGGATTGACGGCCACGCCATCTTTCCATAATTCAAATTCGAAGTAGGAGTCCGTGCCATTTCTGAACGTGGTCAAAATCTCGCCGGCGTGAACCTTCATGCCCTTTTGTTTGATGAATGGCTGCTTGGTCTTATAGACGGTGACGATATTGTCCGAATGTTGAATGCACAACACGTATAGGTTGTGGAATGAGTAGTCTGAAGAGATGATGATGCCATCCAAGACAGAGAGCACGCTGCTGTTCTGAACCGCCACGAGGGTGGTGCCGTAGTTTTGTTTACGGACGTTGAAAGTATCGATGATTCTACCCTGTGCGGGAGAGCACATAAGGTAGGTGGTCTCAATCTTCTCCGAGTTGTAGTTGATTGGGTTCAGATTCTCGATTTCGCTCGACTCGTAGGCGTTTCGGTAGGCGGTCTCCTTATCGGATGGCTCCAACGAAATCTTATCCATGTTGATTCCTTTCAGATCTTGGGTGGCGGCTACGGAATCCAGTTCCACTTGGCCGGTCATGACCGCTCTTAGTCCCTCCATGTATTGAATTTGAATATTCAATTGGTCTGATAGGGAATCGACGGCCAAAGCGTCGCGCATAAGCTGACGGTTGAGGTTGAAGTTCTCTGTGTAGCCTGGAAGGAATCCTCTTAACGGTGTCTTGATGATCAAGAAGGCGATCAGAAAGAAGTAGAGAACGGCCACGATGAAGCCTGCCGCCACTACAGAGCCTTTGGAGAGTCGTATGTGGAAGACCTCCTCCAGGGTATTCTCGTTCAGGATGGATACCTTGTATTTGAATCGGATGATTCGAATGATTCGGTTGAGTAAACTGCCTTTTTTGTCCATTTTTACAATCTTCTTCTAAATTCGGCACAGACAATGCCTGTCGCCATGGCCACATTGAGCGACTCTGAGGTGGCTCTTCCTTGTGGATAGTTGGGGATGAACAGGCGTCGGTTGATCAATTTCGAGATCGACTCGGAGATGCCGTTTCCCTCGTTGCCCATCACGATGATTCCGTGGGGCGTGAGTTCTTGTTTATACATATCGGCGCCATCGAGGAAGGTGCCGTAGATAGGTGTCTCTTGGTTCTCTTGTAGGTATTGCGCCAAATCGACATAGTGTACCTTCACGCGTGCAATGGCTCCCATTGTGGCTTGGATCACCTTGGGGTTATAGACATCCGCCGTCTCCTGTGAGCAGACGATGTTTTCGATGCCGAACCAATCGGCCACCCGGATGATGGTTCCCAAATTGCCTGGGTCTTGGATGGTGTCGAGTGCCAAGACAAGCTGTTTGCTCATTTGACGCTGATCCATTGGGTAGTGGGGTTGGTCGAATAGGGCCAATGCCGATTGGGGAGATTGAAGCAGCGAAGCCTTGCGGATCTCCTCTTTTTCGGTGATAATCACCTCCTCCGCATTGGGCGAGGGATGCTCTTCCAAAAATGATGCTGTGCAGATCAAGGTACGGCAACGGAAGACGGGTAAAAGGTCGGAAACCAACTTGTTCCCCTCCGCAAGGAAGAGTCCAAGCGCATCCCGCTCCTTTTTCTTCGCCAACGAAGCGATTGTTCGTATCTTGTTCTTACTCAGCGTCATACAATTCTTACTCCAAACCTACCAACTCAATTTCGTAGTACATAGGCTGGTATTCAGCCGCATCGGAAATGGTTCCTCCTGTGATGGTGATGTTATTTTCGTTTCCGATTTTGAAAGGGATGATCACTTTGCATTTGCCTCCCACACGTAGATTCTTGACCGCTTGTTGGAATCCCTCACCGAAGGTGGTGTTGGATGCGTCGGAAGCGATCTTGAAACTTTGGGGATCTGGTGAGTATTGTGCGGTGCAATTGTATCGCATATTGCCTTGCAAGGTATATCCGGCGTATCGGACATAGGCGGTCCAATTCTTCTGAGGTTCGATGGTTCCTTCTCCCTTGCTCACTTGGTGGAAGTAGAGACCTTCCGCTTTGCCTGATGCGTAGAGATAGTAGATCTCTTTGCCGTCGGCGGTGAGCCATTCATCGTTGCTGGCTGGCATAGTTCCCTCCACGGCGATTTTATGGTCTTTGATGAATTTTTCGATGGCATCGTCTTCGTCGTCCAGGTAGTCGGAGTAAGACTTGGTCTTGGAACAGCCGGTAAGGGCGACGAAAAGTATACTGGATAGTGATAGAACTGCTAACTTAAAATTGCTCGTGAGAGTCATAATGAATTGATTTGTATGTTATTAATTTCCTGATTTCACTTCGAGAATCGCCATTTTCATAAAAACGGGAGTCCAGCTGTTGATGCATTTTCCCTTGCCAGGTACACCGAAAGCGATGACCGAAGGAAGAATGAACTCGCCACTTCCACCATTGCGCATCAAAGGAATTGCTTCGCGGATGCCCTTCTCGATATCCGTGTGTCCAATTTTCACGGTAGTCACTACGTCCGTGATTTTGTCGCAAGGCTCTTCACCCAATGGTCCGATGGTGTATTTGATGGTCACCTCATCGTCGCCAACGATGGAGTCTCCCGCTCCCTTTTCGATGATGTGGTAGCGTAGGCCCGAGCTTGTTCTGCTCATCTCCAAATGGAGGGAATCGATGTAGTGGTTGATCTCTTGCTCCTCCAACTCGTAGAATTGCTTGTTCATTTCAAGCAGGTTCTCTTTCACTTGCTCTGGCTCGATCTTGTTGACGGGTACTTGCACCTGTTCTTTGCCACAGGCGAAGAGCAGCGTAAGGATGAGGGCGATGAGGGAAGTGTTGGGTTTATAGCTGGATTTATACATAGCCACGTCTCTTTAACTCCTCGTTCAACTCATCTTTCAGGGATGGAAGCGCCTTTTCGAACGCCTCGATGACCTGTTCCATATTGTCGTAGGATTCACCTCCCGACGCATTCTTGTGTCCGCCACCGTTGAAGTATTGTGCGGCGAAGGTGTTGGTAGCCACATCGCCTTGTGAACGGAAGGAACATTTGATCTTACCACCCTCCTCCTTGAAGAAGGCGGAGAAGATGATGCCCTTGATGGAGAGCGGCATATTGACAAATCCCTCGGTGTCGCCCTTCTTGAAGTCATACTTGGATAGTTCGTCGGCCGTGAGCGAGATCATGGCGGCGCCATATTCGGGATATAGTTTCATCTTTTCGTAGAGCATATAGCCCATCAGGCGGTATCTGCTCTCGGAGTAGTTGTTGTAAACTTTGTCGTAGATGGCATCCTTGTCGATGCCTTTTTTGATGAGTTCGGAAACGATCACATAGACTTCCGCTCCGTTGGAGTTGTAGGTGAAGCCTCCGGTGTCGGTCATCATACCCGTGTAGATGCACTCGGCGCACTCCTTGTTCAGCTCGGTGAAGTATCCCATACGGCAGATGATGCGGAAGATCATCTCCGAGGTGGAGGCGAATTGAGGGTAGGAGATTACCAAGTCGGCGAAGTTGCCTGGGTCCAAGTGGTGGTCGACGATGATTTTTTTCGCGGCGGAATCCGCCACGCTGATGGCCACGCTGTCGATGCGTTTCAAAACATTGAAATCCAAGGCGAAGATTAGGTCGGCCTGTTCGATCAACTCATCGGCGACTGTTTTCTTCTTCTCGTAAACAATGATGTCGGAAGAGGCTGGCATCCATTTGAGGAACCCAGGGAAATCGTTGGGTACAATGACGTTCGCGTTCTTTCCGATTGTTCTCAAAAAGATACAGAATGCCAAAGAAGAGCCTATCGCATCTCCATCGGGAGATACGTGTGTCGTGATGACAATATTCTCGGCATCCTCAATGTAGGCTTTTGCCTCTTGTATCAAATCTTCGTCAATAATTTTTGAAATCATAACTTCCACTTTTAAGACGTTGCTAATTTAAGAAAAATTATTGGCATTCTCCCCATAAAAACATTGAAACTTTTCTCTTGTATATCGTTTAGCAACGTATTGATAATTAGTTATATAGATAATAATCAACACCCTTATTGGCGCTAAATCGGAAGTTTCGTGGCGGTTAAGTAGGCCGTATAGAGTAACAGGAGGGAGAGCATAGTGGCGATTCGTCGAAATGAACGGAGCTTCATCACCGCCGCCATCGCCGCCAACAAAGCATAGAGAAAGAGCAGATCCGCGGTGTGGAAGATGATTCCGTTGACGGATGAGTGTGGTATTTTCTCCAACCATTCGATGCCGCTGTTCATGCCGTATGTGACGGACGAAATTGCCCTTCCGATCCATCTCGCCAAGGGTGGAAAGGGGGTGCAAAGCATTAGTAAAAGCGTGCCGTAGAGTAGTATTGTGGCGGCAGGTATGACGATAAGTCCCGAAATCCAGAATGTGTTGCTGAAATGGTGGAAGTGGAAGAGGACGATGGGAAGCGTTCCTATCTGGGCGGCGATTGATACGGAGGTGAGCGACCAGATTTTGTCCCATAGGAGGGGCTTGAAGACAAATGTTTTGTAGATTTTATCTTGCCATAAGATGATAGAGAAAACTGCGGCGTAGCTGAGTTGGAAGCCGATGTCGGTGAGGTATCTCGGTTGGTAGAGCAGCATGCAGAAAGCGGAGGCCAAGACTGTATTGGCGGTGGTTGATTTTCTTCCAATCGCATCTCCGAAAGCGACGAGGGTGAGCATAATGGAGGCTCTCACCACTGATGGCGAAAGCCCGGTGATGAAGGCGTATCCCCATAGGAAAGCGAGAGTGACGGGGATCCTCACCCGTTTCATCGCTTCGCCGGGAAGCAGGTGGGCGAGCAGAGTGAAGATGATGAGATAGACGATGCCCACATGGAGTCCGCTTACAGCGAGGACATGGCTGGCTCCCGTGGCGGAATAGCTTGCCTTGATCTCTGGCGTGAGCTGGCTTTTGTCTCCTAAGGTGAGGGCGGATATGATTGCCAATTCGTCGCCGGTGATGCCCGCCTCCTCAAATTGCCGTTCCACCTTTTGCCTCGCTCGCATTGCCTGGCCCACGAGGGTGGTTTGGGGCGTGCCGTTCATCCTTTTCCATTGGTTCTTAGGAAGGTAAATAGTTCCTGAATAGCCGATGCTGAACAGGTAGCGGTCGAAATCGTTAGGGTTGTCGATTGGCTTTACTAACCGGTTGGGAAGTAGGATAATCTCTCCAATGGAGAGCCCCTGTAATAGTGAATCCTGTGATAGCGAATCTTTGGCGATGTAGAGTCTCGCCTTTGTCCCCGAAGGGACCTCCCTCCCGTACAGGCGGGCGTTGACGCAATAGGTGGCTCGCCTCTCTTGGGGTAGATCTTCGATCTCCGCAAGGAGGTATCCCTTGCCGTCGGTCTTTCTGTCCCAAATGATGGGAGTGGTTTGTCGGGTTCGGAGAATACCGACAATGGACAACAGGATGAGTAGGGATGCGCCGAACATCCATCGTCGCTGGTATTGACGTTCTCCGAGGCGGAAAGAGAAAATGAGAGTGGCTCCTAAGGGAGGCAAAATGCTCCAAAGGGGGAGTTGGATGTTGGGAAACATGATTCCGAGGAAGATGCCAATCGATAAAAAGATTGTCAGGCGTAAAAAGGGTAGCCGTGCCATTGTGGTAAAGTTGTGGGAAATCCCAATTGGGATGTGAAACAAAACGGGTTTGCAAACAAAAAAGTGAGGGAGACCGCCAGAAGAGACCTCCCTCGAGTTTATTACAACGCCTTTAATTGGGCGATGGTTTCGGTAGGGTTCTGCGCGCCGAAGACGAAGCTGCCAGCCACGAGCACATCCGCTCCCGCTTGTAGCAATCGCTTGCCTGTCTCGAAATTGACGCCGCCGTCGATCTCGATGAGTGCGTGGGAGTTGCGTTTGAGGATCAACTCCTTCAAACGGGAGGTTTTGTCGATGGTGTTCTCGATGAACTTTTGTCCGCCGAATCCTGGGTTGACAGACATCAACATGGCAACATCCACATCCTGGATGATCTCTTCCAGAACGGAGACTGGTGTGTGTGGATTCAGTGTGACGCCCGCCTTCATACCGCAAGCCTTGATGCGTTGCAACGTCCTATGAAGGTGGGTGCAAGCCTCGTAGTGGACATTGAGCACCTCGGCGCCGAGTTTATGGAACTCGTCAATGAACTTATCTGGCTCCACAATCATCAAGTGGACGTCCAATGGCTTCCTCGCATATTTTTGGATGGCTGCCGTGACGGGCATGCCGAAGGAGATGTTTGGAACGAATACTCCGTCCATGATGTCGAGGTGGAACCAATCGGCTTGGCTGTTGTTCACCATCTCCACGTCGGAACGCAAATTGGAAAAATCCGCGGATAGCACGGAAGGTGCGATTAGGTGGCTCATTCGATTTCTCTGTTGAGGGGAACGGTAGTTTTACGGAAGCGGAAGTCGCCCGACTGCCGGACCCTGTGGTTTATAAATGAAAAAAGGAAGTAACTTTCGTCACTTCCTTGCTTTGCGTCGAGGTGAAGGGATTCGAACCCCCGACCCTCTGGTCCCAAACCAGATGCGCTAACCGGACTGCGCTACACCTCGTTCTCAAATGCGATGCAAAGGTATGTACTTTTGGGTACCCCTCCAAATCTTTTCGCCACTTTTTTTAGAAAAAAAATCACTTTTTTCTTATCTGCTTGTTATTCAATGAAATAATTTTTCGCCCAAAATAGGACTATGAGGAGCTGGATGATTAAGATGGCGGGAACCCCGATGGAAAATTTCTTGTGGAGAGTCTTGTGTCGGATGAGGTACATTGCTAAAAGTGCGCCGATAGAGCCTCCAAGGGCGGCGATCAACAGCAGATTCCTCTCCGGGATCCTTCTTGCGTTTCTCTTTTTAGAGAGATGTTTGTCCCAAGCGTAGATGGCGAAGGCCGCGATGTTGATGATGATGAGGTAAAGCATAATTTTTTTTCTGTTGAGTCGGACTTGGAAAGAGGGTACAAAAAAGGGAATGCGCCGTCCGACACATTCCCTTGTGATCTTTTGAATCGGTATTAATACTTCATCTTATCCTTAGAAGGGTTTCTGTGGAAAACCTTTCCGTCGGTGTACTCTTGTGCTGCGATCAAAGTTGGCTTAGGGAGCTTCTCGTAGAAACGTGAGATCTCGATTTGCTCACGGTTTTCGAATACCTCCTCCAAGTTGTCGTTGAAAGATGCGAACTCTTGCAATTTCTTGTCCAATTCCGACTTCATCTCCACAGCGATCTGGTTGGAACGACGGGCGATGATGTTCACTGTCTCGTAAATGTTACCTGTGTCTGCACAGAGTGAGTTCATGTCGCGAGTGATAGTGTTAGTTGGAGCGGTTACTTTTTTGTAGTCCATGATTATAATATGTTTTATTTGTTTTTGTTATCGATAGCGTTAATATACTTTCTTGTCTTCTCGTGGATTCTCTCCGCCTCTTTTTTGTGCTTTCCGTTAGGAAATTCGCCGATGTAGTTGTAATACTCATCGTCGGTGTCGCGGTAGCGGTCCTCCATTTTGCTTTCGACGCTCTTCACGGCTTGCATGTACTTCGCGTCAAGAATCAGGAAGCTGAGATCCTCTTTGCGTTTAGTGTCTGGGTACAACTTCAGTGCATTGGTGGCGGTGACCACCGCTGAACGGTAATTGTTGCCCATGTAATCACCCAAATCGAAATAGAGTTTGGCGTTCAAATAGGCCTTCTCCGCCAACTTTTCCTGCAACTCGCTGAGGAGGGATACCGCCTCTGGCAAGTATTGGCTTTGAGGATATAGGTTGGTGAACTCCAGCAATTCGTCGATGGCGGTGACGGTACTCGCCTGGTCGAGCTTGACGTCTGGCGAGTCTTGGTAAAGACATTTGCCCGCTAGGAATTTACACTCCTCGGCATGCTCGCCTTGCGGATAGCTACGTGTGTAAGCCGAAAAATAACTCTTCGCTGAGGTGTAGTCCTTGTTGTTGTAGTAGGACTTCGCGATCATATAGACCACGTTCTCTCCCTTAGCGGTACCTCGGAAGGCGGATCCCACCGATTCTAATACGGAGTGTGCCTTGTAGTAGTCGCCACTCTCATAGTATTCGACGGCCTTCTGGTACTTGAAGTCGTTATCCGTGCTCTTGATGACCTTGTTGTAACCTCCGCAAGAGAGGAATCCCAAAGCCATGATAGCCAATGTGATATGTCTAAAATTCTTTTCCATTCTTACTCTAAACCGCGAAAATAGTCAAAATCGTTCAAAAGATGAAAGAAAAACATTCAATTTTAACTATTTTAAATTAAAATGTTTTTATTTCTTTTGCATTTGAATTTAACAGTGATTTAATACTAGTTGTAAAACGATTTTTAGAATAGAAAATTATGTTGAAGAGAATTTTATCGATTTCCGGAAAACCAGGATTGTTTGAATTGGTGTCACAAGGAAAGAATATGTTGATATTGGAGTCCCTTACAGAGAAGAAGCGTGTCCCTGCATATACTCACGAGAAGATTTTGTCTCTTGGTGATATCGCTATCTATACCGAGGAGGGTGAGGTGCCTTTGGCAGATGTGTTGCAATCCATGAAGGAGAAAGAGAGTGGCAAGGTGGCTTCTGTCAACCCTAAAAAGGCTGATGGCAAGGAGTTGGCCGCTTATTTGGCTACCGTGTTGCCAAACTTCGACCGTGACCGTGTCTATTCATCCGATATCAAGAAGTTGCTCACGTGGTACAATATCTTGATCGAGAGCGGTCGCGACCAATTCGTTGAGAAAAAAGCTGAGGCTGAGGCGAAATAAAATTCCCTTATCCAAGTTCTATAGGAGAAGACGCGGGAGTGTCTTCTCTTTTTTTGCATATCTTAATATTAATAGTGTGCTTTTTTTTATAGTGCGCATTGGTTTATTACCTTTATCAATTTTGCCATGAATGTGCTTTTTATGTCGCCCTGGTATCCCCATCGTTATGATGCGATGTCGGGACTTTTCGTCCGAAAACATGCTGAGGCGGTCGCCCGACAGTGTGAGGTAACTACGCTCTATCTATATCCGGATGCTAATGTATCGGAACCGGAGGTGATGGTACAGACGACCAATGGGGTTCATGAGATTTACCTTTACTACCCTTTTGTGGATCGTCCCTTGTTGAGGCAGTTGACGAAGGCACTGAACTTCTTTAAAGCCTTTCGCAAAGGATATAAGGAGGTGAAGGCGCGTTTTGGTAGGCCCGATGTGGTTCAAGCGAATGTCTTGACACGTTGCGGCGCTTTGGCCTGGTGGTTGAAAAGGCGGGAGGGTATCCCCTATGTGATCGTGGAACACTGGACCCGCTATTTGCCACAGAATTTTAACTATAAGGGGTGGTTGAGACGATGGGTGAGCGAACAAGTCGAGAAGGAGGCATCCTGTGTTTTGCCTGTCAGCCGTATGTTGTGTGATGCGATGCGTTCCCACGGGTTGGTGCATTCCAACTATCAAGTGGTGAACAATGTGGTGGATGATTTCTTTTTCGAACAGCCGATCTCAGCCGATAGAGTGCATGGGAAGTTCCGTTTCTTGCATGTCTCCTGTTTTATCGAGCGGGCCAAGAATGTATGCGGTATGCTACGTGTGGTGAAGCGTCTCTCCGGAGAACGGAGTGATTTTGTCTTTACCATTATTGGAATAGGTCCCGATTTTGAGGAGGTGAAAAGATACGCTGAAACATTGGATTTGCCTGATGGCCTCGTCTCTTTTGTCGGGGAACAGCAGCCGCGTCAGGTTTGCAGCTATTTTGCGGAGAGCGATGCTTTTGTAATGTTCTCGAATTACGAAAACGCTCCCGTGGTGATCTCCGAATCGTTAGCGATGGGTGTTCCTGTGATTTCTACCCGGGTGGGTGGCATCGCCGATATGATAGACGCCCAAAGCGGAGTGCTGATCGAAGCGGGTGATGAACAGGCTCTTTATGAACAAATGATTGGTATGATGGCTCACCGCTCTGAGTTTGACGCGGAAAAGATCCGACAACGGGCCCGCCGTTACAGTTACGAGACGGTCGGGAATTTTTTGGTGGAACGTTATCAAGAGTGTTTGTGAAGGGAGATCTTTGTCGAGGAAATAAGTAAGGGGTGTGCCGGTTAAGACACACCCCTTACATTTTGTGAGGGTCTCAATAGAGTTTTATCCTACTCTCTGCTGTTGCATCTCGTGGCTTTCCTTGAGATTTTTGCTTCCTGTCGCAATGGAGGAGAGCGCCTCTTGAATCATGTAGAAGGCCTCCTTGAACGACTTGTCCGCTTGAGAGAGTCTGTACACCGTGTCCATAGCTACCGCTGTGGAATCGGGCGCGTCGCAGTCAGATGGCGCGATGTTCGCAAGGTCATTCACGATGAGCTGAATGTGCTTCTGCTCGAATTGAAGAAGATTGAATTTCTGCTTCATCTCCGTCAACAGGAAATCCATTTCCCTGGTGATGTCCATTGTGCTTTTTCTAACCATTGGCTCTAATACGTTTTCCATGTTTTCCCCTTTAGTTAAACTTCAATTTCGTTCCGCTAATGTAGCGAATTGGTTCTTGAAAAAGAAAATTTTCAAGCCGATAATTTTCAACAAAGGGGCGGTTTATGACAAATGTCTTTAAAGCCAATTTATCGTGTTTATTGCCTAAAAAATGTGGAAAATTTCCCAGTTAGGCTTGTTGGCTCTTGAAAGCCAAGGCATACATCTTCATCTGGTTCACCATGGCGAGCATACCATTGGAACGGGTAGGGGAGAGATGCTCCTTGAGGCCGATTTGGTCGATGAAGTAGAGGTCGGTCTCCAAGATCTCGTCCGGTGTGTGGCCCGACAAGACCTCCACCAACATGGAGACGATGCCGCCGGAAATATCGGTGTTGCTCTCTCCTTGGAAGAACACCAAGCCATCCTTGAACTCGGCGTGTACCCATACTTTGCTTTGACATCCCTCGATGAGGTATTTGTCGATTTTATACTCTTCGTCAACACCGGGGTTGGACATGCCCTTGTCGATGATTTGTTGGTATTTGTCCAACCAATCGTCGAGGAACTCGAATTCGGCGATGATCTCGTCTTGTTTCTCTGCTATTGTCATGATATATTTTAATCTAATGATCTATAAAGGAGAATCCTTTTATTTTCTTCTGAACATTTTTGCGGCTCTTTGTACGCCCGCCACGAGGATGTCGATCTCCTCTTTGGTATTGTAGATGCCGAATGAAGCACGTACGGTTCCTTCGATGCCGAAGGCTGCCATGACGGGCTCCGCGCAGTGGTGTCCTGTGCGGACGGCGATGCCTAACTTATCTATGATGGATCCCAAATCGTAGGGGTGGATGTTACCCACGAGGAAGGAAACCAAACCGCTCCTCTTGGGGGCGTTGCCGATGAATCGGATATCCTCTACTTCGCCTAATCTCTCTAAGGTGTAGCGGACCAACTCTTGCTCGTGCGCGGCGATCTCCTCCATGCCGATGGCACTGACATAGTTGAGTGCCTCCGCTAAGGCTGTTGAACCGATGTAGTCGGGTGTTCCCGCTTCAAATTTGAAAGGTAATTCGTTGAATGTAGTCTTCTCGAAGGTGACCTTTTGGATCATCTCGCCACCACCTTGGTAGGGTGGAATGCGTTCCAGCCACTCCTCTTTGCCGTAGAGGACGCCTATGCCGGTGGGACCATAAATCTTGTGTCCTGAGAAGACGTAGAAATCTGCGTCGAGCGCTTGCACGTCCACGGGCATATGGGGCACCGATTGTGCGCCGTCCACCAAGACGGGGATGTTGTGGCTATGCGCCTTCGTGATGATCTCTGCCACAGGGTTGACGGTTCCCAATGTGTTGGAAACGTGAGCGATGGAGATGAGTTTGGTCTTCTCGGTGATGAGTTCATCCAACTTGTCAAGTTGCAACACGCCGTTCTCGTCGAAAGGAATCACCTTGAGTACGATGCCCTTCTCCTCTTGCAGCAATTGCCAGGGAACGATGTTGGAGTGGTGCTCCATGTGCGAGACGATGATCTCGTCGCCCGCCTTGCATTGGCTTCTGCCGAAGGAGGAGGCGACCAGATTGATGGCCTCCGTGGTGCCTCTGGTAAAGACAATTTCGCGGGAATGTTTCGCATTGATGAATTTCCGAACGGTTTCGCGCGCCGCCTCATGGGCTTCCGTCGCCACTTGGCTGAGGAAGTGGACGCCACGATGGATGTTCGCGTTGTTGTTGAGGTAATTTTCGCTGATCTTCTCTACCACGCACAACGGTTTCTGTGTTGTGGCCGCGTTGTCCAAATAGACCAACGGCTTTCCGTAAATCTCCTTCTTTAAGATAGGAAAGTCCTCTCTGATTTTATTGATATCGAAACTCATCTCTTTGCACTTTTCCGCGAATTTACGAAAATATGGGCAAAAATGTAGAACTTCATTCAATATTACATTGAGATAAAAAATCGCTTGTCCAAATACTATTCAATGATTATTTTCTACTTCATGTTTGGTTATGAGGTAATTTTGCAGTACATTTGCAATACCTCCATTAGGTTGTGGTGAAGAAGCTGTGCTTTCATGAACCGGGTTAGACGCAACAACCTCTTGGAGATTTTTTGTTAAAAAGGATTCGTGTAGATACAATCGTTGTTGCTTGAGGTTTGCAAATGACATGCCTTCTTTGGGTAGAAATTCGTCTCCTTTCAATATACATACCGGACTATCATTTAATAAATCCATTTCCATATTCTTTCTTTGTAAATGTCTGTATAAAGGGCATTTAGTTGCTTCGTTTTTGTAGGTTGGGTGTTTGGTTAGTGGGATGAATAAACCTACTACGGCAAAAAAGCGTCCTCAATGTGTTCGATCTGATAGTTCCCTTCCAAGGGTGAAGTGATAACTGAAATGATGTCGAATTGTGTCGGCAAAAGGATGTTGAATTTGAAAATGTAGGCCTGTGCCGCCAAAATCGTATTCCGCATCTTGGTTTTGTTGACGCTGTCTGCGGGGTGGAGCAGAAAGTTGTCTTTGCGGGTTCGTACCTCTACGACGACAAGCGTATTGTCGTGTTCCGCCACGATATCCAACTCCAGTTTCCCGCTTCTCCAGTTCCGATGTTTGATTTTGTAGCCCTTTTCAATTAGGTATGCGACTGCTTTCTCCTCTCCCAATTGGCCTAATTCGTTGTGTTCCGCCATAATGCAAATTTTTACAGGTTAATATTGACCGCAAATATAATAAATGTTTAAATAATACACAAATTATCAATCGGACTAATATACATCACTTATAATTCAAAATTCATCATTACCTTTGCATTATGGCAGGTATCTATATCCATATCCCCCTATGTAAGAATCGTTGCATCTATTGCGATTTTTACTCCTCTACGTATGATGGCAATCGTGCGGAGTTGGTACGCACGATTGGACAGGAATTGGTGGACCGCAAGGATTATCTGCATGGCGAAACAATTAAGACGCTCTATCTGGGCGGCGGAACCCCCTCTTTGTTGCGTGCGGATGAGTTGGCGTATCTCTTCAAAACGGTGATGGACCATTACGTCTGCGACTTCGAGGAGGTGACCTTGGAGGCTAATCCCGATGATTTGAGCGATGATTTCATCCAATCGTTGAGGCGCTTGCCGATTAACCGATTGAGCTTGGGTGTCCAGAGCTTCCACGACGATGATCTGCGGTTGCTTAATCGTCGTCATACGGCGGATGAGGCGAAGGCTGCCGTGAAGCGTTGCCAACAGGCTGGCTTCACCAATTTGAGCATTGATTTGATCTATGGTTTGCCCAACCAAACGTTGGAGGCGTGGCAAGATAATATTGAGCAGGCCATCGCATTGGATATCCCCCATATCTCCGCCTACCATCTCACCTATGAGGAGGGAACGAAGATATACCGTATGCTCCAAAAGGGTGAAGTGAAGGAGGCGGATGAGGATTTGAGCGTGGAAATGTTCCGAACCCTGCGTCAGCGATTGAACGATGCGGGCATCCTGCAATATGAAATCTCCAATTTCGCTAAGCCTGGCCTCCACGCGCGGCACAACTCCTCCTACTGGGATGGCACGCCCTATCTGGGAGTGGGCCCCTCTGCCCATTCGTTCGATGGGAAAGACCGTCGTTGGAACATCGCCGACACGAGGCGATACATCGCTCTGATGAAAGAGGGAAAACCCTATTATGAAATAGAGGTCTTGGATCTTGCCTCCTCTTATAATGATTATGTCATCACCTCGCTCCGCACCATTGCGGGTATGGATCTAAAACATATTACGGAACATTTCGGCGAACCCTACGCCACCTATTGTATGCGGCAAGCGGAACCTTGCATAAGGGAGGGACTGGCGGAGGTTACAGCGGGACGCCTGGCATTGACTGAACGAGGTCTCTTCCTCTCGGATGCGATAATGGAGCGCCTGATGTGGGTAGAGTAATTAATTAAATTTGTAACTTTGCGGAAATTTATTGGAATATAAGATGAAAAGAGCATTATTTCCAGGCAGTTTCGATCCCTTCACGATTGGTCACTATTCCGTTGTGAAACGTGCGTTGAATTTTGTGGACGAAGTGGTCATCTCCATTGGTGTGAACGACGCTAAGCGTTGCCTTCTCTCCGTTGATCAGCGATTGGCGATTATCACCAAGGCATTCAGTGATGAGCCCCGTGTGAAGGCTAGATGTTATGACTCCTTGACGGTTGACTTCGCCAAAGAGGTGGGGGCCAATGTCATATTAAGAGGTATTCGATCCATTCAGGACTTCGAGTACGAGAAGACCATTGCGGACGCTAACCGTAGTCTGTCGGGCATCGACACCGTGCTTTTGTTCACCGAACCGCAACACTCCTTCGTCAGCTCGACGGTAGTGCGTGATTTGATCCGTTACGGAAAGGACATCAAGGATTTTTTGCCGCCCAATGTCTCTTTGGAGGATTTGAAATAGTTTCAACGCTCTTGTATTTAACACTCTTTAACACATAAAATTTTCAAAAGAGTATAATTGTTGCTTTTTTTGCGGAAAATTTGGGTATATAGTATCTGATGAAAAAGAAAGCAAAACATAGATTTTTTAATTCGAAGCTCACATCAGCGATCAGTATTTCGATTGTACTCTTTTTATTAGGTTGTATCATCTTCGTTGGATTTATGTCTAATAGGCTGACTACCTATGTTTTAGAGAATGTGACTTTGACCGTGTTCGTAAAAGAGAACAGTACAGAGGAGGCCCGCTTGAACCTTGAGAAATATTTAGCGGGACAACCATATACCACAAAGGAAAAATTTATCGATAAGGAGACTGCCATCCGGGAACTATGCGAGGAGATTGGCGAGGATCCTGAGGATTACAAGGACATCAACAGAATTTTGGATATGGTGGAGGTGCATATGAACGCTCAATATGCGAACAATGACAGCATCATCCCTATCGCGGAGAGCATCGAGCTCTTTGATTGTGTCGATCATGTCGATTACCAAGAGGATATGGTTGATCGTATCGGCAACAACATCCAGAAGTTGGTTTCCGTCCTGATTTGTACGGCGGCAGTCTTGCTGCTGATTTCTTATGTCTTGATTAGTAATACAATACAATTGTTGATCCATTCAGATCGTTTCTTGATCCACACCATGACATTGGTGGGAGCCTCCCCTTCCTTCGTGCGTCGTCCATACATCATGGAGAGCCTTTTGATCGCAGTGGTGGCTTTCGTTTTGGCGACCTGCTATATGTTGAGTTTGGGTTATTTCCTGAAGGATGATCTTCCACCAAGTTTGGATGGTATGACCAGCGATCCGATGCTTTATATCGTCGTGTTGGGTAGCATCTTTATTTTCAGCATCATTTTCACGACGGTAGCCACTCATCGCGCTGTCAGCAAATATTTGAGACATCAGGTGGATGATTTGTATTATATTTAATTGGTAAGTATTTAATAATAAAATAAATGGACAAGAAGGATAGTTATGCGTTGCCTAAAGAGAACTTGCTTCTCATGGCCGCAGGTTTCGTTATCATTATCATTGGTTTTGTTTGCATGATAGGTGGTGGAAGCCCAGATGGTGTTTCTTTCAACCCAGAGATTTTTAGCCCTATGAGAATTACGGTAGCGCCAGTTATCGTTGTGATCGGTTTCTTTTTCGAGGTCTTTGCAATTTTGTGGAACCGTCCTTCCAAGGAGGAGGAACAGGGGGAGGAGACCTCTTTGAAAGCACACGATGAGACCAGTGTCATTCGTAAATAAAAAAGGGAGGGACAGTATATTATGGATTGGTTACAGGCTTTGATCCTTGGTTTGGTCCAAGGTTTGACGGAGTATCTTCCCGTATCTTCCAGCGGACATTTGGAGATTGGTAAAGTATTGTTAGGCGAAGGCGCGGAGGCTGGCGGTCTGACTTTTGATATCGTGGTGCATGTCGCTACGGTGTTGGCTACCTTGTGTATCCTTTGGAAAGAGGTGGCTTGGATCTTCAAGGGTATGTTCAAACCCTTCAAGGAGGGTAAGATGAATGACGAGCAGAAGTATGTCTTGAACATTTTGATCTCTATGATTCCTGTGGGAGTTGTGGGACTCTGCTTTAAGGATCGCATCGAGGCGCTCTATGCGGACAATATTCTTCCGGTGGTTGGTTGTTGCCTATTGGTGACAGCGACATTGCTCGCTTTGACGCACTTTTTGAAGCCACAACCTCGTGAGCAAATCTCTCCGTTGCACGCTTTCGTCATTGGTATCGCGCAAGCGGTGGCCGTATTGCCAGGTTTGTCCCGTTCAGGTTCGACGATCGCTACGGGATTGTTGCTTGGCAACAAGAAAGAGTCATTGGCTCAATTCTCCTTTCTGATGGTGATTCCGCCAATTTTGGGTGAGGCCCTGTTGGACTTTAAGCATATTGTCGCACCTTCGGCTGAATATTTGGCAGAACATGGCATGGCAGAGCCGATCGGCATGCTCCCTTTGATTGTAGGTTTCATTGCGGCCTTCGTCAGTGGATGTTTCGCATGCAAGTGGATGATTGCCCTTGTCAAGAGATTGAAGTTGATCTATTTCGCCATCTATTGCGCCGTTGTGGGTGCGGGATGTTTGGCATATACCATATTTGCGTAAAAGGATGAATTTCGTAGACGGCGAGATATTATGTTTTGACAAACCGTTGACATGGACCTCCTTCGATTTGGTCAATAAGGTTCGCTACTTGATCAAGCGCCAATTGAATGTGAAGAAGTTCAAGATTGGCCATGCGGGAACGTTGGACCCTTTGGCTACCGGTGTCTTGATTGTCTGTACAGGCAAGGCCACCAAGCGTATTGAGGAGATGCAATACAAGACCAAGGAGTATGTCGCCACCCTGAAATTGGGTGCCACAACCCCCTCCTTCGATTTGGAGAAGGAGATTGATGCGACCTATCCGACGGAGCATATTACCCGAGAGATGGTAGAGGAGACGTTGCCACGCTTCTTGGGAGAAATCTGGCAAGTGCCACCTACCTTTTCCGCCGTGAAGGTGAATGGCAAGCGTGCCTACGATTATGCCCGCAAGGGGGCTGAGGTGGAGCTGAAGCCCAAATTGTTGGTCATCGATGAGATAGAGTTGTTGGATTGCTCGTTGCCGGAAATCACGATCCGTGTGGTTTGCAGCAAGGGCACATACATAAGGGCCTTGGCCCGTGACATTGGTTTGGCGCTGAATAGCGGTGCGCATTTGACGGCGTTGCGGCGCACGAAGGTGGGTGATTTCCGTGTGGAAGATTGCCTCTCCATTGAGCAGTTCCAGACCATGATGAATGAATTAGAACAGAAAAATTCCGATATAGCATGAAATTATCAAAATTTAAATTCAACTTGCCTACTGAGCAAGTAGCCCTCTACCCGGCTCCCAACAGGGATGAGGCTAGATTGTTGGTACTCAATCGTAAAACCGGAGAAATCGAACATAAGATATTCAAGGATGTCCTTCAATATTTTGATGACAAGGATGTCTTTATATTCAATGACACAAAGGTATTCCCTGCCAGATTGTATGGTATCAAGGAGAAGAACGGTGCCAAGATCGAGGTTTTCTTGCTTCGTGAGTTGAATCATGAGTTGAAGTTCTGGGATGTATTGGTAGATCCTGCCAGAAAGATCCGTATCGGAAACAAATTGTATTTCGGCGAGGATGAGTCGTTGGTGGCTGAGGTGATTGACAACACCACCTCCCGTGGCCGTACCCTCCGATTCCTTTACGAGGGATCTTATGAGGAGTTCCGCGAGACTTTGTACAAGTTGGGCGAGACACCGTTGCCAAAGTTCATCGATCGTCCTGTAGAGCCAGAGGATGCTGAGCGTTACCAAACCATCTTCGCGAAGAACGAGGGTGCCGTGGTGGCACCGACCGCTGGTATGCACTTCAGCCGTGAGTTGATGAAGCGTTTGGAAATCAAGGGTTGCGAGTTCGCCTATTTGACTTTGCACGCAGGTTTGGGTAACTTCCGTGAGATCGACGTGGAGGATTTGACCAAGCATAAGATGGATTCCGAGGAGATGTATATCAACGAGGAGTGTTCCAAGATCGTGAACAGAGCGCATGAGGCTAAGCAACACATCTGCGCGGTGGGTACCACCGTTTTGCGAGCCGTGGAGAGCAGCGTGGGCACCGATGGTTTGATCAAACCTTTTGAGGGCTGGACCAACAAGTTCATCTTCCCGCCATACAACTTCACGGTGGCTGATCGATTGATCACCAATTTCCATACACCATACTCCACCTTCTTGATGATGGTTTGCGCATTTGGCGATTACGATATGGTGATGAACGCATACAACGAGGCATTGAAGGAGGGTTATAAGTTTGGCCCTTACGGCGACGCTATGTTGATCCTTTAATGCGAAAATTTGATTGTTAGAATTTTTAGATAGATATAGACGATGGCTAAGAAATTCGCGGAACATTCCAACTTCAACCTCTCGGATATCAACAAGGAGGTTTTGAAGCAGTGGGAAGAAAAAGATTTGTTTCATAAGAGTATTGAAATCAGAGAGGGAGCGCCTTCTTTCGTATTCTTCGAGGGACCTCCTTCTGCTAATGGTATGCCGGGTATTCACCACGTGATGGCCCGTTCTATCAAGGATATTTTCTGTCGTTACAAGACCATGAAGGGATTCCATGTGAAGCGTAAGGCTGGATGGGACACGCACGGTCTTCCTGTAGAGTTGGGCGTCGAGAAGGAGTTGGGTATCACCAAGGAGGATATCGGAAAGAAGATCTCTGTGGATGACTACAACAACGCTTGCCGTACCAATGTGATGAAGTTCACCAAAGAGTGGACCGATTTGACCAAGAAGATGGGTTACTGGGTGGATCTTGAGAATCCATACATCACCTATGACAATAAATTCATTGAGACCCTTTGGTACTTGTTGAAGGAACTTTACAAGAAGGGTTATCTATACAAGGGTTACACCATCCAACCTTACTCGCCAGCCGCTGGTACGGGTCTTAGCTCCCACGAGTTGAACCAACCTGGTTGCTACCGCGATGTGAAGGATACGACGGTGGTGGCTCAATTCAAGATGGTGGATCCTAAGCCAGAGATGGCGCAGTTCGGAACGCCATACTTCTTGGCATGGACCACTACTCCTTGGACCTTGTCTTCCAACACCGCACTCTGTGTGGGACCTAATATCCAATATGTGGCTGTTCAGTCTTTCAACCCTTATACGGGTGAGCCTTCTACATACGTGGTAGCAAAGGACTTGTTGAATGCCCACTTCAATCCGAAGGCTGCCGAGGTGGCGTTCGAGGATTACAAGCCGGGCGACAAGATGGTTCCTTTCAAGGTGGTGGCTGAATACAAGGGTAGTGACCTTGTCGGCATGAAGTATGAGCAGTTGATGAACTGGATCACGCCAGAGAACGCTGACCAAGCCTTCCGTGTCATCCCAGGTGACTATGTGACCACAGAGGATGGTACCGGTATTGTGCACATCGCGCCTACTTTTGGTGCGGACGACGCCAAGGTGGCGAAGGCTGCGGGTATTCCGCCATTGCAATTGGTGGATAAGAATGGTAACCTCCGTCCATCCGTGGATTTGACAGGTAAGTTCTACTTGTTGGAGGATTTGGATCCTGCCTATGTGAAGTCTCACATCAATGTGGAAGCCTACAAGAAGTTTGAAGGCCGCTTCGTGAAGAACGCTTACGACGCTACTTTGACCGATAAGGACGAGACACTCGACATCTCCATCTGTATGGATATGAAGGCCAATAACCAAGCCTTCAAGATCGAGAAGCATGTCCACAACTATCCACACTGCTGGCGTACCGATAAGCCAGTGCTCTACTATCCTTTGGACAGCTGGTTCATTCGCTCTACCGCTGCTCGCGAGCGCATGATGGAGTTGAATAAGACCATCCAATGGAAGCCTGAGTCAACAGGAACTGGTCGTTTCGGCAAGTGGTTGGAGAATTTGAACGATTGGAACCTCTCCCGTTCTCGTTACTGGGGTACTCCGTTGCCAATCTGGCGTACCGAAGAGGGTACCGAGGAGAAGTGCATCGGCTCTATCGCGGAGTTGTTCGAGGAGATCGACAAGTCTATCAAGGCTGGCTTCATGAAGGAGAATCCTTGGAAGAACTTCAAGGTGGGTGATTACTCAAAAGAGAATTACGATCCGAAGGTGATTGACCTTCACCGTCCATATATCGATAGCGTTATCTTGGTATCCGACAGCGGTAAGCCAATGAAGCGTGAGACCGACTTGATCGACGTTTGGTTCGATTCAGGTGCGATGCCTTTCGCTCAACAACACTATCCGTTCGAGAACAAAGAGGTGGTGGATAACGGTGAGTTCTATCCAGCTGACTTCATCGCTGAGGGTGTGGACCAAACCCGTGGATGGTTCTTCACTTTGCACGCTATCTCTACCATGATCAAGGATAGCGTAGCCTTTAAGGCAGTTATCTCCAACGGATTGGTTTTGGATAAGAACGGTAACAAGATGTCCAAGCGTTTGGGCAATGCGGTAGATCCATTCGGCGCCATCGAGAAGTATGGTTCCGACCCACTTCGCTGGTATATGATCACCAACGCATCCCCTTGGGATAACTTGAAATTTGATACAGATGGTATCGAGGAGGTTCGTCGTAAGTTCTTCGGTACACTCTACAATACCTACTCATTCTTCGCTTTGTACGCGAATGTGGACAACTTCACCAATAGCCAACCACAAGTTCCTATGGAGAAGCGTCCTGAGATCGACCGTTGGATCATCTCATTGCTCAACTCACTTATCAAGGAGGTGGATGAGAGCTACAACGACTACGAGCCTACCAAGGCGGGCCGCGCGATCTCTAACTTCGTCAACGACCATTTGAGTAACTGGTATGTGCGCTTGAACCGTAAACGTTTCTGGGGAGGTACCCTCACCGAGGATAAGTTGGCGGCTTACCAAACCCTCTACACTTGCTTGGATACCATCGCGCGTTTGATGGCGCCTATCTCTCCATTCTATGCAGACCAATTGTTCTTGGATTTGAATGGTGCGACAGGTTGCGATAAGAGCGAGTCGGTTCACTTGGCGGACTTCCCTAAGTGCGACGAGAGCTTGATCAACAAGACTTTGGAGGAGCGCATGCAATTGGCGCAAGATATCTCATCCATGACCTTGTCTCTCCGTAAGAAGGAGAACATCAAGGTGCGTCAACCATTGAAGCAGATCATGGTGCCTATCTTGGCGGAGCATGAGCAGGAGAATATCGAGGCTGTGAAGGATTTGATTATGAATGAGGTCAACGTGAAGGAGATCAACTTCGTGGATGATTCAGCTGGTATCTTGGTGAAGAAGATCAAACCAGACTTCAAGAAGCTCGGTCCTAAGTGCGGTAAGAGCATGAAGGCGGTCGCTGCCCAATTGCAGGCTTTGCCACAAGAGGAGATCGCTAAGTTGGAGAAGAACGGTAGCTACGAGATTTGTCTCGACGGTGTATGTGTCATCGTCGATAAGGCGGATGTCGAGATCCTTTCCGAGGATATTCCAGGCTGGTTGGTTGCCAACAACGGTACCATCACCATCGCGCTCGATGTGACCATCACACCAGAGTTGCAAAAGGAGGGTATCGCGCGTGAGTTTATCAACCGTATCCAAAATATCCGTAAGTCCAGCGGATTTGAGATCACCGATAAGATTGTGATTGATATCGAGAAGTCTGAGAATGTCAACGAGGCAGTCGCTGATTTCAAGGATTACATCGCCTCTCAGGTACTTGCCAACAACATCACGTTAGTCGATAAGGTGGCTAATCCTACCGAATTGGATTTCGATGATTTCAAGGTAAATATCGAGGTGAAGAAGGCGTAATTATTACTTACGTGTCATAAATAGCAAAGGCCATCCGCACGGTTGTGGGTGGCCTTTGTTGTGTATATGTGGAAGCAAGTATTTGTTGGGTGATGTTGTTATAGCAATTGGGATAAATCGTAAAACAAGGTCATGGTTCGGCCCTCAGTCTCCTCCAATCTCTTGTTCAACAGAACGAATCCATTCTTCTTATAAAACGGAAGGGCGGAGGGTAATGCGTCCACCGTGACAAAGGTACACCCGGTTCGGTTGTTAGACACAAACATACTTTCAATGAAATTCAACATAACTGTGCCAATGGAACAGCGCTGGTACTTTAGGTCTACGGCAAGACGTCCAATTTTCACAGATGGATAATCCGATCTGTGTTTGGCATGAGGAAAACAAGACTTTACCTTCCTCCACGTAGATTTGTCCGAGTCAGGTACTGATATTCTATCATTAGACAACGAAAAGAATGCAACTGTATCATTGCCTCTTTTTAGAAGATATGTAACTGATAGTAATCTTTTCAAATATGCCTTGGCATCGTTGAATAAGAAATTGTTTAGATCTTCATTTCCACAATCAAAAGACGATAATTCGGTTTCTTCTTGCAAACGGATAACGGTAATTTCTTCAAACATAGAGGTTAAAATTTAAATGTTAGACATTTTTTGAGTTTCTCAGCATTCTCTTTTATCCTCTTCTTCTCTTCTTCTGTGGCCTTGGGCCTTGTTTCGAGATAGGTGAAAAAGTCAATCGCCGCTTGTCCGTGCAGCTCCGGTGTTGGTGCAATAGGTGTAGCCATAGTTAGTATTGTGTTTAATTATTAATAAAATCTTTGCAAAGATAATGGATTGTCGGATGATTTCCAAAAATGGAATGTGGGTTCGATGAATTGTAGAGACGGTGTGCGCACCATCTCTACAACACTATACAATCTAATCATCCTTACCTTCCTCGATAATCCTAAACAACAATGTGTTTTGGAAGGTGATGGACTTGTTTCTTGCAAAGAAAATCGTACCGGTTACTGGGCTCTTGATTTCGCAGACTTGATATCCCTCGTAAGGGTGCATGATGCGTGCGATCACCTTGCCTTTCTTTACCTCTTGTCCCGCCTCGCTCTCTACGATGAGGATACCTGCGTGGGGTGCCTGGATAGAGATAAGCTGGCTGCCCTCCACGATGGTAGGCGTCTGTGTTCCGCTACCGCTCATGCTCAAGGATGCCATGCCCTTGTAAGTCATGAAGCGGCAAATTGCGTCGATGGAGATGCGCGCCATTTCGTGGTCGATCGTATCGGTGGTGCCGGCGTAGAGCGAGAAGGCCTGAGTCTCCCATATCTGCCAGTTGTAGTTCAATAACACGGTGTCGAATGGTTCTGGATCGCGGATGGCGATGTAGGGGAAGCCGAAATACTTCGCATCCTCCACATCCTCGAATCCTGTGTGGATCATGCGGACGTGAGGCAAGAAATTTCCAGGCAGGTAGTATGAAGCCAATTGGATGCCGAATTTGAAATCCTTGATAAACTCGAAGAGTCCCGCCGCGATGCGTTGTGTGGTCTCACCTTGGTTGTAGCCGGGAAACATACGGTTGATATCCGTGTTGTCCAACGCCCAAAATCGTTTCTCGATATTGATGGAGAAAGGGTTGACCGAAGGAATGACGGAGATGGAGATGCCCGGTTGGATGCGATTGTTCTCCTCCGCGAATTTTAGCAAAGCCACCAAGCGGCTCGCCACATATTGCTGTTGGATCTCGTCTCCACGCATGGAGCCTACGATACACAAAGTCTTTTCTCCCTCACCGAAGGTGTAGGCCTTGATACGAAAGTCATCACGGTAGGGGGATGACATGCTGAATATAGTCTGTACTTTCATGATTCCGTAATTTTCCTTTGTTATAGACGATGAATTCTTCCCAATAGGGAGCCCTCGTAAACCATTGGGTAGGCGCGGAGGGTGAAGAGCAATCCGTCGCATGGCGCCTTCACGTCGCTGAGGACGTCGCCCGTCAGAGGCGAGATGATTTGCCCGATGGATTGTCCCTTTTGGACAGTCGTGTCGTTGTGAAGCTCCGTGATGAATACGCCGCTTGTCGTGGCGTTCAAGAAGGCGACGGTATTCTCTCCTTGGCTGACTATACTCTCTTTCAATCGACTCTTGTCGGGTTCCTCTTGCCAGATACCCATGTGGAACATCATGTTTTGGATACCATCCACCAATTGGTGGCACATGGCGTGGCTGATTCTTCCGCCGACGCCCATCTCCGCCACGAGGCATGGGGTTCCTGTGGAGTTCAGTGAGTGGGCCAGGGTGGATTCCAACACGGTAGCGGCTTGGTGGATCCAGATGAAGTCGATGCCCATTAATTTGGCGTAAGGGACCAATAGTTCTGCAGTCTGTTCCGAGATGCGCACTTGGGGCATCTCGCGGAGGAAGATGTTGGAGGCGTGGATGTCGATCACCATGTCTGCGCCCGACAAGTCGGTGTAGATGTCGTGGGCCACCTTCTCGATCATGGATCCTCGGGAGTTGCCGGGGAATATACGGTTCATATCCAGGTCGAAGGCGGGAACGCCACGTTGCATGGAATCGATGCCCAACGGGTTGAGGGCGGGGTAAATATCAATGGTTCCTTGCAAAAGGTGCATGTTCTCCTTCACCATCTTGGCGATTAAGTAGCAGACATATTGTCCCTCTAATTCGTCTCCGTGGGTACCGGTGACGATGCAAATTCTCTTTCCTTTACCATTCGTAAAATGGTTCTTGACAATGCGGAACTCCTCGTCCACGGGCATTTCAAGACTTGTAACATTCTGAATCATAACTCTTTCATTTCACATATTATCGTAAGTTGTTCCTCTATGTTCGTACGGGCGAAGAACTGCCCGCGGTTGGATGGACAATCCGAGACATCCCTTCCATGGGCTATCTTGATGTACCCCCAATCAATGATCTTGTCGTATGTGGGGTCGAAGCCGAGCCAAGCCGCCCCGTCGTGAACTTCCACCCAAGCGTGTGTCTCGCCTTCGCCAAGGACCAGTCCGTTCACGTATCGGGCTCGGATTCCCATGCTTCTGCAAAGGGCGGTCATCAGGTGCGCGTAATCTTGGCAGACACCCAATCCCCTTTCGAACACCTCCATCGCGGAGGTTGCGTTGTTGGTCGCATACCTTTGGTAGGTGAGGCGTTGTTGGATGGCGTGCATCAATAGGGTTGCCTTACCGATCGTGTCGGCTCCTTGCTTTGTGACCTCTTGGGCCCACTCTTGGGCGGGAAGATCGCATCGGGTGAGTTTAGAGGGAAAAAGGTAAATGTCGTTGGGGGAAGCGTCTATGACACGGTATTTCTCGCAACACACAATTCCTTCGCTCGTCATTCTGAAATAGTCGTGAGGTGAATGATACTCGCCGAATTGGAGCAGGTTGCCCAATCCGTCTGTCGATTCATTCAAAATGCAGCCAGAAGGAAGAACCGATAATTGGCGCGATTCGACCCTCTGGCAACTATTTAAGCATGGGATTGCCCTGAGTTTAAAGAAATGGCTGGAGACGGCAGGGGTGAAACTTGCCTCTGTCATGTAACGGAATTGATATCTACGTTGCTCTCCTGTCATTTTAATCATTATTGTTCCTCTATCCTTTGGTTGATCTCCCCGGTCGCTAGACCAACACCAAGCAGTTGATGCCGTTCAATACTTTGTTCTTGTAATCTTGTGGATCCTTTTTGAAGGCCTCCTTGTCGATGATCAACGCATGAAGGCGAGCCGCTTGTACCGCATCGAACATGTCAGGGTAGGAGCGGGTATATTTTTGAATCATTTCCCAAGTCTCCTCGATGCGGTAGTATTTATAGTCAAAGCGGATGCACATATCAAGGTGTTCCAACAATCGTCCGATCTCCAGTAATGCGTAGGTGTCTCCGTGGACCCTCTCTCGGATGCAACCCCAGAAGGCGAGCAACCAGTCGGTGATCGGTTGTAGTTCGGTGATATTGGTCTCTCTGGTGGCGGACTTGGCACGGATAAGATCACGGCACAACTCAATGTAGGAGAAGGACTCTGAAAGAATCTCCGAACGAAGCACGATGGCGTTGTCCATCATCATCTCTATGATGCTTCTGAGTGAAGTGACCGTCTCCGGGTTGTAGATTTGATCCATCATTTGGTAGCTGGTGGTCATCTCGTTGGAGACATAGACGTCCATCTTCTTCAAAAATTCGCTGTAAGGCACTTCGCCTACCGGCACATCAATGACCTCATCATACGCCTTGCGCATCAGGTGAAGCATGATGTAGCCACGCTCCGCATAACGTCCTAACCAAAACAAACGGTTCGCTTTATTAGCGCTCAATATTGATTTCATACTCTCAAAAATAGGTTCTATAGTTTATACTCTTTTAAATTCTCAATCTTTCTCCATCACCCAAGTATCCTTGAATCCACCACCTTGGCTGCTGTTCACCACGAAGGAGTTTGGATTGCGGCTGAATCGTGTCAGTCCAGACTTCCATACCTTGGTCTCCTTGCCGGTGATGACGAAGGCACGTAGGTCGCATTTGCGAGGTGAAGGGTTGCCTGTTTCATCAATGATGTCCAAATCAATGAAGTCGATCACCTCTTGCGCGATCCAGCGGCGAGGTTCTTTGATGATGAGTTGTTTTACCTCTTCCAAACGCTCCGGTGTCATGTCTCTTCCGAACATCACGCCATAACCGCCCGCTTCAGCCACATCCTTGATCACCAATTTCTCAATGTTGTTGAGGATGTATTCGTAGTCCTCTTTGAAGAAGGGCAAGTAGGTTGGGGCGTTCTCCAAAATCGGCTCCTCGTTCAAATAATACTTCACCATCTTAGGCACGAAGTAGTAGATGCCCTTGTCATCCGCCACACCGTTTCCAAATGCGTTGATGACCCCCACATTGCCGGCTTTGTAAGCCTCCATCAAGTTGGGTACACCCAATAGGGAACTTGGCTCGAACGCCAATGGGTCCATATACTCGTCGGAGACGCGTCTGTAGATGGCACCTACGCGGATCTTCTCTTGGTACAATCCCACATAGTAGAGTTTATTGTCCTCCACAATGAGGTCGCCAGGGAAGGCGAGGATCGCATCGGTCTTTTCCGCCAAATAGGAGTGTTCGAAGAAGGCGGAATTGTATCGGCCTGGGGTGAGGATGCAGTTGATGCCTCGGCCTCCGTTCACGTCGTCCATCATCTGCTTGAGCAACATACCGTAGTTGCGGTTGTCTGCGATGAGATTGTCGCGGAAGGTCTGTGGGCAAGCCTTTCTGGTCACCTTGCGGGCGATCATCGGATAGGAGGCGCCGCTTGGAATACGGAGGTTGTCCTCCAAAATCAGCCATTTGCCATCCTTCGCCTGTACCAAGTCGATGCCCGCGATGTGCGCATAGACATTCAAGGCTGGCGTGATGCCTTCGCATTCAGGCATATAACCTTTGCTCTCGTAGGTGAACTCCTTGGGAATGACACCGTCTGCGACAATCTTCTTTTCGTGGTATATGTCGTAGAGGAACATGTTGAGCGCCTTCACACGTTGTATTAGTCCCTTCTCCAACATTTCCCACTCCTTGGCAGGAATCTGACGGGGGATGGCGTCAAAGGGGAAGATTTGCTCATTAAATACGCCGTTCTTGTAAACGCCAAAGCGTACACCATAACGCTCCATCCATCTATTTACGGAATCTCTTGCGGCTAACAGTTCTTTCATAACACTACAATTTTAAATTACACCACATTGTTTTTAACTCTCATTTTCTTATTACAAATGTAAACGAATTTGGGTTCTTTCGTGAATAATTGTAAGTATAAATATAAAATACGATTACAAAAGTGATGTATAATAAGTAAAAATACTATCAAAATGATACTTTATAAGTAAAATAGCCTATCATTTTGTCAAATCGTAAGAGGATGAATTGGAAGGTTGCTCAAAATGTGGCGTTTCTTCGAAACGGAAGCGTTTTTAAATCGGTGATTTAAAGACACTTGTCAAGGATGGGTTTACTAAGGGGACAAACAAAAAAAGATTTTGGGGTGCGGGTGAACAAAAAAGGAGGCCGATGGCCTCCCTTACTGTTGCTGTTATGAAGAATGAATCCCTTATTTAAAAATCTTCTGGGCGAACTCCTTCAAATAGAAGCGCCAGTTCTTCCAGATGTGTCCCCCCTCCGTTTCAAGGAATTCGTGACGGTGGCGGTTGCGGTCTAACAATTCGCAGAACTCTACGTTGGCTGGATAGAGGAAATCCTCCTTGCCGATGGCGATCCAGTAGAGGGCTGGACGCTTGGCGAATTGTGTGCGCAGTTTATCGTGGAACCGTTCATAGACGGGCGAATATACGCCATCCACATTTTTCTTCACCGAGGCGGAGAAGAGTCCCACGTAATCGAATAGGTCAGGATACTCCTTTGAGATCATCATGGTGTGGAATCCTCCCATGGAGAGTCCGGCGATGGCGCGTGAATTCTTTCTGGGAATGGTTCGGTAAGTACGGTCGATGTAGCGTACCAAGTTTGGAAATGATTGCTCGTAGGTGCCATCGCAGGTGCGTGGCAATTCGATGGTGGGTACGATGTTGCCGTCTGGCCCATAACCGGGGGCGGCCACCTGATCCATGTTGCCGTTGGGCATCACCACAATCATCGGTTTGGCCTTGCCCATGGCGATGAGGTTATCCATGATTTGCGCCACACGGCCTAGTGTGATCCAAGCCTCCTCGTCACCTCCCATGCCGTGCAAAAGGTAGAGGACAGGGTAGCGTGTGGTGCCGTTTTCGCTGTAACCCGCTGGTGTATAAACGGTAAGCCTACGCATCCGTTGCAATTGGTCGCAAGGGTACCAGATTTTTGAGACCGTACCGTGAGGGACATCCAATTCTTGGTAAACCTTGCTTCTCGGTCCATCAACGATGAAGATATTGTTCATGGTCACTACGTCACGGGTGACATAGACATTGGAGGGGTCTGTGATGCGCACGCCATCCATGATGAAAGCGTAACTGTAGAGGTCGGCGCGCAAAGGGAAGGGTGTGGTGTACTCCCAGAGGTCTGGTTGTACCTTCCTCATCTCCGCATTCCCTTCGGGAAGGAAATCTCCTGTCACCTCCACCTTTTTTGCGTATGGGGCCTTCAGTCGGAAGGTGACGGTGCGGTTTTCGTTGATTTCTGGGGAAGTGGTGGGTGTTTTCCACCATAAAGCCTCCTGTGCGGAGAGATGCAGGGCGCAGCATAGCGCTATAAGGGATAGAAGTCGTTTCATGGAAATTATACTTTTAAATTTAATAATCGAAATCACTGCTCTTTTTCTCACGCTCCATATTGATTTTCGCTATCACCTCTGCCTTGATGTGTTTGTCGAGGTAATCTTCCAATAGTGCATTGGCTAATTCCAAAGCCCTGTATTCTGGATTGGTGAGGGTGGTGTGGAGTAGGATCGGCTTGGCTGCGTGAAAGTAGTCGCAACGGATATGATAGGCCAACTCGGTCATCAGATAGCCGTGGAGCGTGGAGTTGGAGATGAGTTTCTTTCCCTCGATCTCAACTTGCATCTTGTCGGGTGTGGAGGGTGCCAGATAAGAGGTCAGGTTGAGTACCTTCGCCAGGTTCTCGTTTATGTTGCCAGGCATGGAGAGGGCTGAACGTATGGCCTCTTTGTTCCATGAAGCTTTGGCCGCCTTGTCGCGTAGTGAGTAGAAAAAGTGTCTGCTCTTTCTCTCGGCAGTACTGAAATCATCCCCGATCCTATAGTATTTGGCAAAGAGGGAGGAGACCATAAAGGATTGATTCTCTCTGTTCCTTAACCAGTTTTTCAAACTGTCGCTCTCCGTTTTGATCTCTTTGGTCAGGTTGCCTTCGTAGTTGTCTTTCTCCGCCATGCTGTTGTAAACACCATTGAAGGCTCTCCAAAAGTAGGTGAATTTGTCCTCCTCGCATTTTTTACTTTTGGCGTAGATGTAGGAGAAGAGGGCGGCGATGCCCGATTCATAATCGCTCTTCACTCGGTTCATCAGGTATTGGGCGACGAACTGCTCATCTCTGATGGGGCTTAGGTCCACCTTCACGTCACTGGGGATCAGGTTGTGGACGTTGGGTGTCTCTAAAATGACTGGCTCATTGGAAGAGGCCTCTTTGATCAACACATTTTCGAAGTCTATATTGTGCCCGTAAAAGATGAGTTGGGCTAACAAGGACTTTCTCACGGCGTCCTCCACCTCTCTCGATGCCCAAATCTCGGAAGCCTCCTTCTGTTTGCCAGATTCGTATATGACCGCGAATCCGGTGGGTGATATGACGACTTGCATCGGCATTCGGCTGTAGGTGTAGGCAAACTGCTTGTACTCCTTGGTGTCGATTTTGTTGATGATGAGATTGTATTTATATTTTGCCATGAGATAATCGTTTTGACAAATATAGGTAATTTGGTTTAGAGGAACGCTTCTTGGGGAGATTTTCGGATGAAATAGTTGGTAAATTGTTAATTTTGCGGTAGAGACAAATCCTATGATGCGTGATGAAACACTCCAATATCCCTATATTCATTCCCGAACTGGCGTGTCCGCACCAGTGCATCTTCTGTAATCAGGCGAAGATCAGTGGGCAGCAGGAGATTCCGCAGCCAGAGGAGATTCCTGCCATTGTGGAGCAATACCTCTCCACGATGAACGATGGCCGAGAAGTGGAGATCGCTTTCTTCGGCGGCTCCTTCACGGGGATTCCGATGGATTTGCAGGAGCGTTATCTACGGGCGGCTTTCCCCTATGTGGAGCAGGGTAGGGTACAAGGCGTTCGCCTCTCCACCCGCCCCGATTACATCAGTGGCCCCGTTTTGGACCTCTTGGAACGCTACGGGGTGAAGACCATCGAGCTGGGGGCGCAATCCACCAATGATGATGTCTTGTCGGCGTCGGGCAGGGGGCATAAGCGTGAGGCGATCTGGCAGGCGTCGGAACAGATCAGGCGTAGAGGCTTCCATTTGGGGCTTCAGATGATGATCGGATTGCCCCACGACAGCTACGAACGCTCCCGTCAGACGGTGGAGGATATCATCTCGCTCGGTGCGGACAATACCCGCATCTATCCCACCTTGGTGATCAAGGGGACGCAGTTGGCGAAACTGTATGAAATTGGACGTTATACGCCGCTTGATATGGCTACCGCGGTGGCTTGGGCGAAGGATTTCTACCTTCGCTTCGAGGAGGCGGGTTTAACGATTTTGCGTGTGGGGCTGCATGCTTCCGAGGAACTCACTCCTGAAAAATCGTTGTTGGCGGGGCCTTACCATAGGTCATTCAAGGAGTTGGTGATGACGGAGGTCTGGCGAGATATTTTGAGGAGTGGCTTGTCCGATTATGCGGGGGAGAGCGTTCGATTGGCGGTACACCCTTCGCAAATCAATTTTGTTTGGGGCTATCAAAGGGCTAATGTAGCTTTGTTTGAAGAGATGAGGGTGACAGTGAAAGTGTTTGGAGACAATACTTTGGGAAAATATGAAATGCAGGTTAGCCGTTGTTGTGGTAAATAGATTAATAAAAGATATGGATATGTCTGTTTAGTTGATTATTTGTCTTATTTTTGTAGAGGATAAATATCAAATCAGATGAATATTAGCAAACTAAAATTACTTGTGGCCATTGTAACGATGCCTGTCGTTTTGTGTAGTTGTCCTGGCCATAACTGCGAGGAAGAGAATGTGCCAAAAGGTTACGTAGTAAGGATGAAAAATGATTATTCCGGGAATGTGATGGTTCGTGTGTTCGTTGGTGATTTGGATGGCGATACTTCTTATTGTTGTCCATCTGTGAAAAATCACACGTTGAATATAACGGGAGAATATTATGTTATACATAGTCAATCTTATGATATTGCAGCATATACTTCAATTGACTGTGAAGATTGGGATGATGAATTGATGGAGTCGATTGGTGAATATATAATAGATTTTAATCCTTATGAGGAGGTGTATGCCTATTATGGAGAAAACTATAGTGTAGAAGAATTGAAAGATATTGTAGAACACGATAAAATCAGTAAGTTTGAGAGACTAAAATGAAAACATTGCTGATTTTGTTGCGCTTAAAATAGAATCAATCGTAATACTTTGGGAAAATATGAAATGCAGGTTAGCCGTTGTTGATGCCCGGTGCGATGAGGGGATCGTGGATCGTCTCGCCGAATTTTCCGAAGAGGTTTTCCTCTTCCGAAGCGAAGGGGTGACCTACGAATCGGTCTCTTGTCACCCAGATATATTCATCTACCAATCCTCGCATGATGTGGTGGTGGCGCCCAATGCACCGCTGTCCTTGAAGGATCAATTGACGGCTTTGAGAATCCCTTATTTGGAGGGGAAGTCATTCGTAGGCGAGCGGCTGCAAGATTCCTGCTATTACAATTGTCTTGCGACGGAAGAGGCCTTCTTCCACCGGGAAGGATTCACTGATGAAGTGATCCTCTCTTTGAACCGGGGAAAGCGGATGGTGGCACTTCCCCAATCCTATACCCGTTGTTCCCTCTTCCCTCTGAGTGATGAGGCCTTCATCACCTCCGACGGAGGCGTTGCGAAGGTCTTGGTGCGGGAGGGGTACGACGTATTCCTTTTTGCTCCGCAAGAGATCCGCATTCCAGTACATGCTTATGGGTTCTTGGGTGGTACTTGCGGCAAGTTGGGCAACCAATTGCTTTTTATGGGTAACCCGTTGAGGCATAAGGATGGAGCGGAGCTCTGTCGTTTTGTTGAGGCGCATGGCGTGGCGGTGGTGGCGTTGTCGGATGGCTATCTTTACGATGGTGGCGGACTCTTTTTCTTCGAATAGTAGTATGATTTTTTCTTTCTTGTAGGTCTATTGTAACGCTATACTTTGTAATTTCGCGGAAAGACGGAGTGGGGAACCGCTTCGCCAGTTGTGGATGCAATTGTTTTTGAACAGTTTTGGAGCAAGTCCAGCATTTCGCTACTGAACTCGACTCTTCAATTAATAATGTTTTATTAAAAAGGAGGTCTAATATGGGAGCTGCGGGTAACAAGAAACCGAAAGGCTCAAAGACAGGTAAACATGCGCCTGCCTATGAAGTCGAGGAGTCAAAGAACTCAAGTTCGCTTTTCAACAAAAAGAAGAAATGATTTTTGTTTGAATGGGAAGATGAAGGGAGATGGTCACGGGGTGGCGATCTCCTTTTTTCTTCGTACAAACAAAAAAACGCCGAACGGATTTCGCTCGGCGTTTCGATTTTATGATAGGGTGAGTTATCCTACTCTTGAACCGTTGGCCACCTTCTTGGAAACGGAGGTAACCACCAATTTGCCGTCTTGATCCACGGCGGACATGATCATACCTTGGCTCTCGATACCCATCATCTTACGAGGAGGGAAGTTTGCCACGAAGAGGATTTGCAAACCAACCAACTCCTCTGGATTAGGGTATGACTTCGCGATACCCGAAAGGATGGTGCGACCGCCCAAACCGTCATCGATCTTGAATTGGAGCAACTTGTCTGATTTAGGCACTTTTTGGCACTCCAAGATGGTACCCACGCGGATATCCAGCTTCGCGAAGTCGTCGATGGTGCTTTGTCCCTCGATAGGCTCTGGTTGCCAATTGTTCTTCTCGTTCTCCTTCTTGATGTTGTTCAAACGTGTCATTTGCGCTTCGATGGCATCGTCCTCGATCTTCTCGAACAACAACTCCGCCTTGCCCAATGGCGCGCCGGTAGGCAACAAATCGATCTTGCCCAATTGGTTCCAATCGAATGAACTCATGCCCAACATATTGCGCAACTTCTCGGAAGAGAATGGCAAGAATGGCTCGAACGCGATGGCGAGGTTGGCTGCGATCTGCAATCCGATGTGGAGAATGGAGGCGGTACGGTCCATGTCGGTTTTAGCCAATTTCCATGGCTCGGTCTCCGCCAAATATTTGTTACCGATGCGGGCTAAGTTCATCGCCTCCTTTTGTGCCTCGCGGAACTTGAAGTTGTCGAGCAGTTGCTCCAACTTCTCCTTCACGTCGGCGAACTCTTGAAGGGTAGCCTTGTCGTAGTCGGTCAACTCCTTCAAGGCTGGAACCTTTCCTTCGAAATATTTTTGGGTCAATACCAACGCACGGTTCACGAAGTTACCGTAGATGGCCACCAATTCGCTGTTGTTGCGGGTTTGGAAATCCTTCCAAGTGAAGTCGTTGTCCTTGGTCTCAGGCGCGTTGGCAGTCAAGACATAACGGAGCGTGTCTTGTTTGCCAGGGAAATCCACCAAGTATTCGTTCAACCACACGGCCCAGTTGCGGGAGGTGGAGATCTTGTCGCCCTCTAAGTTGAGGAACTCGTTGCTTGGCACGTTGTCTGGTAGGATATAGCTGCCCTCGGCCTTCAACATGGCAGGGAACACGATGCAGTGGAATACGATGTTGTCCTTTCCGATGAAGTGGATCAAACGGGTATCCTCGTCCTTCCACCACTTCTCCCAGTTGCCGTATTTCGCAGGGTTGGCGTCGCAAATCTCCTTGGTGTTGCTGATGTAGCCGATAGGGGCGTCGAACCATACATACAACACCTTACCCTCTGCGCCCTCCACAGGAACAGGGATACCCCATTCCAAGTCGCGGGTCACCGCACGTGGCATCAAATCCATATCCAACCAACTCTTGCATTGTCCATAGACATTGGATCTCCACTCCTTGTGATCTTCGAGGATCCACTTCTTCAACCAATCTTGGTGCTTGTTCAACGGCAAGAACCAGTGCTTGGTCTTCTTCATGATAGGCTTTGCGCCTGACAATTTGCTCACTGGGTTGATCAACTCCTCTGGTGAGAGGGTGCTACCGCACTTTTCGCACTGGTCACCATATGCGCCTTGCGCGTGGCAGCGTGGACATTCACCCACGATGTAACGGTCGGCCAAGAATTGCTTCGCCTCCTCGTCGTAGTATTGCTCGCTCTCTTGCTCCACGAACTCTCCTTTGTCGTAAAGGGTGCGGAAGTAGTCCGAAGCCAACTTGTGGTGGATGTCCGAAGTGGTGCGTGAATAGACATCGAATGAGATGCCGAACTCCTTGAAGGAGTCTTTGATGATCTTATGGTAGCGGTCCACCACGTCTTGCGGGGTGATGCCCTCTTTTCTGGCGCGGATGGTGACAGGCACACCGTGTTCATCTGAACCGCCGATGAAGATCACCTCCTCTCCCTTCAATCGAAGGTAGCGCACGTAGATATCCGCAGGCACATATACACCGGCCAAGTGTCCGATGTGGACGGGGCCGTTGGCGTACGGAAGTGCGGATGTGACAGTTGTTCTTTTGAATTTCTTATCCATATTATCGTTTTAATTATTGTTTTCCCTCATGAATATAGTGACGCAAATTTACAAAAAATAGATCTTTAAGACAATAAATATCCCTCTAATCGTTTGAAGTGAAAAATATTTGCCTATATTTGTGAAATATATTTTGATGTTTTTTAGACGAAAAAGAAAAAAAGATGAACGTAATTACAAAGACGATTGCTTTGCCTGATGGCCGTACGATCTCTATCGAGACAGGTAAATTGGCGAAGCAAGCTGACGGATCAGTTGTGGTTAGAATGGGTAACACCATGTTGTTGGCTACGGTTTGTTCAGCGAAGGATGCAGTACCGGGAACGGATTTCATGCCGTTGACGGTTGAGTACAAAGAAAAGTTTGGTGCGTACGGACGTTTTCCGGGCGGTTTCACCAAGAGAGAGGGAAAGGCTTCTGACTATGAAATCTTGACGGCTCGTTTGATCGACCGTGCTCTCAGACCTTTGTTCCCTGATAATTATCACGCAGAGACATTTGTGAATGTCCTTATGATTTCCGCTGATGGTGTGGATCAACCAGACGCTTTGGCTGGTCTTGCTGCTTCCGCAGCCCTTGCGGTTTCAGACATTCCGTTTAACGGCCCAATCTCCGAGGTTCGTGTAGCTCGTGTCGATGGCAAGTTTGTGATCGACCCAACTTTCGAGCAATTGGCGAAGGCTGATATGGATTTGATGGTAGGTGCCACTTATGAGAACATCATGATGGTGGAGGGTGAGATGGATGAGGTTTCCGAGCAAGACCTCTTGAACGCTTTGAAGGCGGCTCACGATGCTATCAAGCCAATGTGTATCGCGCAAAAGGAGTTGATGAAGGAGCTTGGCACAGAGACCAAGCGCGAATATTGCCACGAGGAGAACGACGAGGCATTGGAGAAGGATGTTTGGGATAAGTGCTACCAAAAGGCGTATGCGTTCGCAACATCAGCCAATACCGACAAGCACGACCGCGAGGCTAAGTTCGCTTCCGTTAAAGAGGAGTACATCGCTTCTTTGAACCTCTCTGATGAGGAGTTGGAGGCTAAGGCTGGTATGATCGATCGTTACTATCACGCTGTTGAGAAAGAGGCTATGCGTCGTTCTATCTTGGACGAGGGCAAGCGTCTTGACGGACGTGCCACAACAGATATCCGTCCAATCTGGTGCGAGGTTGGTTACCTTCCTGGCCCTCACGGATCATCTATCTTCACCCGTGGTGAGACTCAATCTTTGACTACTTGTACTTTGGGTACCAAGCAAGATGAGAAGCTCGTTGACGAGGTGCTTACCCACGGTAAGGAGAGATTCTTGTTGCACTACAACTTCCCTCCATTCTCTACAGGTGAGGCAAAGGCTCAACGTGGTGTAGGTCGTCGTGAGATCGGTCACGGTCACTTGGCATGGCGCGCGTTGAAGGGTATGATCCCTGCTGATTACCCATACGTAGTACGTGTCGTTTCAGACATCATGGAGTCGAACGGTTCCTCTTCAATGGCAACTGTCTGCGCTGGTACTTTGGCGTTGATGGATGCTGGTGTGAAGATCAAGAAGCCAGTTTCAGGTATCGCTATGGGTCTTATCACAGACAAGGGTAACGTGAAGTATTCAGTGCTTTCCGATATCTTGGGTGATGAGGATCACTTGGGTGATATGGACTTCAAGGTAACAGGTACAAGAGATGGTATCACCGCTACTCAGATGGATATCAAGGTAGATGGTCTTTCATACGAGATTTTGGAGAAGGCGTTGAACCAAGCGAAGGCTGGTCGTATGCACATCTTGGATAAGATCCAAGAGACTATCGCAGAGCCACGCGAGGATCTCAAGCCACACGCTCCACGTATCGTAGCATTCGATATTCCAAAGGAGATGATCGGTGCTGTGATTGGCCCTGGTGGAAAGATTATCCAAGACATCCAAGAGAAGTCAGGCGCTACCGTTTCCATCGAGGAGACAGACGGCAAGGGCCGCGTAGAGGTTGCTGCAACCAACAAGGAGTCTTTGGCCGCCGCAGTATCTCGTATCAAGGGTATCGTTGCTGTTCCTGAGGTAGGTGAGACCTACGAGGCTAAGGTGAAGTCAATCATGCCTTACGGTGCATTCGTTGAGTTCATGCCTGGCAAGGAGGGCTTGCTCCACATCTCTGAGATCGAGTGGAAACGCATTGAGAAGATGGAAGATACAGGCATGAAGGAGGGTGATATGATCACCGTTAAGTTGCTTGATATCGATGCTAAGTCTGGCAAGTTCAAGTTGTCTCACAAGGCATTGCTTCCACGTCCACAACGCGAGGAGAAGGCTGCGGAATAATCCGTAACCTATCACAATAGCAAAGGAGATCATCCGAAAGGGTGGTCTCCTTTTTCTTTGAGCAACATTCAATACAACCTTGATTGTGTGATGACTTTGTAGATAGATGACGGTTGTGATCTTCTACCCAATAATGGATTGAATCACCTCCTCTGTCATTTGTAATCGTTCACTGATTTCTTTCGAGGACATTCCGCTACTGAAAAGTAATC
>JAKSKV010000026.1 GCA_024401555.1 Paludibacteraceae bacterium
AGCCGCCGTCTTGGAGGGGATGTTCCTAACGGAACGTCCCCTTTTTTTGCGCGTGTCCACGGGGCGTTTTCAAAACGCCCCTACAACGAATCGAATGAGCCTCTGTGCAGTGCCTGGAAGGCACCATCTGAGTAACCGGGGGCATCGCCCTCGGCCAAAGATGTACCGCTCACATTTATCAGCCTGGAAGGCTGTGCCTCCTGTGCTATCATAAACAAAAAAAGAAGGCGCTCACATACGATGCGAGCGTCCCTATCTATATCATAATTCAAAATAAAAAAGTCTTCAGATACTGTATTTTCTTCTGAAATCATTAACTTTGTTTTTTAGAGAAAAGATATACAGTATGAACCACAAGCGATTTTATTTCATAGGTTTGATCGTTGTGGTCGTTTTGACGGGAGTTTTCGCCTTATTTTCTAAACGTGATCGTATTCTTTGGTCGGTGATTGAAAGCAGGATAGAAAAGTTCGAAGCAAACACGGCCGCAAAGGTTACCGTGCGCTCTTTTACGATGGAGGGCTTGGATCGTTTGCATATCTCTGACCTGCTTTTACTGACACCCTCTTCCGACACCTTGGCTACCGTGCGTCGCGCTTCCATAAAGTTTGATTTCCTTAGTCTGTTGCGTCTGACTGCGGATATTGATGAGTTGGATTTGGATGGTGTTCGTCTTTACCCAAATGACCAGTTGGGAAATAAAAGATACCATTTCCTCTCGTCAAAATCGGGAACCACGGAGAAATCTCACGATCAAGGAGGTAAATTATCCTCTTTCCTCCGAAGCTACAAGGGGATCCTTAGTCTTTTACCCTCCTCGTTGTCGGTATCGGATGTGATTGTTGTCGGCTATCAGAATGGTAGTCCATTCAAAGCCTCTTTCCCAGAAACCTCCCTAAAAGATGGTCAATTGGAGAGCCAAGTCATCTATCGTGTTTACGATAATTCTGGTTCTTCGACGGAGAAATGTTTTATTCTCACGGGCAATGTCCATGATGTCGATTCGGAGTTGAGTTCGCTGAAGGTCTATCCCGGTAACGCCTCCTCTTTCCCGATTGTACTTACGAAGGGAGAGGAGTCTTTCTCTTTCTCTTTTGACACACTCTATGTGAAGTTCATTTCTGATAAACGATACGAAAATTGGGAAGGTAATATCTCCCTTTCGACGCTCTATGTCGATTACGCCAGATTAGCCTCTTCTCCGATTACGGTCGACTCCTGTTCGTTTGATTACCGCTTGATTTTGAGGTTGGATCCTTTTGAACATATAGAATTGGACAGTTCAAGCGTTTGTAGTCTCAACGGTTTTGATTTCCATCCCTACTTCTTGTATGAAAAGCGAGATTCGTTTCCGACTATCTCGATTAGAGCGAAACGAGACTCTTTCTTGGCGCAACGTATGTTGGATGCCTTCCCTCCTAGTATATTTCCTCATATCTCTGGTATGAAGACTTCGGGTTCTTTGTCCTACAATTTTTCGTTGGATTTAGATTTCGGTCAGGTGGACAGCGTAAGATTCTCTTCTTCGATGAAAAAGCACGATTTTATAATCGACTCTTATGGCAGTGTGGATTTCCGTTCTGTTGCGCAACCGTTTACCTATCACGCCTATGATGAGGAGGCGGAGACTTCCTTCCTTGTTGGCCCTGACAATGTTGACTTTACGCCTTTGAACGAAGTCTCTCCCTATCTGAAGAATGCGGTACTCTATTCTGAAGATGGGCTCTTTTATGTCCATAAAGGCTTCTTGGAGACCGCTATGAATGCGGCGATTGCCAAAGATATCCAGGAGAAGAGGTTTGTGCGTGGTGGCAGTACGATCTCCATGCAATTGGTTAAGAATCTATGGCTCTCCCGCGAGAAGACCTTGTCCCGTAAATTGGAGGAGGCGATGATCGTCTGGATGATTGAAAATAATCGGTTGTTGACCAAAGATAGAATGTATGAGATCTATCTGAATATCATTGAGTGGGGCCCCCATATTTATGGCGTGAAGCAAGCGTCCCATTTTTATTTTGCGAAAGAACCTTCTGAATTAACGCCTGAGGAGGCGATTTTTATGGCCAGTGTGATTCCTCGCCCTAAAAAATTCATGTGGTTCTTTGACGAGAATGGTGATTTGAAGCCGTTCTTAACCACCTACTTCGATATATTAGGTGATAAATTATTGAAGCACAACATTATCACGCAGAGGCAGCGGGATGAGTTGGTTCACAATGTGGTAGTGACGGGCGCTGCGAAAGCCTATCTCCGAAGCTCGATCACCAAGTTGGATGATGAGTCTAGTCAGGAAATGGACGGCGAGTCGGCGTTGATTAATGTTTTGGACAAAGCGATGAACAATGAAGATCTTTCCAACGGAACAAATAAAAAGAATTGATGCGTTGACTGCCCAATATGAGCCGATAGCATCTTACCGGTTGATGGAACGTGCCTCCCGTGCCTTTTTCGATGAATTAATTCGTCGTGTGGAGGATACGACCACTTTTTGTGTTGTGGCGGGAAGTGGCAATAATGGAGGTGACGCGCTGGTCATCGCGCGTCTTCTGTTGATGATAGGACGTTCGGTCGTTGTCTATCTGGTCAATCCGAAAAATAAAATGTCCGAAGATTGTGCGGCGGCATACCGAGATTTGACGTCTCGTTTCCCCGATTCGGTTATTACTGTTGATGGTGACGCTTCGTTCCTAATCCAAGAAGATTGTGTCATCGATGGCTTGTTTGGCTCTGGTTTGAATCGTCCGTTGTCCGGACTCTATAAAAGTGTGGTCGAGAGAATCAATGATGCCAGAAAATTCGTGGTTTCGGTGGATATGCCATCCGGACTTTTCGGCGAGGATAATGACTCCAACGACAGCCGTGCGATCGTGAGAGCGTCACTTACATTGACCTTCCAATTCCCGAAACTCTCTTTCTTGTTGCCGGAAAATGAGGCGTTCGTCGGCGAAGTGAAGGTGCTTGATATCCAACTTCATCCCCAAGCGATAGCGGAGGTCCCTTCTTGTTATCGCCTAACGGAAACAGCGGATGTGAAACCTCTTTTGAGGGTACGCCCACGATTCTCCCATAAAGGAACATATGGTCATGCATTGCTGGTCGCAGGTTCATTGGGAATGACAGGTGCCGCTCTTTTGGCGGCGCGTTCCGCTCTGCGTTCGGGGTGCGGTTTGCTCTCTGTAAGGGTGCCAAGCAAGTGTCGAGAAATTCTCCAAATAGGTGTGCCTGAGGCGATTGTCAGTGTGGATGATGATGCGGATTGTTTCTCCTCTTTACCTGATATGTCGAAATATAACGCGGTAGGTGTCGGTCCTGGTTTAGGTACGGCGGAAAACACGAAGGTGGCGATGAAGGCATTGTTGGAACAGATAGGGGAGAAGCCGCTGGTGGTGGATGCCGACGCTTTGAATCTGTTAGGAGAAAATCCCTCGTGGTGGAACCTTATCCCGGAAAACACGATATTGACACCTCATCCCAAGGAATTTGAACGGATATTAGGTAGAAAGACAGTTGGTTTTGAACGATGGATGGCGCAAAAGGAGTTGTCTGTCAAGCATCGGGTGGTAATAGTCTTGAAGGGCGCCTATACCTCCGTTTCCCTTCCGGACGGCACTTTGCATTTCAATACGACCGGCAATTCGGGTATGGCTACCGCTGGCAGTGGAGACACTTTGACGGGCATCCTACTCTCGTTGCTCGCACAGGGGTACGATGCGGCCGATGCGGCTCGTTTGGGCGTCTGGTTGCATGGTAAGGCGGGAGATTTGGCCCTTGCGGAACAGAGTGAGGAGAGCCTATTGGCCGGAGATATAACCTGTAATTTAGGGAAAGCGTTTTCTTCGCTGAAAATGTAATCTTTTTTTAATCCCCACATCTGCTAATTATTGGCTTTTATTTATTAAATTTGGGGAAGATAACGATTTTCGAATGTTGTAATGAATAGATACGATTATGGCAAAATCACTAAAACAATCAAGAGCCTCTTTGGCTGCTAAGAAGAAGAGTAAGAAAAAAAGTGAACCTGCTGGCGGTAAGCAACTAACCAAGCAGGAGATGTTGAATCGTACGGTTCACTTCTTTGAACAGAATAGTTCCCAAGCATATAACTACAAACAAATCGCCTTTGAAATTGGTGTTTCCAGTATGACGCAAAAGCGTCAACTCATCCAATTGTTGGAGGATTTGGTGTTGCAGGAGTTTTTGATCTCTCCCGCGAGCGGTAAATACCGTATCGACAACCGCACAGGAGCGATTGTCGGAAAATTGGAACGTCGTACGGGTGGAAAGATATTCCTTGTTCCTTCGGAGGGAGGAGAGGATATCTTCATCATGGACAAGTATATGAACAAAGCGATTGTGGGTGATACGGTGCGTGTCCGTCTCTTCGCCCGCCGCAAGGGTCAAATGCAGGAAGGCCAGGTGTTGGAGGTGCTTCAGCGTGGCCACGACACTTTTGTGGGCAAATTGGATGTCTCCAAGAATTTCGCCTTCTTACAGGTGGACAATCGCTTGTTGTGCAACGATATCTTCATTCCGTTGGATCAGTTGAAGGGTGGCAAGACGGGCGATAAGGCGATCGTTAAGATCACTGAATGGTCGCAGCGTGACCGAAATCCAGTCGGTGAAGTCGTGGAGATTCTTGGCGAGTCAGGCGATAACAACGCCGAGATGAATGCAATCTTGGTGGAGTATGGTTTGCCATATTCCTATCCTCAAATCGTGGAAGAGGAGGCGAACAAAATTCCAGAGGAGATTCCTGCTGAGGAGATCGCCAGACGTGTCGATATGCGAGGTGTTCCTACCTTCACCATCGACCCTGCCGACGCGAAGGACTTTGATGATGCCTTGTCTATCCGAAAGATGGAGGATGGCACCTGGGAGGTGGGTGTCCACATCGCGGACGTTACCCACTATGTCAAGGAGGGGGACATCATCAACGAGGAGGCCTATAAGCGCGCCACATCCATCTACTTGGTGGATAGAACCATCCCGATGTTGCCGGAGCGCCTTTGCAATAAGATCTGCTCTTTGCGTCCGGATGAGGAGAAGTGTTGCTACTCCGTCATCTTTAAGATGAACGACAATGCGGATGTGTTGAAATATCAAATCGCCCATACGGTGATTCGTTCTAATAGGAGATTCGCCTACGAGGAGGCGCAACAGGTCATTGAGACACATGAGGGAGATATGAAGGAGGAGATCCTCACCTTGGATAGCCTTGCCAAGAAGTTGCGCGAACGCCGTTTCTTGAAGGGCGCCATTGCCTTTGAACGCACGGAGGTGCGCTTTGAAATCGATGAGAAGGGTAAGCCTTTGAGCGTCTATTTCAAGGAGTCGAAGGATGCGAATAAATTGATCGAGGAGTTTATGTTGTTGGCCAATAGAACAGTGGCTGAACACATCGGCAAGGTAAAGAGCAAAACGACCAAGCCCAAGACCTTTGTCTATCGTATCCACGACTTGCCGGATCCTGAGAAATTGTCCAATTTGTCGCAGTTCATCTCTCGTTTCGGCTATAAGTTGAAGACCACGGGAAAGAATACGGAGGTTTCCGCTTCTATCAATAGATTGTTGGATGATGTGCAAGGAAAGCGTGAGCAGAACTTGATCGAGACCATTGCGATCCGTTCTATGGCTAAGGCGGTCTATTCCACAGAGAATGTGGGCCACTATGGTTTGGCTTTCGATTTCTATACCCACTTTACCTCTCCGATCAGACGTTATCCGGATATGATGGTTCACCGTTTGTTGGATCGTTATGCGGAGGGACAGAAGAGTGCCGACGAGGTGGTGTTCGAGGATTATTGCAAGCACTGTTCCGATATGGAGCAGGTGGCGGCCAATGCCGAGCGCTCTTCCATTAAGTACAAGCAGGTGGAGTTTATGTCTGATAAGATCGGACAGACATTCAACGGTGTCATCTCTGGCATCCAAGAGTGGGGTATCTATGTTGAGTTGAATGAAAACAAGTGTGAGGGTATGATTCCTATCCGTGACTTGGACGATGATTTCTACTTCTTCGACGAGAAGAATTACTGCTTGACAGGTAGAAAGTATAACCGTTCTTACCGCCTTGGTGACGAGGTGGTGGTTCGTATCAAGAAGACGAACTTGGATAAGAAGCAGATGGATCTTGAATTAATAGAGAAGTTATAATGAAAAAAAATATTGTATTTGGCCTAATAGGTCTTGCCTTCGCTTTGTGTTCGTGTGGAGGTTCCGATTCCGCAAGTGACTTGACGGATTTGGGATTACGGGGCAAGGTGAAGAACGTGACGGAGAGAAGATTCCACGCATTGACGGAGCCCGATGGTTCGGTGAAGAAGGGCGTCTTCTTCCGTGGTGAGGATGAGTGGGATTATACGGAGTCTTTTGACAAAAGGGGAAAGTACCAAGTCATCGCCTATTTAGACCGCGACGGAGATACCGTTGCCACCAATGTCTATGAATATGACAAGGAGGGCAATTTGCTTTTTAAGCGTTTTCTGGAAGAGGGAAAGGCTTTGAAGATGTCTTCTAAGTATGTTTACGACATGTTGGGCAGAGTTAAGGTCGTGTATGAACTGGATGAGGAGGATTTGATGATGCATACCAGCAACACGGAGTACAATGACGAGAATATGATCGAGACCTGTACCACCATTGACAATAAGGGTGCTTTCTTCTCCCAAACTGTCACGCAAAAAAACAGAAGGGGTGATGTCACGGATTTTAAGTACATCAACAACGAGAGGGAGCTGGTCAATTGGCGAAAGGAGACTCACGACGAAGAGGGTAAAATGACTGAGATGGCGGTCCTTACACCTGACGAAAAGGTGATTTTCAAGGTGAAATGTAGTTATAATCTGCAAGGGGATATGGTGACTATGGTTCCGACTTCCGAAGAGGCGGAGTTTATGAGCGAATCATATACCTATGAGTATGACAAAAAATCCAATTGGGTGAAGCGAATCCAATATGTGGGAGATTCTGCCGTAAGCGTTACGGAACGAGAGATTGAGTACTATTAATTTGGAATGAGGAAGAAAGATGATTTCAGTAGATAAACTGACGATCCGTTTTGGCGGTGTTACGCTGTTTAATGATATTTCCTATGTGGTGAATCCGAAGGACCGTATCGCTTTGGTCGGTAAGAACGGAGCGGGAAAGAGTACGATGTTGAAGGTGTTTGCAGGTATTCAGCCCGCATCCAGCGGAAGCGTCTCTGTTCCGAAGGATGTGACGATTGGCTATTTGCCTCAGCACATGATCCATGACGATGGTGTGACGGTGATGGAAGAGGCGGAAAAGGCCTTCTCCGATATCTTCAAGTTGCAGCAGGAGATTGAACGAATGACTTTGGAATTGGCGGAACGGACCGATTACGAATCCTCTTCCTATCAGCAATTGATCGATAGATTGACCCATGCCAACGAGCGTTTGGATATGATGGGTGTGAACAATTTCAAAGGCGAAGTGGAGAAGACGCTGCTCGGCTTGGGATTTGTCCGCTCTGATTTTACCAGGCAAACCAGCGAGTTTAGCGGTGGTTGGCGTATGCGTATCGAACTAGCGAAGATATTGTTGAAACGTCCGGATGTGCTGCTGTTGGACGAGCCCACCAACCACTTGGACATCGAGTCCATCCAATGGTTGGAGGATTTCTTGAAATCCTGCGGTAGCGCGGTGATTTTGGTGTCGCACGACCGTGCCTTCATCGATGCGGTGACCAACCGTACCATCGAAATCTCCTTGGGTAAAATTTACGATTATAAGGTCTCTTATTCCAAATATGTTGAGTTGCGTAAGGAACGTCGTGAACAGCAGTTGCGCGCCTACGAGAATCAGCAGAAACAGATTCAGGAGACGGAGGATTTCATCGAGAGGTTCCGTTACAAGGCTACAAAATCCAATCAGGTGCAATCTCGTATCAAACAGTTGGAGAAGTTGGATATCATCGAGGTGGATGATGAGGATAATTCAGCGTTGCGTCTGAAATTTCCTCCCGCTCCCCATTCGGGAACGATTACGGTGGAGGCACAACACCTGACCAAAAGATATGACAACAATGTTGTATTGGACGATATAGACATCACCATTAAACGTGGCGAGAAGGTGGCCTTTGTCGGAAAGAACGGTGAGGGTAAATCTACGTTGGTGAAGTGTATCATGGAGCAGATCCCTTACGAGGGAATGTTGAAATTGGGCCATTTGGTGAAGATTGGTTACTTTGCGCAGAATCAGGCGTCGCTGTTGGATGATAACTTAACTGTGTATGAGACGATTGATCATGTGGCAGTCGGTGATATCCGTACGAAGATCCGTGATATTTTAGGTGCCTTTATGTTTGGTGGCGAGGCTTCCGACAAGAAGGTGAAGGTCCTTTCCGGAGGAGAACGCACTCGTTTGGCGATGATTCGATTGCTCTTGGAACCAGTCAATTTCTTGGTGCTCGATGAGCCTACGAACCACTTGGATATGCGTTCGAAGGATGTCTTGAAAGATGCGATCAAAGCCTTTAACGGCACGGTGGTGGTCGTGTCGCACGATAGAGAGTTCCTTGATGGCTTGGTGGACAAGGTGTATGAGTTCGCCAACCATAAGATCAAGGAGCATTTGGGTGGAATCTACGATTTCTTACAGGCGAAGAAGATGGCCTCGCTTCAGGAGTTGGAGCGCAAAGCGGAGACGCAAAAGAGTGAAGTGAAGGAGGAGACTCCTTCTGACAATAAGCTCTCATACGAAGCTAAGAAAGAACTCACCAAACGGATCCGTAAGGCAGAGAAGGCTGTCTCCGATGCGGAGGCTGCCATCGCTTCCATAGAGCAACGTATCGCTGAAATAGAGACGGAACTTCAAAATCCGGAGAATGCCACCAATAGCGCTCTCTTTGACGAATACCAGAAGCGAAAGCATGAACTCGAACAAAAAATGTACGAGTGGGAATTGCTTTCCGATGAGTTGGAGGCGGTGAAGGCTGAGGCCTAATCACCGTTTCCATTCGGATAAATCTGCCTTCCTTTCTATCCTCTTTTCCAGTTTGCGGGGCAACCAATGGAAGAAATCGAAATGGGTGATTTTCTCAATCTCATCCACATTACGGACCGCCTGTTTCATGGGTTGGCTGTCGTCGTTGTTCTCGTAAATGAATCCGATTGCCTTTTCCTCTCCCTCTTTGAGCGATAACACCACTTTAAAGAAGGCGTCCGGAACAGCCACTTGGTGCCTCTTGCCAATCCTTTGCGGATCTTTGCTCCTGAATATAGGACCGCAGACGATGTGTATGCCTCCCTCTTGGATGGCCCATTTCTCGCGACAGATATTTTCGAGTGCCGCCCAATCTCCAGCGTTCAGTTTAGCGCTTTGTGGGCACATATTGCTCATGAAGAAACATTCGTCCGCCGCCTTGGCGTCAAATCGCATGTCGGCGAAAGGTGCCATGTGGCCACGGCTTAGTTTGACATCCGTGTGAGCCAATTCTCCTGCGTAGTCATTGTTGGATACCCTGTATTTCTCCTCCACTTTCGAGTCTTCCGTGAAATTGTTGCTACGCTTGATTCCTTTTGCCCTTGCTTCGTCAGGGGTGAGTTCCCAGGATACCCAGTTCGGAACCAGTAGTTTTTTGTTTAAGGAAAGGGTATAATGGTCGTGATCGACGACTATGCTATTCTTCCTATGTTGTTTGACCATAAGATCGGTCGGCGTCCCTTCGTTTCCCTTTAGGGAGAGACAGGAGCTGAGCAGAAGCGATCCTATGAAGATGGACAGTGCCTTTGCGAGTCTATTCATGTGTAAAAAAGTAAAGGCGCATTGTGATAAGCAATGCGCCTTTTTGTGAGTTATTTCTTTATTAGAATCTCCAACCTACGGTTGCGATGATGTTACGTGTCTTCAATCCCTCTTTCAACGACTCGTCCTTTGTGTCGAGTGGGAGGTAGTCGTAGAGGTAGTTGGTGGTGTTCTTGAACGCATAAGCCAAGTCGCAGTAGAAGTGCTCACCCTTGTAGCCCGCACCTCCTGTCACGTAGACGGATTGTTGAGGAATGGTGATCGCTCTGAAGTTGACGATGTTGTAAGCCTCCTCAGGTGTGTAGTTCTTCATTGGCTTTGATGCGTAAGCGAAACCAGCACGGAGGAAGAATCCATCCACCACTTGGAACTCTCCACCTAACTTGATGGTGTGTGTCTTGCACATGCGCTCTTCGGCGAGATCAGCCTCGGAGTCGAAGTTCATGTCGTTCACCTTCAAACGTGTCTTTTGGAAGTTCTCGAAGTTGTAGTCGATGTCGATCAATCCACGCTTGCCAAGTACAAATCCGATACCAGCCTTGAATTTAAGAGGAGTCATTAAATCGTAGTATACTGGTTCTCCTTTGTAATCCTCCTTGCAATATTTGTTATTGTCGCCCAATTCTACGCTGTTGTATTCCTTCATGTCGTAGTAGGTAGGAGTCTCGAAAGAGGCACCGATTCTGAGAACATCCACTGGACGGACGATCAAACCTACTCTGAAGTTAATACCGGTTCCCTCCATCTCTGCCATGTTGTCCAAGTACCAAGTGTCATCGTATATCACGCTTCCGTCGGACATTGGTGTGTCGGAATACTCCGTGTACATGGAGGTTTGTTTGTATCTCAAGGTGTTGATGCCCAATGCCGCACCCCAATATACGCGGTTGTTGATGTTCATACCATAGGCGATGTCCCATTGACCGACATGTCCCTTCTCCATGAAGGAGAGCTCTCGTCTAATGGATTTACTGCCGTATAGAGAACCTAGATCATCGATAAGTCCGATCTCGTATGCGAAATCGTTGTGGAGGTTACCTTCGCCCATCATAGCGATGTCGTCGGTCAATGAGTGGTTCACCTCGTCTTTTCTTCTGGTGTAGCGGGAGATATTGCTCAATCGGTTGTAGTTGATGCCCAAAGAGGAGGTGATGTAACCGCTTTCTCTCTCCCTGTTTTTGCCGAAATTCACGACAAGACCAAAGTTGTTCAATGCACCCTTCACCTCGCCGTCGTTGTTGATGTATAGAGTAGGGGAGAAGGTGATGTCGTAACTTCTGTAAATACCCAACGCGGCAGGGTTGTCTTTGATGGCGGATGTGTTTCCTCCCAATGCGGTGAAGGCTCCTGCCATACCCGCATATCTTGCGGTTCCCAACACAGGGTCGATTCTGGATTCGACAACCGCATCCAAAACATTCTGGGAGAATGCCATGCTGGTCATCGCCGCAAGTCCTATTGTTGCTAATACTTTTTTCATATGCGTAATTTTTAAATTTAATTCTTAACTGAATGGTTTTTATTGAGAGGAGATTCCCGAAACCCTTCCGGGAATCTCCTGAAAACTCTTATCTGTTGAATACTATCTGCGTCCTCCTGCGCGGGAAGATCCGCCGCCGCTGTAACTGCCGTGTGAGCTGGAGCTGCTGGATGAGAATCCGGATCTTGAAGAGCTACTGCTGCTTGATCCACCGGAGAAAGAGCTGCTGGTTCCGTGGGAAGCTCCGCTGTAAGAAGAGCTACCGCTGTGGGATGAACCGCTGTAAGATGAACCTCCTCTGTAGGAAGATCCGCTGCGGGTACTGCTGCCACTGCGTGCGCTTGAACTGCTTCTTTGTGCACCGCCACCTACTCTAGAAGAGTAAGATGAACTGTTTGTTCTGCCGCTTGATCTGACAGCGTTTCCGCTAACTGTTCTTGAACCACCTGCTCTTGCGCTTTGTGAAGAAGATGATTGCGAAGAAGAGGTCGCAACTCTGGTGCTTCCAGAAGTGCCACTTGAACTGCGGACTGAAGATGCCGTGTTGGTGTGGGCTTGACTTCTTACGACGCGTGTGCCACTGTTTCTCACATCATTTCCTGTCATAATGCGACGAGGAGAGGTCAAGTGACGACGGTTGTCGAAGTGGTGGACTGGATGATAATAGTGGTGTGCGTGTCCGTAGTGGTATGGGTGGTAGCCCCATCCATAGTAGCTTGGATAGTAACCATAATATCCGTAATAGTTCCAGCCATAGTAGTTCCAACCGTAGTTGTGGCACCAGTGGTGTGAGTAGTAGTGCGGATAGTAGTATGAGTGATAGTAATCCCAACCCCATGGATAATCATAACTGTATGGGTTTGACAACACATAGATGTTCGTAGTGGATGGGTTTGTGCTGATCTCCGCATCGTCTGCTGTGTACATCGGAATGCCAGCGTCGTGGAAACGATTCAATCTTTCGGTGTAGCTGTAATCATCACCCTTCTCCACCATAATGGTGTCGGTATAGAAATCAGAACCCACGATAGTCGGATCCTCCACATAGATGGTGTCGTTGCTGACGCGCACATCTTGTTGTTGTTTGCTCTTGATCACCATAGTCTGATAAGACTTCTCGGCCTCAGCCTTCTTAGCCTCCTTCTCTGCTTTCATCTTTTCCCTGGCCTCAAGACGCGCTTTTTGGCGGGCGATAGCTGCTTCCTCCTCCTTTTTAGCGTCGGAAGTTGAGTAGTAGATGTCATCGACAACGGCAAATGCGTTGAGCGGTAGGACTACTGTCCCTAATGCATATAAAAAGAATTTTAGAATTTTCATGGCCTTACCCTCCTATATTTAAATTCAAAAAACTTACTTTTGTGTTTACAAAGATAATAAATAATCTCTTCACTGAAACCTTTCTTTCGTTTCAGTGATACGAAAATAGATTAAAGTTTGGGGTTCCCAAAATGATATGGACCATTTCCCCGATATTATCGACGAATTAATATTTGTGAACGATGAAATACGTTGAGGTAAAATTTAAATTTTCGTCCCAAGAGGATTTTGTAAAGGATTTGTTAACCAATGAGTTAGGTGAAATTGGATTCGAAAGCTTCTCTGTGGAGGCGGATACTTTGATCGCCTATGTGCAGACGCCTGTATTCGACGAATCGGCCCTAAAAAGTGTGGTTTCCGAATTCCCGTACGACAGTGAAATCCGTTACGAAGCGAAAGCGGCTGAGGATAAGGATTGGAACGAGGAGTGGGAGAAGAATTATTTTGAGCCTATCGTGATCGGAAACGAATGTGTGGTGCATGGTTCTTTCCATAAGGATGTACCTGTTGCCAAATATGATATCATCATCAATCCTAAAATGGCCTTCGGTACTGGCTATCACGCCACCACCACCTTGATGATGAAGGCCTTGCTCAGCAATGACCTTTCGGGAAAGAGCCTCTTGGATATGGGGTGCGGTACCGCTATTTTGGCCATTCTTGCCCAGAAGAAGGGCGCAGGCCGTACGGTGGGAATCGATATCGACGAGTGGGCCTACGAGAACGCGAAGGAGAACATCGTCATCAACGGGACGCCAAACATCGAGATTCGTTTGGGAGGCGCCGATGCGCTTCGGGAGGAGACCTTCGATATCATCATGGCCAATATCAATCGAAATATACTTTTACAGGATATACAACACTATGCGAAACGACTCCATGTCGGCTCCTTGTTGTATATGAGCGGATTCTACGAGACGGATATCCCCGTTATCGAGGCGGAGGCGGAGAAGCATGGCTTGAAGCGGATCTCCTACGAGAAACAGGGAGATTGGGTAGCTGTCCGATTTGAGAAGATGGAATGATAATCATTCATTTATGATAAAAAACCTACTGTTATGATGCAAACTAATCCACAATTGGAACTGGCTCGTCGTATCATCGCCGAGACGGGTTCCAATCTGTTCCTGACGGGAAAGGCGGGAACTGGTAAGACAACTTTTTTAAGACAATTGAGGGCGCACTCGCCAAAACGGATGGTGGTGGTGGCTCCTACGGGTGTCGCGGCCATCAATGCGGGTGGTGTGACCATCCATTCTTTTTTTCAAATCCCCTTTGGCCCTTATCTGCCAGGCAAGAAAGACCTTGCGAAAGAGGTGGGCAAAATGCGGCGGGAAAAATTGAATATCATCCGTACGCTGGATCTTTTGGTGATCGATGAGGTCAGTATGGTACGCGCGGATCTGCTGGATTGCATTGACGATGTCCTCCGTCGGGTGCGTCGATCGCCGTTGCCGTTTGGCGGTGTGCAACTCTTGATGATCGGGGATACCCAACAATTGACTCCTGTGGTGAAGGACGATGAGTGGCAGATGTTGGGGGAGGTTTACGATACGCCCTATTTTTTCAGCAGTCGAGCCTTGTTGAAGACACGCTTCTCTTGTGTGGAGTTGAAGCAGATCTTCCGTCAGGATGATGAGGCCTTCATCGATTTGTTGAACCGTATTCGCGAGAACCGGGTGGACGCAGGTATGTTGGCGGATTTGAACAAACGCTGCATGCCTCACTTTAACCCCTCCGATAAGGATGGTTACATTCGGCTGACCACCCACAATTCGTCAGCGCAAAAAATCAATGAGACAAAACTCTCCGCTTTAAAGACGAAATCCTACCAATTCGATGCCGATGTGACGGGCATTTTCCCCGAATACGCCTATCCGACCGATGCCCATTTGGTCTTGAAGGAGAATGCGCAGGTAATGTTCATCAAAAACGACTCCTCTTCGGAGAAACGTTACTACAATGGTAAAATAGGCGTGGTGAAGCGTATTGACGACCATGAGATTGTGGTGGAGGATCGGAGTACGGGCGACACCGTCACCGTGAATCGGGAGGTCTGGGAAAATATCCGCTACGAAATCAACAAGGAGACCAAGGAGATTGTTGAGGTGGTGGATGGCACCTTCGAACAGTACCCGTTGAAGACCGCTTGGGCGATCACTATCCATAAAAGTCAAGGTCTCACTTTCGAACGGGCGATCATCGACGCAGGCTCCTCCTTTTCGCATGGACAGGTCTATGTGGCGCTCAGCCGTTGCAAACGGTTGGATGGACTGGTACTCAGTTCTCCTATCACAATGGCCTCCATCCGCCATGATGTCCGTGTGGATTATTTTAACCAGGAGATGGAGAGCCGCGAGCCGGACGAGGCGGGAATGACGCAGCTGCATAGGGAGTATTATATACAGTTAGCCAGTGAGCAGTTCTCCTTTAATGGTTTGTTGCAACCACTCTTTGCCATGCAACGGTTGATGGTCGAGTCTTTCGCCAAGTTGTATCCCGCCACTTTGAAGTTGGTGGATGAGGCTCTGCCTCTACTGAAAGAGGAGGTGGATGATGTGGCGTTACGTTTTGTGCAGCAGCTAACGATGCTGGCCAATGAGAGCCTGAATGTTGATGAGGATGAGAAATTGTTTGAAAGAACGCAAAAAGCGGCCGAATATTTTTCAAAAAAATGTGAATCTGTCGTACCTTCGTTGCTCGAAGCGTTGGTCTCCGTCGAGTCGAATAACAAGGAGGTGATGAAGCGGTTCAATGATTTGCTGAACACCATCCAAAGTGCCTATGATGAGAAGATGGCGACGCTGGCGGCTTGTGACAGAGGTTTTGTCGCGTCTCGTTTCCTGGATAGGAGGAACGATGCGATAGTCTCTGGCAAGGCGTTGAAGAGGTCTAAAGCGGAGAAGACTCCTTCTTACGAGTTGACGTTTCGCCTTTATCGTGAGGGAATGACGGTTGATGAGATCTCGGAGGAGAGAGGCTTCGCTATGAGCACGGTAGAGACGCATCTTTTCCAATGTGTGCAACATGGTTTGTTGTCCGCTGAGGATATATGGACGAAGGAACGATGGGCGGAGCTCCGTGCCTTTGTGAAAAAACATTCCGACGTGTCGTTGGGAGAGATGTATAAATTGGGTGATGAGAAGTATAGCTATTCGGAATTGCGTATAGCTCAATATATTAACAAAGAAAATGATTGATATGAGAAGAGTATTGTGGGCAATCGTCCCTTCATTGTTGTTGTGCGCCTCTTGTAAGAAGGTGTATGAGGAGAATTATTATTACAACACGGATGAGAATGTTTATAACTACGAGTATTACCAGACTATTTTGTTGAATCAGGAGGAGATTTCGCAAGATCTTCGCCCTGAGTATTTGAAGAAGGGTGATACGGTGGCGGTCTTTGCCGCTTCCAATAAGGTGACCGTGAGTGAAATGGCCAATGGTATCCAGACCTTGAAAAGTTGGGGCTTGAATGTAGTCGAGGCGGAGAATCTCTATGCCGAGGATGGCCGCTATGCGGGAACCCAGTCTCAACGCATCATCGGTTTGCAAAAGTTGATGGACAATCCGAACATCAAGGCGCTCTTCTCCGCTCGTGGCGGATATGGTGCGGCGCAGGTCATTTCCTTCCTTGATTTGGAGAAGTTCCAGAAGAACCCTAAATGGGTGGTGGGTTACAGTGATGTGACCGCCCTTCATGCGGCGTTGAATAATTTAGGCATCGAGTCTGTTCATGGCCCGATGGTGAATAATATGACACACGCCGAGAGCGTGGAGAGCTTGCGCAAGATGCTTTTCGGCGAGTCGGTCTCATATACCATTCCGAAGAACAGCAACTGCAGAACGGGAAGCGCCGAAGGTAGGTTGGTGGGTGGTAACCTCTCCTTGATTTATAGCTTGGGCGGAACCTTGTTCGACCTGAATGTGAAGAATGCGATCCTTTTGATTGAGGATACGGGCGAGAGCAATTACCATTTGGACCGTATGTTGACCAACTTGAAATTGAGTGGTAAACTCGATTGCATCAAAGGTTTGGTGGTCGGTGAGTTCATCAAGATGAATCAAGGCGGAGACGCTCCTGTCAATGAGATCATCCTCGACAAAGTGAAGGATCTAGGCATTCCGGTGATGTATGGAATCAATGTGGGACACGATGTGGCGAACAATGCGGTATGCTTGGGAAGAACGGTGAAGTTGACGGTGGATGACAACAACGCGACGCTCTCTTTCGAATAATAACATAGGATAAGTATAGGTCGATGGCAAAGGTTAAATCTGTATATGTCTGTCAAAATTGTGGCGCAGAGGCTGCGAAATGGGTGGGGAAATGTCCCGCTTGCGGGGAGTGGAACACCTATGTGGAGGAGGTAGTCCGTAAGGAGTCGAAGGGAGCGCAAACACTGAATTTCGTTCCCGACAGCGGAAAGTCCAAGCCTGTCCGTATCGATGAGGTGGAGACCGCCGAGGAGCCGCGCGACGATACGGGAAACAATGAGTTCAACCGTGTCTTGGGAGGTGGAATCGTGCCAGGATCCCTCACATTGATAGGCGGTGAGCCGGGAATCGGCAAATCCACCTTGATATTGCAGATCGCTTTGAGCCTATACAATAAAAAGATACTTTATGTCTCCGGCGAGGAGAGCGTGAAACAATTGAAGCTGCGCGCGGATCGTCTGTCAACGCAGGCGAACCCCAATTGCTATATTGTCAGCGAGACCTCTTTGGAACAAATTTTTGTCCACATACAAAACGTGCAACCAGACCTGGTGGTGATAGATTCTATCCAGACGATCAGTACGGAGATGGTCGAGTCTTCGCCTGGTAGCGTCTCCCAGGTGAGGGAGTGCGCGGCCGCTATCCTGAAATTCGCGAAGGAGAGTGGTGTGCCGGTCTTGATGGTGGGCCATATCAACAAGGAGGGTAATATCGCCGGACCGAAGGTGTTGGAGCATATCGTGGATACGGTGCTTCAATTCGAAGGCGATCAGCACTATATGTACCGTATTCTCCGATCCATCAAGAACCGTTTCGGAAGCACTTCCGAATTGGGAATCTATGAGATGCGGCAATCTGGATTGAGGGAGGTTTCCAACCCCTCGGAACTCTTGCTGAGTAACAACCATGCGGGGTTGAGCGGCACATCGATCGGTGTGGCCATCGAGGGCGTGCGTCCCTTCTTGATCGAGGTGCAGTCGTTGGTCAGTTCGGCGGCGTATGGCACACCGCAACGCTCCACGACGGGCTTTGACATCCGTCGTCTCAATATGTTGTTGGCGGTGCTGGAGAAGCGTGTCGGTTTTAAATTGGCGCAGAAGGATGTTTACTTGAATATCGCAGGCGGATTGCGCATCAATGATCCAGCTTTGGACCTTGCGATTATTACGGCGATACTCTCTTCCAATATGGATATTGTGGTGGATGCGCAGACCTGCTTGACTGGTGAGATTGGCCTCTCCGGAGAGATTCGTCCGGTCAACCGCATCGAGCAACGCATCTCCGAGGCGGAGAAGTTGGGCTTTAAAAGGATCATTATTCCCGAATTCAAGAATTTGGATGTGAAGAAATGGAACATCGAGATTGTCTCCGCCCGTAAGGTGGATGAGGCCTTCTCCTCCATCTTCGGTTGATTTCGATTTTTTTAACTATTTGAGCAAAATAGAGCGTGTCGGTGCGGCGTTAAGTGTAAAGAGAAGTGTGATAAATAGAGATGAGAAAGCGGTTTAGCATATGGATGATGTTTGTGCTTTGTGTGGTGGGCGCCCCCGCGCAGATCAACACGAAGCGTATGATGGAGATAGGAAGGAATGCCATCTATTTCGAGGATTATGTTCTCTCTATCCAATACTTCAACCGTGTCATCAGCGCTAAACCCTATCTGGCCGATCCCTATTTCTACCGTGCGGTGGCGAAAATTAGTTTGGAGGATTATACGGGTGCGGAGGTGGACTGCGGTCTCGCTTTGGAACGCAACCCCTTCGTAGTGGACGCTTACCGTTGTAGGGGTGCCGCCCGCACTTGCTTGGGCAAGTATGAGGAGGCGTTGTCCGATTTTGAGAAGGGGTTGGAGTTGGAACCTCACAATAAGATTTTCCGTTTGTTTAAAGGCTCTGTGTACGCCTGCCAAGAGAAGTGGGATACCGCTATCGTGGCGTTCTCTGATTTGATAAAGTTGCAGCCCCATTTCCAGGAGGCCTATTTGCGTCGTGGCTATGCCTATTTTTCGAATGGCGACACCCTGAAGGCGTTGCAGGATTTCGAGTCTTTGTTGGCGCTCGACCGTTACTCGGCTGACGGACACGCCGCGCGAGGCTATTTGTTGGGGGCGACCAAGGATTACAAGAGAGGTATTGCGGAATTGAATGAAGCGATCCGTCTTGAACCCTATCGAGTGGGGTATTACATCAATCGAGGCGCCGTTTGGGCGTGGGCTGGCGATTCGGTTAAGGCAGTGGACGATTATGATGTCGCGATCCAATTGGATCCGACTTGTGTGACAGCCTATTTCAACCGTGCGATTATGCATACGAAGATGGGCAACAAAAAGCTTGCCTTGGAGGATTACGACAAGGTGGTGGATTTGGAGCCGGGCAACTATTTCGCCATTTACAACCGTGCCATTTTGTGTGGCCAGATGGGACGATATAAGGCCGCTATCCGTGACTTAGGAAAGATATTGGAGGAGTACCCTGATTATTATCCGGCCTACCAGATGCGTGCGGAGATAAAAATGAAGATGAAGGATAAGCAGGGTGCGGAAATCGACTACAATACAGCCTATGTGATCCAGCGGAAGTTGGAGAAACGGGGGGAGAAAGAGTCCTCGGAGTTGGCCTCCTCTCGGAAAAAGAAGCAGGATTTGGATCGACACGGGGAACTGGTGGTGATGGATAAACAGGAGGAGATGCGACGACTCTCCTATAAGAACGAGTCGAGGGGTAGGGTGCAGAATGTCAACTTCCATATCGAACTGAGTCCGATGTTGTTGCTCTCCGTCCATCCGAAAGAAAACAAGGCGATGGGAAGGACCGTCTATTTTGATGAGAAAGTCAATGCGTTGAATGCGCAAAAAATCTTCCCGCTGAAGTTGAGCCTCTCGGTGGAGGAGGAACCTGTGGGTGATGGCCGATTGTCCCGTGCGATCTTTTGTATAGATAGTTTGACCAAACGCTTGGAACAGCGTCCGACCTCAAGGGATCTCCTGATCCGTGCGGTGTGCCACGAGGCTGTCTCCGATTACCAAAGCGCCTTTGATGATTTGTCCGCCGCCATTGATTTGGGAGCGGATGAGTATGGCTGGCTGGCACACTTCCTTCGAGGTGTGCTTCGTTACAAACGCTATTTGATACAATCCAACATGGAGGGAGAAGAGGTGGCTTCTGTTCAGACTGTCGTTTTTGATTTGATGCAAAAGGATTTTGAGCAGGCAGCCCATTTAATGCCCAATTTCGCTCCCGCTTGGTACAATTGCGCGCATGCGATGGTGGCGCAACGTAAGTATGCGGAGGCGGTTCAGATCTATGATCGGGCCATTGAGCACAACCCGAATTTGGCGGAAGCCTACTACAACCGAGGTTTGGCCCATATCTATATGAAGAACCGCCAACAGGGCATCTCCGATTTGAGCAAGGCTGGCGAGTTGGGACTCTATTCCGCCTATAATGTGATCAAACGTTTTGGCGGCAGCAAATAGCCGCAACTATATCATCGTCTATATCACTGTCTATTTCATGATATGTAGTTTCTGTCCTACTTTAAGGGCGGTGCCTTTCAGGTGGTTCCACGCTTGGATCTGTTCCACGGTGCATCCATAAATCTTGGAGATGCGGTAAAGCGTCTCTTTGGGTTGAACGGTGTGCTCGATGCATATCACCTCGTCTGATGGAATGTTTTGGGGTTGAGGCTCTCGCTTCACCTCCTCTTCTTGTTGAATGTAGAGCTTTTGACCCAATTTCAGATAGGTGTCATGGAGATGGTTCCAACGCATCAAATCCTCTACCGTGCAACCATATTTCTTGGAAATCTTAAACAAAGTCTCTTTCTTTTGGACGATGTGGAAGAGGGAGTCTTCTCTCTCAACGATGGGTTCGATGACGGGTTGAGGCTCGTTCTCCTCCTTCGGGTTCACCTCTTCTTCCGGCGAGGAATGATCCTCTGACGGTATGGTGTCCACAGCCTGTTTCTCGTCTTTGTCCGGCGTTACGACTGGTAGCTCCTTCTCTTGCTCTTCTGGAATATCGAGGGTAGGCTCCTCTTCTCCGACAATGCGTTTGATGCCGATGAAACGGATCTTGTAGTAATCTGCGGTTGGATAGTTATCTATGGTGATGCCACTGCTTATGGAGGCGTGGATGAAACGCAAGGTGGTGTTTTTTCCGTCGGGAATCACCTCGCTAATGATGCCGACATGGCCTACGCTTTTGGATTTAGCGTTGCTGCCCTTGAAAAAGATAAGATCTCCCTTCTTCGCATCTTCTACGGAGACTTTGTCGCCTTGTAGGTATTGCGAGGCGGAGGATGCTGCCAATTCGTAGCCGAATTGTCGGAACACATAGCCAGTGAATCCTGAGCAGTCGAATCTGTTTGGACCTTTCCCTGCGTATTGATACTTCTTGCCAAGATGTTTGGTGGACTCCATGACAATGGAATCGCGCAAGGAGCGTGTGTTGTCCTTGTGCCTTCTGGCGAATGCGCAAAGCGGCAAAATCGCTAATAATAAAAATGTTATAATCCTTCTCATGGAGACAAAGATACATATTTTCTTTGAATGGAGGAATTTAGCGTGTTGTTTCGTCCGACAGCGAACAAGAAGAGGGACTGGTGTTGTGCGCCAGTCCCTCTTCTCTTTTGGTAAGCCCGCGTTATTGGGTAACGATTATCTTGTGTATGTTATGGGTCTTGTTGCCTTTGAGCAGGTAGATGCCCCTCTTGAGAGATGGTAGCTCCTCTGTGGTTAGGGAACCCACCGATCTGCCTAAAAGATCCATCACCTCGAATTGGTCATCCTTCTCCAATTCCTCTGTCACGATAGTAGTGGCGGTGGTGTTGGCAGGTTTGAACATCATATAGTCCATGTCCACCCAGCTGCCCGTAATGACGAGTTTCAGTTCGTGTTTGCCCTCGGAGATTTGTCCGATATTGGCGGAAACGGTGGTGTAGGTGCTCCAATCGCCCGTGTTAGGAACGGCGATTTCGTCGGTGACGGCTTTGTTGTCGATGTAGAGTTGGAACGACGAACCGTCGCTGCCGGAGGCGACATAGGCATCCATTGTGTAGGTGTCGCTCTCCTCTGCTGTGATGGTGTATTTGATCCACTCTCCCTTCTCGGTGTAGCCGATAGCGGTGTTGCTCATATCTACCCCCTCTTGGCGGTCGCCGCCATTCCTGTTTTGACTGTCATTGTCGTTGTAGGCGACGTCCTGTCCTCCGTAATCAAACTCCTCGGCTTCGATTTTACCAGGGATAGGTGCGGGCGTTCCATGGAACGGTGTCTGCGGAGTGATGACGATTGGTCTGGAATTGCATTCCGTGGTGTAGCGTCTGACGAAGAGCCAAATCTCGCGGGTGGTGTTGTAGGCGTCGTTGGAGTGCCAATGTCCCTTGTTCGGGATGGCGTTCAGCACGACATCCGCATCGCAGTCGCCGCCGCTATAGGTGGTTCTGGTGGCTGTGTTGACGGTAGTTACCTTCTTGGTCTTACAGTTGTTGTGCTTTTGCCACTTGTCGATAACGGCTTCCGCACCTGATTGACCACCGCTAGGTTGAAAATGTACCACATCATCCGCTGTACCGTGGGTGTGGATCAATGGAACCGCACGTGTGCTTGCGTTGCAAGGGTTTCCGAATTGATAACCTGATACGGGTGCGAAAGCGGCGAAGTAATCAGGAATCTTGTTCATCGCATGGTAGGTCATCATGCCTCCCATGGAGAATCCGCTCAAATAGACACGGCTCTTGTCGATCTTATAATCTTGGGACATCTTGTCGATGATGGCGATCAAATACTTAGTGTCTTTGTCTCCACTGATATCCCATGACTTGTTCTCTCCAGAAGGGTAGGCCACCACAAAGTTGGCGGTATCAGCCACCGACTCCCACTTGGCTTGTCCCTTTTGGTAGTTGATGTCTTGGTTCATACCGTGCATGGAGATGAGCAGTGGACGGTTGGATCTGATGTTTTGCGGTGCGTAAACATAGACCTGACGGCCGTTCACATAGTAGTTGGTTCCACCCTTTGCGCCTGTGACCGGTTGGTTCTCCAAATTGTTTCCTGTGTTGTTGTTAGTGTTTGTGTTGTTGCTTCCCCCTTTGTCGGAGGCTGGCAGTAGTTTCAACATCTGCTCCGCATAGCGTTTGCCGAATTCACGGTAACCTGCGGCTGTGAAGTGAAAACGATCGCCATTCCCCATGCCCTCCAAATTTTTAGAGGAGATGACGTATGAGTTCTTGATGACGTTAGGCATCTTGGCGATGACACCATTGTGACCGTTGCAAGCTCCGTCTTGGCGAGTCTCTCCCACCAACAATGGAACATCCGCTGCGTTCAACCCCAATTCATTCAACAATTTATCGTAGATGGCCTTCACACGGTTCTGCCAATCTTGTTGCATGTTGTTGGTCTCGCCTTGGTGCAACAAAATTCCCTTGATGACACCATCTTTTTGAGCCAATTTCGCACATTCCAGAAGTCTCTTGTAGCCATTGTTGTTGTAGTAGGCTGCCAAGTTCTTGAACCAAGTTGCCTCACCTGCCACATAGGCTTCTGCCTTGTCCTCCTCGAACAATTTGATGTCCGCACCACCGACCGCAACCACTACGACTCCCACTTTGATATTGGAGTTCAGGTTTTGTACAAGGGTGCGTCCGAAATAATCGGTTGGGCCTAGTCCGGATGAACAGTGCGCCAAAGGAGGGGTGGCGGTGTACCATTTCCCAAGTTGACGTTGACCACAGTTGGCGGTGGACATCATCTGAAATCGGCTGTCGCAAGTTCTGTCTTGGCTCTCTGGTTGTGCGGCACCCTCCATGTTGGATTGTCCGAAACAGAGATAAATGTGAAAATTTGGATCTGGGTTCGCCAGAGAAAGAAAACAGTTTCCAAGCAAGGCGAACAAGACACTTAAAATAGTAAGTTTTGTGTTTTTCATAAAATTGTGTTTTTCAAAACATTAATTGACAATATGAATTTTTCGCTAAAGTAGGACTTTTTGGGATGTGCCATTTGTATTATTGTGTCAATGTCAGGAAACTGATGGGAAAATAATAGCAAGTGAGCCATTAGTCCTATTTTTTGCAACGATATTATCGGGTGCCTTTCTGCGGGATGGCATATCTTTGCAATGCTTTGGGAGAGATACATTGACCGGTAAAAGAGTATGAATGATCCTCTGATATGGTTCTTTCCCAGTGATACGTTTGAATAACAGTTTTTCATCTATAACAAGACATTGTGGTTATATGCGAATGAGGCCCTCGTAATTCAAGTACCTGTGGTAGGCTGAAAAGAGTATGAGGTGATTACAATGTGTTTTAGCGTAATATGTGTTTTTAAACCGCTGTCCTGATTGGACGGCGGTTTTTTGTCTGCATTAGGGTATAAAGAAAAAAAAGGAAGCCTGAACGATACAATACGTTTCGGCTTCCTTTTTATGGTGCTTTCCCCTGTTTATAGTATCACTTCAATTGTTGAAGAGATTTTTTTTCCTCCTTCAAAGGTGATAGAGATGGTCAAGTGGTGTGTGGTGGAAAGGGTGGGAAGAGGAAAGGCAAGACTTATACCACCATCCCACCATAGACATTTTTCGTTATAGGTGAAATCAGAGAATTTTTTACTAATATATACTAAATGAGTGTCGTTGATAGGATATCCGTTTAAGACGAAGTCGCCCCAAGACTCGGTTCGAACAGTCGCAAAGTCAATTAAATCACTCCCCGCAGGATGAACCACGTCAAAGTCAGCATCTGAGATGATGGAGATGTCGCTGACAGGAAATGCGATTGGCGGATTTGTCGCACTGCTTTCCCCATGCCAAGCCGTATCGTGGTAGAGTTGGCAGATGGAATCGAATAGTTCTGTGTTTTTCGGAACTTTGCATTCGTCTGAATAAATGATGTCTCCCTTTATAGAAAATCCTATGGCAAATGAATCCCTGCGCCGACTTGGTACGATGTGCCATTTTACATGGGAAAACGAATCGGGAATTGTGTAGCAATTGTGAAGGTGCTTGGAATTCCAATATATTGGCGGATATCCATCTTCATTCTCGTCACCACAAGCAAATGTGATGGATAGAAGAGCGCAAATGAGTATCCATTTGAAGAGAAAATACAAACTGTGTCTCATAATTGTAAATGTTAAATTGGGTTATCTGAAAATTGGGAATATTGTGTGGCTATATTTATAGTCGGCATCCTTTGATGGATTGTTGTCTGTGTAATCAAATGACTCCGCTTGGGTAATATGAAAACATCCGCTTGCAAAATAGCCGTTGCGCTGCAAAGATAATAATGTTTCTAAATAAAATATATAAAATATATAAAATACGCAATATGCCACTGCGAATCTTTCGATAGAACTGTTTTGAAGTTTGTTAGAAAATCACATTGCTCTGTAAGTTAAGAGAGGGGCCATTCTACTCTTTATGCTTTTGGGGAATGGACGAACTGCGACAAAAAACGACATAATAGTTGCTAAATGCGCTGTTTTTAGTCGAATAGTTGTATTTTTGCACATAAATATTCAAAAAGCATAACATTGGAAACATTAGAGCAGGTCATCAGGGAGGTCAGCGGATTGTTATGGGGATGGCCCCTTATCCTTTTATTGGTGGGTACCCATGTCTATTTGACCTATATCCTTAAATTTCCCCAACGACATATAGTTAAAGCGATTAAACTCACATTCTCCAATGAAAAGGGGATGAGTGGCGATGTGAGCGCATTCAGCGCGTTAGCGACAGCATTGGCGGCAACTATCGGAACGGGTAACCTCGTAGGTGTGGGAACTGCCATCGCATTGGGTGGTCCGGGTGCTGTTTTCTGGTGCTGGATCACGGGAGTGTTAGGTATGGCCACCAAGTACAGCGAGGGATTGTTGGCGGTGAAATTCAGGGTGAAGACCTCTAACGGAGAGATGTTGGGAGGCCCGATGTATGCTTTGGAACGTGGCTTGGGAATGAAGTGGTTGGCGGTATTGTTCTGTATCTTTACCGCACTTGCCTCTTTCGGAATCGGTAATATGGTACAGGCCAATGCTGTCGCGGAGGTTTTGAATACGGAATTGGGCGTGGGGAACTCCACGACAGGTCTTCTCATCGCCTTGATGGTGGGCGCTGTGATGTTGGGTGGTGTGAAGAGTCTTTCAAAGGTTTGCGGTTTCTTGGTACCGTTCATGGCGCTCTTCTACATCTTGGGCTGCTTCTATATTTTGTGCTGTAACTACAACCATATATTTCCTGCGTTGAATATGATTCTCTCCTCAGCGTTCCATCCTCATGCGGTAGGCGGTGGTGCGGTAGGTGGTGCTTTGCTGATCACAATTCGTTATGGCGTGGCGCGTGGATTGTTCTCCAATGAGTCGGGAATGGGTTCCGCTCCGATTGTGGCGGCTGCCGCTAAATCCAAGAATCCGGTCAGACAGGCGTTGGTCTCCATGACAGGTACCTTTTGGGACACGGTGGTGATTTGCGCGATCACAGGTTTGGTCTTGGTCAGCTGCCTGCATGCGAATCCCGATATGGTATGTGAAGAGGGTCCAGGCATGATGCGTGCCGCTTTCGGAACGATTCCTTTCGTCGGACCATTGGTTTTGGTGGTGGGCTTGGCCACTTTCGCATTTTCGACTATTTTGGGATGGTCTTACTACGGAGAGAAGGCGGTGGAATATCTTGGTGGCAAAAAGGCCACTATTTACTACCGAATTATCTTTGTCGTCATGGTTTATTTCGGATCGGTTTTCTCATTGAGCGTGGTTTGGAACTTCGCCGATATCATGAACGGTTTGATGGCCATTCCAAACTTGATCTCTTTGCTGTTGCTCTCTCGCCTTTTGGTCAAGGAGACCAACTATTACCTCTGGCAATTGAATTTGGACGAAGAGTACACGCCGGATGACGAGTTTTGGAACAACCAAGAGGAGGAGCGACGGAATGCCAATATCCGTAAAAAGACGGAAAAGAATTCGCTACGCGCGCAAGAGTATACCAAAAGCAAGTGGCGTAGTTGGAATAGCCGTTTCATTAGAAATAATAGAGGCCATAAAAGGCGTTAAGCAGACAATCGATAAGGGTTGTCTGCCTAACGGAATGGTTATGCTCTCTTTTTTACCTGCAAAGTGATGCGGATCTGCCTTTCGTAGTGCTCTTGTGGATTGATTTGACTGATTCTACACTCGAAAATATCTCCCCAGCCCATGTCCATTAATGCAGCCAGTTGACTGTTGTGGACGCTTGGAATGTATCCGAGCTTATACTCATTTTGCGTGTCTGGATCCACGAATTTCAAAAGGATAGCCTCGTGGTCGTATTTGTTATCCGGATCACGTTCTAAGGCTAACACAGTGCCTATTTTCAACGAATCCCACACTTCGTTTGCGTCATAGTATTGGCGTCCTGCCAAGTGACATTCCATAAAAAATAATTTCTTCGTTTCCATAACTGTCAATTATTAAGTTATTATGTATGACAAAGGAACTTTTATGGTATGCCCAAACGAGGCATAGGTCGTCAAAAAAAGAGAGGCGCGACACCTTACGGTACCGCGCCTAGGTCTTTCGACTATATGTAGTCTTATACTAAACTTCTAACTAAAGTCTCTCTGTCGCCTGCCAACAAATCCATAGGAGCGATCTCTGGCAAAGTGTAGCAACCAGGACGTTGCTTAACAACCGCACGAGCGCAAGATGTCAAAACTTGTGCAGTCAATGCAGGGTTGTTGATGTGCATACGGTATTCGAACAATTGGTTTTGAGTCTTTCCAGAAACACCCTTACGCTCGATCAATACACCGTGACCCATATCCTTGCAGTCATCTACGCTGTTAACAGGGATTACGTGAAGCTCGTCGTGTGCAAAGTAATCGTCAGCCTTCAACTCAGCGTAAACTTGCTCAGCTGTGTAGCCTTCCTCCAACTCTACGTAAACCATACGGCTGTGGATGCTTTGTCCCTTAGGGATTGTCATGGAAAGTGCGTTCTTAACGCCCTTCTTGCCACGTGCGACAACAGAGTGTCCCATGCTCATACCTGGACCGAAATTGGTGTAGGTCAAGCCCTTAGGAGCCATAGCCATCAAAAGTGTACGGATTACAGAGTCTGTTCCTGGATCCCATCCTGCTGAGATGATGGATGCGACATTGTACTTCTTTGCCTCTGCATCCAATGATTGACGGAGGTTCCAAACTTCGCCGTGGATATCGAAGCTATCTACGGTGCAGATACCCTTTGCCAAGATGCTCTTAGCAACCTCTGGGATGTTTCTGGTTGGACTACAAAGAATGGCTACGTCTACCTTACCCAACTCGTCGATGTTAGAAACTACCTTAACAGCAGCCAACTCAGCTGGTTTTGAGGATGCGTCGCGACGTACAACACCAACCAATTCCATGTCTGGTGCCGCTTGAACGGCTTCTACGCTGAAGCGTCCGATGTTGCCGTAACCGACAACCGCAACTTTTAATTTTTCCATTGTCTAAATTTTTAATTTATTAAAAAATCCCCGATGTAGGAACAACGGGGATTTTTCCTTATGTTGTTTGGTTATTATACTAAACCTTGAGCCAACATAGCGTTAGCAACTTTAACGAATCCAGCGATGTTAGCACCCTTAACGTAGTTAACAACACCAGTCTTCTCGTCCTTACCGTACTTAACGCAGTTGTCGTGGATATTCTTCATGATACCCTTCAACTTGTTGTCAACCTCTTCAGCTGTCCAAGAGATACGACCAGAGTTTTGACACATCTCCAAACCTGAAGTAGCAACACCACCGGCGTTAGAAGCCTTACCTGGAGCGTAAAGGATCTTAGCATCGATGAATGCGTTTACAGCCTCGATAGTAGAAGGCATGTTAGCACCCTCAGCTACGCAGATAACGCCGTTTGCCAACAATGTCTTAGCATCGTCACCGTCCAACTCGTTTTGAGTTGCGCATGGCATAGCGATATCGAACTTAGCCAACTTCCAAGGACGTTGGTTCTCGAAGTACTTAGCAGATGGATACTTAGCTGCATACTCCTTGATACGACCACGCTTAACGTTCTTCAAATCGAAGATGAATGCCAACTTCTCAGCGTCGATACCGTCAGCATCGTAGATAGTACCGTTAGAGTCAGATACAGTAACAACCTTTGCACCGAGTTGAGTACACTTCTCAACTGCGTATTGAGCAACGTTACCTGAACCGGAGATAGCAACTGTCTTACCCTTCAAAGAGTCACCCTTAGTCTCCAACATATATTGTGCGAAGTAAGTAGTTCCGTAACCAGTAGCCTCAGGACGGATCAAAGATCCACCGAACTCAAGACCCTTACCAGTCAAAACGCCGGTCCACTCGTTCTTCAATCTCTTGTATTGACCGAACATGAAACCAACCTCACGAGCACCAGTACCGATATCACCAGCAGGAACGTCAGTGTCAGCACCGATGTGACGGAACAACTCAGTCATGAAGCTTTGGCAGAAACGCATAACCTCATTGTCTGACTTACCCTTAGGATCGAAGTCAGAACCACCTTTACCACCACCCATTGGAAGAGTAGTCAAAGAGTTCTTCAAAACTTGCTCGAAAGCCAAGAACTTCAAAAGACCCAAGTTTACAGAAGGATGCAAGCGGATACCACCCTTGTAAGGACCGATGGCGCTGTTCATTTGAACACGGAAACCACGGTTGATTTGGTACTCACCCTTATCGTCGATCCAAGGAACACGGAAGATGATTACTCTCTCTGGCTCGCACATTCTCTCAAGGATCTTAGCCTCTTTGTACTTAGGGTTAGCCTCGATGAATGGCAACAATGACTCAACTACCTCTTGAACTGCTTGGTGGAAAGGAGCCTCGCCTGGATTCTTGGCGATCACCTTGTCCATGAATTCTTTTACTTTTGCATCCATAATGTTAAATAAATAACGTTAGTAATATTTTAGTAAATTGATTTATTCCGTAACTTTTTACAAATGCAAATATACCACTTTTTCTAATTCTGAAAAATTATTTGAGGAATTTTTTGGAAATTTTCCATTTATTCATCGTTTTGTCCAACAAATTGTTAGAAAATGTCCTTTTTTGAATACAAAATGTAACTTGTGCGGCGGGTGGATGTGGTGGAAACTGGTTGGATAAATGTCACAATAGATGGCAAATGGCCATAAAAAAAGGAGAAATATCATCAAAATGACACCTCTCCTTCCTCTGTTCCGTTTTATTCTTGCTCTATCTCACCGCATTCCAGATTTTCCATGCGGCGATGGCTTGGCCGTGCAGCATCTCCAGTCCGTTCTTGGTGGCGGCGCCACGCTCTCTGGCCAGACGGCAGAGCTTGGTCTCCTCTGGATTGTATATCAAATCGTAAACCAAATGCTCTTGGGTGAGGTGCTCCACAGGGAATTGCGGCATTTCGTCCACCTTCGGGAAGGTGCCGAGTGGGGTGCAGTTGACGATGAGTTTGTGAGCCGCCACCACCTCTGGGGTGAGGTCTTCGTAGGCTAAGACGCCCTCTTTTCGGGTTCGAGAAACGTATTGTGGCTCTATACCTATTTTATTTAATATATATACGATGGCTTTCGAAGCGCCGCCAGTTCCCAGAACAAGGGCCTTGGTGTGGCAAGGTCTGAGTAGAGGGGTGAGGGAGTTCTCGAAGCCGATGGCGTCGGTGTTGAACCCCTTTAGAATGAGGCGCCCACCTTCGTGTCGGAATTGGATGGTGTTCACGGCGCCGATCTCTTTCGCCATCTCGTCCAGTTCGTTCAAAAAGGGCATTACCTCTTGCTTGTAGGGGATGGTCACGTTGAGACCGCGTAGTCCCTCGGTTTGGACAAGTTCCGCGAATTCCGCTATGACGGGGAGTTCGAAGAGGTCGTAACGGGCCTCGATCTGTTCGTTAGCGAATTTCTCGGTGAAGAATTTTTTCGAGAAGGAATGAACCAATATTTTCCCGATTAAGCCGTATCTATCCATTTGAATTATTTGTTTAGAAAGTCCATTTTGTCGCTGATCACCAATGTGCAGGTGTCTTTGCCGATGTTGAAGTAGGCGGTGTCTTTCGCTTTGTTGATGGTGAAGCGCTCTTTTTTATAGAAAAAGAAGATGGAAGATAGTCCCGCCATCTTTTGTGTCTTGTATTTCGTCTCTCCCTTCAATTCCTCCCCGTAGGTGTAGATGTCCACTGATCCGATGGATTTGGTCTCGCCTCTTGTGATGGTGTCGGCCGATCGGGTGGTGTTCTCTCCTGATATGAGCTTGAGGTGGGAAGTGGAGAATACGGTGTCCCTCATCTCGTTTTTGATGCAGTAGGTGTACTCCTTCTGCTTGGAGAGGACAAATAGGCTGTCGGTTAAGTCCAACTGGTACACGCCGATCTCCTCCAGGTCCGCTGGCCCCTTCCAGAGTTTGCGGAAGGCAAGTTCCTCCGTGATGCGGGTTTCGTCGTGGTTGAGCGCTTGGAGGTGCTTCACCTTGTATAATCCCACGCTGGTCTCCACGTCCCAGACGTGTTTGCCTCGGATGTCCGTGCGCTCCGCAAGGACGATGCTGTCGCCGGGGTTCATCTCCTTTTCGAGGTCGTCCTTCATTCCTTCGATGTTGTATTTCAGAAGGATGGGCTCCTCGATGGTGCTCTTGTTGACAATGACGTAGCGGTAGTCTTGTTCGCTTTTGTCGCAGCTTGCCAAGAGAAGGAGGGAGAGTATCGTGAGGATAAGGTTGTTTTTCATGGTGTCCTAATCTAAATATTTCAGTAAATCGATGTGCGGGCTCTCTATCGCTTCAGGGCATAACTCCAAGAATGCTTGGATATTCATCGGGTTGTAGGAGAGGGCCTCTTTGAGGTATTTCTCGCACATCTCATAATCCGCCAACCCAAAGAAGGTGTGCGCGAGAAGAACTGATAATCTCTCCATCTCGCACCCTGCCTTTTTCGCCCTTTCGTAGTAGGCGAGTGCCGTTGTGTACTTCTTGTCGTCTGCATGGAGCTTGCCCAAGGCGATGAGCGCGTCAGGTTGGTCCGGATTGATTACGAGCGCATTGTTGTAGCAACGGATGGCCTCCGCCTTCTTTTCTTCAAGGATGTGGACCTCCGCCTCGTATATCCAAAGTTCGCAGGTGTTACCCTGTATATTCCGCATCTTTTGTATGTATTCAAGAGCCTGGTCGGTTTTGTTTTGTTCGAGGCAGCAGACGCAGAGTCCGGTTAAGACCTCGATGTCTTTCTCGTCCAGCCCGTGGGCCTTGGTGTAGATGGCCTCCGCTGATTCGAAATTCCCCATTTTCTCGTAGCATTCGCCCATGAGGACGCATGTGTTGACGCTCTCTCCCGTGTAATCCATATACTCCTCGTAGGTCTCCACCGCCTCTTGGAAGCGTCCGGAAAGGAGCATTGCGTTGGCTTTTTGGAAGAGGGATTGGAAGTCGTTCGGGGTGACGGCGTAGGCGTATTCGTATGCGTCGATGGCTTGCCCGTAGTCCTCGTGGAACATGTGGATCTGACCTAAGTTGTACCACGCTTCGTTGGAGTAGGGGGCTATGTCCAAAATTTTGTTGTAGATGATGACCGCCTCGTCGAACATCTCCTTCTGCTCCAAACTGAAGGCCATCTCGTAAAAGACGTCGGTGTTCTTCGGTTCTATGGCGATCGCCTCTTCAAGGAAGTGGAGCGCCTCGTCGAACATGCGGCTGTCGTTGAGCGCGTAGGCGATGTTGAGGAGAATGGCGCAATCTTTGTTGCTCTCTCTCTTGAGTTGATCGAAAATCTCCATTGCCTGCTCCCTCATTCCTTTACGGAGAAGAATTTCTCCCTTGAGCAGGTTGGCGTCGTCGTCGCCGGAATCGATCGTACGGATGTACTCGATGATGGAGAGCGCTTTCGAGATTTCTCCCGTGTCGGCGTAGAGTCGCGCTTGCTTGGTGAGGAGCGTCGTGCTGTTCGGATGGAGGCGTTGGCCGTAGCGGACGGCGTTCATCGCCTCTTGGGGGTTGGCGTCGTCCATGTAGTGGTTGATGATGGTCTCCAGTTCGTCCACCTCAAAGTAGCCGAATTTGCCTGCCTTCAGACCGCTCTCGTATCTTCCGATCACCTCGTCCTTCCTGCTATTTGAATACCTGTCTCTTTTCATCCGCTAATCGTGGCTTTTCTGCAAAAATAGAACAACTGGGTCTATTTCTTATTATTGTATAGGGAAAACTTATTAACAATTCCACCGAATTATATATTAGTAGTGTGTATTTTTTATGATATTTTTTCGGTGTTTTATGACGAAGTTTATTAACTTTGTGAGCTTTATGTGCGGTCCCGTGTGGTCCGTGCGGCGGCGTAGAGCATATTGTGGCGCGAGGAAACAATTGCAGTGATGTGAATATCAATAACTTAAAAACAAATAAAGAATTCATGAAAAGAATTTATTTAACGATGCTGACTGTGCTTATGTCGGCAGCTGCCCTTTGGGGACAGGCACAGGAGACTGCTCTCTCTGGGTCTATTTCCGGAAAAGAGAAATATGTGGCAGGTAAGAACAGTTATCTGATGGATGAGTACAAAGTGGATGTTACCTACAAAGAGGTGATGGGTGATCCAGTATGTACCGCCAGCATGACATGGTCAAATCTTCCAAGCTACATGGTGAAAGGTAAGAAAATCACAGCCGCTCAATTGGAGAAGTATCCAGATTTGAAGGCTCGTTACGATTTGATCGCGCCAAAGGCCGTTGAGTGTACCTACACCATTATGTTCTATTCAGAGAACTCTAAGGCATACATCGCATCCGCAAAGACAAAGTTGAGCTTGGATTTGTTGGAGAAGGCTGGTTCGAAGGTGGCGCTCGCCATTCCTGAGAATTTGTCGTGGAAGGAGTCTTTCTCTGATTTGGTGATCGGTAAGCAAGATATCAAGAAGCCAGGTGTGGTAATTCCTGACGCTGCATTGGACGAGTTCTTCAAGAGCTCAAGAATCACCAGCGGTAAGTTGGATCCAAAGGCTCCTGGTTATGCATACAATTTGAGCTTCCGTCGTGTGTTCGACGCTTGTTCAAGAGTTGACCTCGTAAATACTTCCGTTAACGTGAAGTGGAACGACGAGGATTACAACTTCATCACTGACGAGTACAACAAGCGTGTCTTGGCTGAGTCATACTTGGCAAAGAAGGATACCGTCAATGCTGTGAAGACCTACACAAGCAACAGAAAACGTGAAATCTCTATCAGCGAGAACTCTCCTGCATTCTGGAGATCCACTTCTATCCCTTACGAGGTTTGCTTGGATGCTGTGAAGACCGGTGACGATCTTTACGCGCAACAAAAGTGGGATGAGGCGCTTCCTTTCTATGAGAAGGCCGCTAAGTCTGACGACAAGTTCGCTTATCCAGCTAACCGCGTGAAGAAGATCCAAAAGTATTTGGAGGTTAAGTCTAACCGTAACGTTAGAGACTTGGAGTTGATCTATGTGGAGGGACAAGGTTCTATGAAGTCGTTCTACATGAGTAAGACTGAGATCACCCAAAGACAATGGATGCGTGTGATGAAGACCAATCCTTCTAAGTTTAGAGGCGGTAACGCTGACGCTCCAGTAGAGAACATCACTTGGGACGAGGCAATGCAATTCGTTAAGACTTTGAACGCCCAAACAGGTATGAAGTTCCGTTTGCCTCGTGCTGAGGAGTGGACATACGCTGCTAAGGGTGGTAAGATGACTGTCAATACACAATTCAGTGGTGGTGATAACTTGGGTGATGTCGCTTGGTGCGCATACAACTCAGAGGAGAAGACTCATCATGTAGGTGAGAAGTCGCCTAATGAGTTGGGTATCTATGATATGACCGGAAATGTCAGCGAGTGGGTAGCGGACGTTTACGACAACAACAACCGCATCATCAGAGGTGGTTCTTGGGCTGACGACGCTTCTAACTGTGCGGTTAGCGCATCTGAGAAGGTCTCTATCAAGTATAAGAGTGGCAACATCGGTTTCCGTGTATGTCAAGACGAATAATCAATAGTGTAAAAAATAAGATTTCTAAATAATGAAAAAGATAGTATTATTTTTGCTGATGGCAAGTGGCACCATGATGGTGTTCGCCGATAACAAGAATATCAGTTCAGAAGAGAAACTTGCGCGCAAGAACTATTATAGAGCGGTAGATTATTTTGATGCTGGCGATTATAAGTCCGCTGTTAAATTCATCGACGCCGCTGAGAAGGCATTGAACAAGTCTAATCCTCGTTTGAGCTACGTGAAGGCTAAGGCTTTGTACCAACAGGGTGATTTGACCGGCACGCAGGCTGCATGTTCCAAGTATTTCTCTTCCAATCCAATTCAGGACAACGGTTATTTCGAGATGACACAAATCTTGGATGACGTTACCGCTCAATTGAATGCTGCAGCCGCTCGTCGTAGAGAGGAGGCTGCTGCGCAAAAGGAGGCCGAGATCGAGGCAGCTGTACGCGCCGAGGCTGAGGCACAAGAGCGCGCTACCGCTATGGCATCGGCTGCTGAGCGCCGTGCTAAGGATGCGGAGGATCAAGTGGCAAGAGACGCTAAGGTGGCAGAGGCTTTGAAGGAGGTTCAAAAGAAGAACACCAAGGAGGCTTACCAACAATTTATCTATGATAACGCAAGTAGCAAGTTCGCCGCTCAAGCGAAGGCTGAGATGAACAAGAAGTGGCCTGCCCCTGTCCGCGTGATGAGAAAGAACAAGTATGGTTATGAGAAGGCCGGCGTCTTGGTTGTGAAGGCTAAGTACGATAACGCTTCTGATTTCAACGAGGGTCTTGCTCGTGTAGGTAAGGAGAATAAGTATGGTTTCGTCGCTGAAGATGGTAAGGAGGTTGTTCCTGCACAATTCGTGGCAGCCAGCAACTATAGCTACGGCTTTGCCGCTGTGAAGGCTGGTGAGGGTAACTGCTACTTCATCGATAAGGCTGGTAAGAAGATGAACGATGAGGTTTACGCTGATACCAAAGCGTTCAACGAAGGTTTTGCACCTGTTCAAGCGAACGACAACTACCTTTACGGTTTCATCGACACCAAGGGTAACATGGTGATCGAGCCAGTTTACAGCAGCGTTTCTTGGTTCTTCGAGGGATTGTCTGCCGTATCAAAGAACATCGGTGGTTCTAAGCGTTATGGTTACATCAACAAGAACGGCGAGGCGGTTTCAGCATTCGACTATGAGGCTGCCAAGGATTTCAAGAATGGTGTGGCATGCGTAAAACAAAATGGAAAGTTCGGTTTGATCGACAAATTCGGCGCTCCAATCACTGAGTGTGTTTACGACTACATCTCTGACTTCGCTAACGATGGTTACGCATTGGCAAAGAAGGGTAACTTGAAGATCTACTTGGATCGTGAGGGTCACACTTGGGCCAAGGTGAACGGCAAGTATGTTGAGGTGAAATTCTAACGAATTATTATTCATAGTGGAACAAGGCGGCTAATCTGGTCGCCTTGTTTCTTCTATTGTTGTGAGTATGGACGAATTGCAGATTCAGAAGGAAAATGAGTTGATTGAGGCTGAGTACCAGGCTCTATTGGCGGATTATTTGGCATCCAACCATCGTCGTAAGGTGGCCATCATTGAGAAAGCGTTCAAATTCGCGTGTCAGGCGCACCATGGCGTGAGAAGACGTTCTGGTGAACCCTATATCATGCACCCCATCGCGGTTGCCCGTATTGTGGCGGGAGAGATCGGCTTGGGATCCACCTCTATATGTTCCGCCCTGTTGCACGACGTGGTGGAAGATACAGAGTACACTGTGGAGGATATAGAGAACCTCTTTGGTGCGAAGATCGCCTCGATCGTGGCGGGTTTGACCAAGATCTCCGGTGGTGTCTTTGGCGAAAAGGCCTCCGCTCAGGCGGAGAACTTCCGTAAGTTGCTTTTGACCATGTCCGACGATATCCGTGTGGTGCTCATTAAGATGGCCGACCGTCTTCACAACATGCGGACCTTGGGCTCTATGCCTCCTGCCAAGCAGTATAAGATCGCTGGCGAAACCCAATACATTTACGCTCCTTTGGCTAACCGTTTAGGCCTCTATGCCTTGAAGACGGAGTTGGAGGATTTGAGCTTCAAATACGAACATCCCGACAAGTATGAGCAACTCTCGCGCTTGATGGAGAATTCGAAGCAGGAGCGTGATAAACTTTACGAGTTGTTCTCCAAACCGCTTCAGGAGAAGTTGGAGTCGTTGGGCTTCAAGTTTGAGATACATTCCCGTGTGAAATCCATCTACTCCATTTGGCGAAAGATGCAGGCGAAGAACATCCCTTTTGAGGAGGTGTTTGATATCCTGGCGATGCGTATCGTCTTCGATGTGGAGTCGGAGTCTGAAGAGAAGAAGACCTGTTGGTCGATTTATTCCGCCATTACGGATGTCTATAAACCGCACCCTGAGCGTCTGCGCGATTGGGTGAATACGCCAAAGGCGAATGGTTATGAGGCGCTTCATGTCACGGTGATGGGTCCTACCGGACAGTGGGTAGAGGTGCAGATCAGAAGCCGTCGTATGGATGATATCGCGGAGAAGGGATTCGCCGCCCACTGGAAGTATAAGACAGGAGAGAAGGATGATTCCGAGTTGGAGAAGTGGTTGCAGACCATCAAGGAACTTTTGGAGAATCCGGAGCCTAATGCGATCGACTTCCTCGATACATTTAAACTGAATCTTTTCGCATCCGAAATATTCGTATTCACCCCACATGGTGATATCAAGACCTTGCCGCAGGGCTCCACAGCCCTCGACTTCGCCTTCTCTTTGCACACCGACATCGGTATGCACTGTATCGGAGCGAAGGTGAACCATAAGTTGGTGCCGCTCAGTTATGTGCTGAACAGTGGCGATCAGGTGGAGGTGCTGACCTCTTCCAAACAGAATCCAACCTCGGAGTGGATCAATTATGTGACCACCGCACGCGCGAAATCAAAGATCCGCGCACTTTTCAAAAAGGAGTTTAAGTCCTTTATGAATAAGGGTGAGCACGATTTGAAGAGCTTCTTCGAGAAGAATAGCCTTTCTCCATCCCCGGATAATATCGCAAAGATCATGGAACATTTCCATGAGACGAAAAAGGAGAATCTGCTCTATAAGGTAGGCAAGGGTATTGTCTCGTTGGAGGAGTTGATGAATACGGTATTCAAGTCTAAGGCGCAGAGCCGTTGGATGAAGTACTGGAAGTTGACGTTCGGCGGAGGCAAGAATGATGACGGTATATTTAACCTTCCTATTTTTGGTAATAAGAAGGTCCCAGTCAAGAACACCTTGACTTTGACGGAGGATAATTCAGGCGTTACCTATCGTATCGCCGATTGTTGTTCGCCTATCCCTGGCGACGATATTTTGGGCTTTATGGAGGAGGATGGTATGCTGGTGGTGCACAAGCGTCAATGTCCGGTTGCTATGCGTTTGAAGTCGAACTATGGAGAGCGTATAATCTCTGCGGTCTGGGAGACGCACAAGATGCTCTCTTTCCCTGCGACCATTGAGTTGAAGGGTATTGATAGAATGGGTATGTTGAGCGATATTGTGAAGGTGATCACGGAGGAACATGCGGTAAATGTGACCAAGGTGCATGTGGAGACCAACGACGGTATGTTTGAAGGTTTTGTCACGGTCTATGTCCACGATGTGGAGGATGTGAATAACCTTTGCGTCCACTTGGTGAAGATTCAAGGCATCAGTTCCGTAAACCGTGTGGAAAACAATTAAGAGGTGATGTGACGTATATTGTAGGGGCGTATGCAATACGCCCCTTTTTGTTTGTGTCCTTTTCTCTGTATATTCCTTATTTCGCTGTGATCAAAATCTCCGTTCTTCTGTTTTGGGCTCTTCCCTCATCGGTGCGGTTGTCCGCAATGGGTTGTTCAGCGCCGAATCCCTGGTATTCGAGTCGGGTAGGGGGAACGCCCTTCTTGACGAGGTAATCGTAAGCCGCTTTGGCGCGGTTGTCGGAGAGTGTCATATTGTACTCCTTAGAGCCCTTGGCGTCGGTATGTCCGCAGAGTTTGATCTTCACGGTAGGGTTCTCCTTCATGAACTGTGCGCAACGATCTAGCTCGAAATGAGACTCCCTTTTCAAGGTTGCCTTGTCGAAGTCGAAGAAGATGTTTTTCAAGGTGATTTTCTTGCCCACCTCGATCTTTTCCAACTCTACCTTGTCGTTCTTGGTCAAGTCCACCTTCTTCGTGTTCTTGGTAGTGTTTTGCTTGACAATGGTTCCGTTCTCGTCTGAGTTTTCCGAGAAGAAGAGGTATCCCTTCTTGCTCACATTGACACCATATTCCTCGTCGCTTGGCACGCAGGCGATGAATTCGCCGCTGGATTTGTCGGAGACGGAGCGGAAGATGGTTTTGTTGCTCTTCAATCCATAGACATCGATGGCGGCCTGCATTGGCTCCTTTTTCTCCGCATCAAGGATCTTTCCTGTCGTGAACTTCATTTGCTTGGCTGGCTTCGCGTTGCCCTCCGCAAGGGTGAGTTCATAGATCTCACGTCCCTTCCAGTTCTTCTCCTGACCATCGGAGGAGAAGTAGGCTTTGTCGCCCCATGCGTTGACGACGAAACCAGTCTCGTCTCTACAAGTGTTGATAGGGTAACCGATGTTTTTCGGTTGGGTCCAACCTCCCTTGCCATCTTTGTAGGTGACGAAGATGTCATAGTTGCCCAATCCCTTCATTCCTTTGGAGGAGTAGTAGAGCGTCTGGTTGTCGGCATGGATGAAAGGGGATAGCTCATCCTCTTTGGTATTGACGGTAGGCCCAAGGTTGACTGGGGCGGAGAAGGCGAGCTTTCCATCCTGTTGGATGGTCACTTTGCACTTCCAGATGTCGCACTTGCCTTGTCCGCCTGGACGGGTGCTGGCGAAGTAGAGTTCGTCACCTGTCGGGCTGAGGGAAGGGGAGGTCTCCCAGAAACGTGTGTTGACGGGGGATCCGCAGTTGATGGCCGGCGACCATTTGTCTCCCTCGTGGATGGAGTAGTAGATGTCGCAACCTCCTAATCCGACGGCGCGGTCGCATGCCACAAAAAACAGATATCGTCCATCCAGAGAGATGCTTTGCGCACCCTCGTTTCCGATGGTGTTGACCGCGTTGCCCACATTGAGGGCGGTTCCCCAGTCGGAACCCGACCGTTTGCTGAGGTAGATATCCTCGTGGATGCCTCTTCCGAATTCGGATTGTCCCTGCTTTTTGTTGAGCTTGCGTGTCATGGAGAAGTAGCCCTCGTCGGCGGTTAGGCTGGGCCAATACTCGTCGAATTCGGTGTTGATGGCGGTGCCCATGTTCCTGAAGTTGAAAGGAACGGGTTCCTCTTTGAGCTCCAATGCGTCCTCACACTCTTTGATGGCGGCTTGCGCGCGTTTGTAGTAGGTCGATTCCGTCGGAGGAATGATCTGGTAGGTCTTGATGGCGTTGTTGTAGTCGCAAAGACTGTGGTAGGCTGCCGCCAGACGCATGACGCTGTTGTGGTAACGGGGCAACTTGGGGTTGGCTACCTTGACGAGCGTGGCGATCTGCTTTTCGTCGTCGCACATGCGTCCGTAGAGTTCGGCCAGCGACCAGGAGGCGTCAACGAACTCCTTGTTGGTGCTCACCAATCCCTTCAGAAGCGGAAGCGCCTCTTTGTATTTTCCCTCGTTCATCAGGATGACGGCTGTTTCGTAGGTTTTGATATCCTTTTTATTCTGGCCGAAAACCATGGTGGCCATCACCAACGATGTGAGTATGATAGCGATTCTTTTCATTGTCTTCATGTCTTAATTCTATGCAAATATAGTAAATTTTATTTTTTGCAATGCGACGCTTTCTTGTGTGCGGTGATGATGAATGATGCGCAGGCTTGGCCTCCATCAGCCTCCCCTCCGATAGGAAATTAAATCCAATCCTTGTTTTGTGTAGAACTGGAATTTCCTGTCGCAGGATATGAGCGGCATCTTGTTGGTTATCGCATGTGCGATGATGACATGGTCGCTGGGATCTCGATGGTCTTGGTTGACGTTGATATCCAGAGTTGCGAATGTCTGCATGTGCTCTTCTTTAACGGGTAGAATAGTGATGTTAAGCACGTTTTTAATTGTGTGGATAATATCTTCGCTGTACTGACATTCTCGAAATTTTAATCCTTTGTTTTTGAACGCTATGATTAATTCTCTGACTGTTTCGATGCTGATGCAAAATTCATTATCGTAGTCGTCAAATAAATTACGGACCTCTTTCCCTAGTAGTTCCGGCTCTGTCGTGGCAAACAAAAATGTGCAGGTGTCAAGTAGGTATCTCATTTCTTTTCTTCATTTATTAATTGCTCTCTAAGCGCAACCCATTTTGGGTAGGTGATTGTCCATAGCCCTTTGTGTTTTTGGATTGCTTCCCATGTTTTATTCAACCTTTTCTTTCCTTGGGAGGAGGGAGAATTCATCTCATTGTGAATTGGTTCCATAGTCTTGATGTTTTAATCATTAAACAAATAAATTTTACGCAAATGTAGAAAATGTTTTGGAATTTCAAAAGGGGCTGGGGCGTTTTCAAAACGCCCAAACAATGCGATGCATCTCTTGTTTGCGGTGATGATGAATGATGCGCAGGCTTGGCCTCCATCAGCCTCCCCTCCGATAGGAAATTAAATCCAATCCTTGTTTTGTGTAGAACTGGAATTTCCTGTCGCAGGATATGAGCGGCATCTTGTTGGTTATCGCATGTGCGATGATGACATGGTCGCTGGGATCCTTGTGATTCTCTGCTTCATTTATGGAGAGTTTTCCATAGGTGATGATTTGTTCCTTTGAGATCGGGAGAATCTCGATTATGATTTGAACATCAGGAGATAATAGTTCATAGTCTTGTGTTAGGTGAATGAGAGCGCATGTGTCAAGCATGTATCTCATTCTCCTTTGCATTCTTTTGTTAGGTTGACGAATTTAGGATAGGTGACCCAACCTGTCCCTTTGGATTTTAGTGCGGCTTCCCAAGTTTTGCTGACTCTTTTCTTGTCTTTCTCGCAATTGATCTTCTCATTGTGAATTGGTTCCATAGTCTTGATGTTTTAATCATTAAACAAATAAATTTTATCATTGCAAATGTAGTAAAAATATCTTGCTGGCAATGCGTTTCCGTGAACATTTCTTTTGATAATTGTCGCAAAGGGTGTGTGGTTCTGCACCGAAATTCCCCCTGTGTAAAATTCCTCTATTCACATCTCTTTTTAAAATATATCAATAAATATATTGTTTAATATCAAAAAGAATTTGGCGAATGTCATATAAATGATTGTTTGTGTTGTTGATTGTTGCATTTTATATAATTTTGCACTTTGGTATGAAACAGAAGTATTGATAGGTAAGTCTTTGTTGTGATGTTTGATAATTGATTGATTGTCAATATTATACGACGGACTTTCATAAAAGGAAAGCTTTTTAGGACAAGGCGTAAATGGTACGTCTTGGTATTATTTGAACTACAAATGGCCCTTTGGGGCTAATGGTATGCAAGAATAGGGTAAAAAGTGTATTCGCTCTTCTGTTTTTGTTGAAATGAAACATAAGTATGAATATGAAAGATATAAAGTATTCTGTAAAAGAGATTTTTAGAGGAAATTGGGTGAAATGGTTGTTGTTGGCTCTTGTGATGTTCATGGGAGCTGGGGAGGCTTGGGCGCAAACGGTCTCATATCCTGGGGGAAATACGTGTGCGGAACCAGGAGAAACGGTGACTGTTTATTTCCCTAAGAAAAGTGGAACTAAGTATTCTGACTATTTTTTTGGTACTAGATATCAAAATAGATTTTTTGGTTGGTCTGTTGAGGATCGATTCATTCCAACGGCAATTGATGATGAGCATTTTTCTATTACAATTCCATCTAATTATAAGAAAGGAAAATATACTATATACTATGGAAGAACTTCTATTTGGTGGATCATTTTTACTTGTTATTACGGAAGTTCTTCGTTTGATATAAATGTTTGTCAGGATGATCCTTTTATTGAGATAGATGAAAATTGCGTGTGCCCTGGAGATATTGTACATGCTACTGTTTTTCAATCGGAGAAAACTAATCATAGTTGGCAATATAAGTTGGATGATGAATCCTCGTGGAAAAATATACCAACATATACAACTATAGATGATAGCACTATTTCCTTTACAGCACCTTCTTTCAATTCAAGGTTATACATTAAAGTTGATAATGATGCGGAAGAGAATGTGTCAATTTGTTTGCCAGTTTTGTATGGTCCACAATGTGCACCGAATAAGTCAACTGTGAATTTTCATATAGATCAAGCGTGTCCAACTGTCACATATAATTTTAATGGTAAAAATTATACGGGGCAAACTTCGTATGTAATTCCTGTTACAGTATCAATATCTTCGACAAAAACATATGAATTAAAGGTTGGAAGTAATAAAATTGGAGAGTGGGTGCTGTCAAAATGTGACGTGGTTGTCACTTGCCCGGATTATTCAACATCTCCAACAGTGTATAATCTATCCTCTGGGTGTTCTATAGCTGCAAATACTATCTTGTCAGCTTTGCCAAGTCCGACGCAAAGTGGCGGTAATAATTTGGAGGTGATTTATTGGTTTAAGGAGGACAACGGCAAGGAACAAAAAGTTGAAAGCACGACAGTCTTTTCCGCTGGTCATACTTATAGTGTACGCGGAGAGGTTTATGTGGATGATATTTTTATGTCTGTTTGTGAAGTGCCTGACTTTACTATAACTGCCAACTACACAGCCACCATTGGCAAATTGCAAGGGGAAGGATCTGTTTATATGACCGTAGAGGGTGATTCAAAAAAATACGAATCTTCCGTGACTGTTCCTTGCGGAAAAAAGGTTACTTACCACGCCGTGCCTGGTGATTGTAGTAAGTTTAAAGTATGGCATTATTATTACAATGGAAGTTTTTGGAATGGCTCTTTGAGTGATGCTCCGCAAGATTATACGGTTGAGGTGACTGAAAATGTCCATTATCAGGTCGAATTTGAAAATGGACAATTTACGGTAACTGCTGCTACTTCTACAGATGCTGAGTGCGATGGAACCGGTTCTGTCAAGATGTTCTTTAATAATGCGGAGGTGTTTAGCCCATTCACGCCAGGTTGGTGTTCCGATGTTGTCTTGGTAGCAGAACCTACTGATTGTAGTAAATTCGACCATTGGGAGTTGGATGGTGAGAAGTTCTCGGAAAATTTGAGAGTCTCTATTCGTAAAGAGTCGACGTGGGAGGCTTGTTTCAAGGCTGCTGATATTTCAAGTGTAGAGATTACCGCAAACGACGAAGCTCTCAAGGAGCAGACTATTTGTTTGGGTGAAAGCATCCAAGAGGTGACGTTGAAGACCAATGTAGGTACAATGGGTTATTCGACAGTTGGTCATACGGAAGGTCTGACTGCTGTGGTGACACGTAACCCTGATGATGATGCGTTGGCGATTGCCTCATGTGATCAATATGGTGTCAATATCTTCTCTCACTCTCAGTACGATTGGGGATTGATGTACTATGTGCACCCAGAGATCCTTCGTGATCAATATGATTTCTCTTCAGGAATAGCTGTTTACGATATTAAGATTTATGATGGCGATGGTGATGATGCGGCTTTGGTGGCATCGACTTCTCAAAACCATGGATCAGATCAGGGTAATTTTGTCCCTGGTAAAGGTTATTTGTGCCAGTTGTCCCAACAATTGGATTTCACTAAGGAATATACGATTAAGATATATATTCATGAGTTGAATGTGCCGTTGGATGAAGTGAAGCCGCTTGTCTGCTCAAGTAACTTCTCAAAGGAGAATGGATATACATCTTCAACCTCTTCAGATGGTAAAAAGTATTTCCAATTGAGTGGTACTCCTCAGTACGCGGGAGATGTGACCTATACGGTTGCCTCAATTGCAGGTGCTGGATGTGCCTCCAATTCGGTGGATGTCATCATCCACGTCAACGACACCATCGTTCCAGTGTTGTCATCTGATGATGCAGTTTGTAAGAATGCCGACTTGGTGATAAACGAAACTGTTGGCAATGCTACCGATTATACTTATGAGTGGAGCGTAGAGGGTGGAACAATTGCCGGAGGACAAGGTACTGCGCAATTGACTGCTAATTGGCCAACGGCAGGAACCAAGAAAGTCTCTTTGGTGATTACCAATAAAACAACAGGTTGCCAATCTCGTATCTCTAAAAACATCACCGTCAATGATCTTCCTACCGTAGCGATCCCTGCGATTGCGGCTGTTTGCCCTAATGTGGGTACGGTGGATGTGACGGCAACTGTTGAGAATTCGCCTTCTGATTATAATTATGTATGGGGTGGTGATGTCACATATGACAAGAAAGAGTTGAATGAGGCGACTGTAAGATTTACGGCTCCTGATGATTGCGGACTTACACGTAATATCAATGTCAAGGTGACCGATGGCAATGGCTGCGAGAGCGCATTGGCAACACAAACTATTTCGGTAAAGAATCCTGTTACGCCAACTATAGAAACATCTTTGACTAATAGAGACTTTGGTTGTGACATTTCAACCAAGGTTGATCCTGCTGTTGCTGACTTTACAGTGACTGACGAGTGTGGAACGACAAAACAAGTGACATTGACACCAAGTGCTGTGACGGATTTGGCAAATTGTGGTAAATCGCAGACATGGACCGCTACCTATACCAATGTGTGTGGAACTCCAGCGGAATCTAAGAGTGTCACTTATACTTGGAAGGAGGCTACTGCTCCAACTATAGCAGCCATAGCGGATGTCCAGGCAACCGCAATGGGTGGTTGTAAATATAAGATGCCAGATTTGTCATCGGTAACACTTGCCGCTACTACGGATGGATGTGGCGCCACTCCGACATTTGTTTCTCAAAGTGTAGCGGTGGATGAGGTCTATGACCAGACTTCTGAAAATCAAACGATACCAGTGTCGGTTACCGTGAAGGGTTCTTGTGACTTGACTCAAACGGCTACTGTCAATGTGATTATTCCAGCCAATACCCTTACATTGACCATGCCAACCGCTCGTACGATTTGTAAGGGCAATTCTGTAGAGTTGGTGGCAACCACTACCAGTGCGACCACTTTCTCTTGGGCGCCTGCAGCTGGTTTGAATAAGACGAATGAGGCATCGGTGATTGCGGCTCCAACGGCAACCACTACCTATACATTGACCGTTTCTGATGCGAATGGATGTAGTACGTCAGGTGATGTGACGGTGACCGTCAATCCGTTGGTAGAGTTGAGCGCGACGAACTTGGAACAGACCGTCTGCGCGAACACGGCGATCGCTCCAGTGGTTATCACCAGCGCAAACGCAACGGTAGCGACGAGCACATTGCCTGCAGGCTTGAGCTTCGCCGACGGCAAGATTATCGGCACGCCGACTGCGGCAGGCACCTATACGATAACCATCACAGCTACGAGCAACCAGACACCAGCGTGTGATCCACAAACCAAGACATTCAGCTTGAAGGTAAATCCGTTGGTAGAGTTGAGCGCGACGAACTTGGAACAGACCGTCTGCGCGAACA
>JAKSKV010000027.1 GCA_024401555.1 Paludibacteraceae bacterium
TTTTCGATGGATGACATGAAATCAAGATTACTCCTCCAATAACCTGATAGTTACTCTTAGTCGTATATGAATATAAAGAATCACCTTGCCGCCAAAATCGTACTTTTTACTATCTTCCTTTTGACGATAGGCATTCTATTTTGCAACCACCACTTCCAACTCTACGCCTTCAACCCCTACAGCGTCTGCATGACAAAGAGCCTCCGTGTCATGACATGGAATGTCCACATCTCCGATCCGAATTTTAAGACAAAACAATCTGCCATCGCGGCTGAAATCATATCCCAGCAAGCGGATGCCGTACTCATCAATGAGTTTGATAAAAGGAACTCAGCGCTCCTCGATTCGTTGGTAAGGGTAGCGTACCCCTATGTGGCGGATAAGTATGGAATTGGTTGCGGCGATGTCCTATACAGTCGTTACCCAATTACGGAATACAACCGATTGGAAGGTTCGGCCTTAGGTACGCTATGCTATGAGTTCCGGCTAGCGGTGAACGAGCAAACAGTACGGGTCGTCGGTTGCCACTTGATCAGCACCAATAATTTCAGTAAAGACCATCGTTACACGTTGCAAAACGCCCACGACATCCTCTCCCTGCCAGACTACTATTCCCTCTATGAAACAGCCAAGGAACGACGTACTCAAGAGGCGGAATTGATCCGTGATTGTATCCTAGCGGAAAACCTTCCCACGATTGTACTAGGCGATATGAACGACCTCTCCGGCATGTCTCCACTCACCACCTTGCAGCGCGCAGGCCTCAAAGACGCCTGGTGGGAACGAGGCTCAGGCCTCGGCATCACCTTCCGCGAAGGCTGGATGCGCTTCCGCCTCGACCACATCCTCTACGACTCACATTGGAATCCCATATCCATTAGGGTAGTGCAAAGCGATCTGTCGGACCATTTGCCTTTGGTGGGAGAGTTTGAGTTGGGGAAATAGGGAGTTCAAAGCTTTCGTAGCCCCTTGTATCTCACCCCGCTAATTAGCACATCCCCATTGAAAAAAACATTTTCCTCCCCCGAATTTGTGGAGATTCTTAAAAAAAATTGAAGGATATAGATAAAAAAAGAAAAATTCTTTGCGATTTATGGATTTATTCATATATTCGCGGTACTAAAAAATCAAAAAGGAACGGAAAACATGAAGGCAAAAATTTTGGCGGTAGTCGCAATCCTTGCTCTTACTGGTATTCAAGCTAATGCACAGTGCAAGGGAAAGTGCAGAAACGGTTTCGGTACATTCACCTTTGAGAGTGGTGAGACTTATACTGGCAACTTTGTTGATGGAAAGTTTGAAGGTAAGGGAACTTACAAGTTCAAATCAGGTTCCGTTTATGAAGGAGAATACAAGGCTGGTATCCGCGACGGTCAAGGTAAGTTCACTTACCCTACCGGTGATGTTTACCAAGGTCCTTTCGTTAATGGAAAGCCAGAGGGCGAAGGCGTATATTACTACGCTAACGGTGATAAATACGAGGGTGAGTTCAAGAATGGTAAGAAGCACGGAAACGGTGTTTACACATTCGCGAGCGGTACCAAGCAAACAGGAGTCTTCGAGGATGGCGATATCATCGAGGAGATCAGCATCGAGCGCCCAAGAAAGAATAGTTAATGATAAATCATTGATTGGAGAAGGACATTCCTTTGGGGATGTCCTTTTTTGTTTATACCCAAGAAAATATAGCCACGAATATTAACCACGAAAATACGCCATGAAGAACCCAGTCCTCATCATCCTACTATCCCTTCCCATACTCTTCAGCTGCGAGAAGGTCAAGGAGATCCTCTCACCCACGACGGTAGAGGAGGAGAGCCGTGCGCCCCACGCCCTGACACTCTCCGATACGATAGTGGCCGACTCCGTCACGAAAAAGCGGGTACCCGCCATAGCAGCCGACTCCGTCGCCCTCCGCATCGCCTTCTTGGATGCCGTAGGAACCCCTTTGAAAAGCCCCATTCCCATCACCTTCGTGGATGAAGGCGTTTCAGAGACGGTGATGACCGACGCGAAGGGAATGATCCGCAAAATGGTGAAGTCAGACCATGTGGTGACGCTACGCTTCGGTGAGGACGAGATCATCAACTATTTCGACATGAAGGGAGGCGAGACGCTCGACGACCGCATCCACCTCAATATCCTCCCCATGCGCGGCCGCATCATGGATAGCGACGGCGTGCCACTCCAACGCATGCCCTTCCACATCCACTACCGCTACGACAGGAAAGATCGCACCCAAGGTTGCACCAGCGACCAAGTAGTCTATACCGATACCTTAGGCTACTACAAAACCTACGTGACCGCCGACTTCCACAGCATGGTGCTCCGCAGCTGCGGATTCACTTTCGGCATCGTCCCTAAACGCGAATTCACCGAATTCCCCGTCCAAAACTTCCTCTTTGAACCATTCGAGGTGGAAAACCGTTGCGCCTATAATGTGCCAAGCCATCAGATAGCCTTGGAAATACCCTTTTCCGAAGGTTACAGCGAGTCTGTGGCGTGGGGTGATTGGTCGGACCTCTTCGCCATGGATGAGGCCTTAGAGAGCTCCGAAACCATCAAGGTGAAGCTCTCCTTCGCGAAAAAGAGTTATACCTACAAACTAAAAAAGAAGAGCGGCGTCTTCCGATCACCGCTCTTCCGTGTCTGTTTGAAATGAATTTTATGGGTAGGGGCGTGTAGCATACGCCCTGTCCAATCGCCTTGTCCAATCGCCTGGGAAGAAACGGCAAACGCCTTTTGCCCAACCGATCGGCCCCTTCCCCCTACGGATTATACCTCGATCCGTTCAAGATCATCTGCGCATCCTGTTGCGCCAATAAATCCGCTAAAGAGAGCGATGAATTCCGCTCCATATACTTGGAGACGATCTGCCAACCCAACCAGACAGCCGCACGTCCCGGTGCGCTGTACTGCTCTGTAGAGAAATACTTGGTGGCACCAGACATGATCGTGAAGTCTGTGATCATCTTATTGTCTGTCTCAAAGAGCAGATTCTCCTCCCGGAGGAAATTCCACATCTTCTTCTCGTTCGCCTCACACCAAGCCCATTCGTCGTCGGTGTAGCCCATGATCCGCTTCGGCGAATCCTCCTGCATGATGGCGTCGGTGACGTAGAGCATCTTGCCGTAGTAGATGAGGTAGTCGAGGAGGTTGCCCGCCTCTTTGGTCATCGGGAATTGCTCGCAGGTACACTCGTAGATGGCGTCAGGGACGATCTTCTCCCTGGTCATGTTCTTGATTTGGTACTGGAAGACACCTGGCGCATAGGCGTAGTTGGCGTAATCCGCACCTAGGAAGTACTCCAATGAGACGTAGAGCGTGTTCTCGTCGAGGGCGAGGTAGTTGCCGAATCCGGAGTAGATCAGATGGATGTTCTCTGGCGTCTGGTAGCCGGGGATCAGTTGCGTCGCGCGGGAGAACGACTTCGTGAACTGACGCTGGATATCCTCGGTCTGCTCGTACCGCTTTTCGCACTCGTTGAAGACGTCGTGGTAAGCCTGGTGGACGAGGAAGAGGTAGAAGAGAGTCTCGTATGAGGTCTCATAGCCGGAGGACATCTCGGTCAACATCGTCATGTATTGCCTGAATTGAGTAGGATACTGCCCCTTGATGACCTCGATCTTCTGCTTTAGGCAGAGCGAATCGTCGTCAGGAATATCCACCTTCATCAAATCGTACTGGTCGTTTCCGACGTGTGCGGGCCTTGTGATGCAGCTGTCGAGTCCGTAGATCAACTGGTCGAAGCGCACGAAGTTGATTTGAACCGCATCGGGGTCGGTCGTGGCCACCTCCTTGAATCTGTTGTTGGTGCCTCCGCAAGAGGCGAGTAGGGCCATTGCACACAAAAATGCGCCGTAGAATAATCTCTTCTTCATTCTCATATAATTTAACGCTGTCGCTATTTAACTCTCTCTTAATTTAAAAAGAGGAGGCGTATGGCTACGTCTCCTCTTCCTATGATGATTTTCGTATGGTTATACGTTGTAGAACTTCTCCTTGAGCGCCTTGATCTCGTCGCTGAGGATGTAGTCGTCATAATCCATGCGCTTGTCGATCGCACCGCTTGGTGTGAGCTCGATGACGCGGTTGCAGACGGTCTGGATGAACTCGTGGTCGTGTGACGACATCAAGATGTTACCCTTGAATGCCTTCAACGTGTTGTTGAATGCTTGGATAGACTCCAAATCCAAGTGGTTGGTAGGGGAGTCGAGCACAAGGCAGTTGGCGTTCTTCAACATCATGCGGGAGAGCATGCAACGCATCTTCTCACCTCCGGAGAGTACGCTTGCTTTCTTGTAGATCTCCTCACCGGAGAAGAGCATTCTGCCAAGGTATCCTCTGACGAACGACTCGTTGGTGTCTGGCGAGTATTGCGCCAACCAATCGACCAGTTTCATGTCGTTGTTGAAGAACTCTGTATTGTCGAGCGGCAAGTAGGCGGATGTGATGGTCACACCCCACTTGAATGTTCCTGATGTCGGTTTGATCTTCTCGTTGATGATCTCGAAGAAGGCGGTCATGGCGCGGGGATCGTGCGACAAGAATACCACCTTGTCGTCCTTCTCCACGTTGAAGGTGATGTTCTTGAAGAGAACGTCGCCCTCTGGTGTCGTGTAGCCAAGGTCGCTTACCTCGATGATCTGGTTACCTGGCTCTCTGTCTGGCGTGAAGATGATGCCAGGGTATTTTCTGGTGGATGGTTGGATCTCCTCGATGTTCAAGCGCTCCAACATCTTCTTGCGGCTGGTGGTCTGCTTAGACTTCGCCACATTGGCGCTGAATCGTTGGATGAACTCCATGAGCTCCTTCTTCTTCTCCTCGGCCTTCTTATTTTGTTGAGCCTGCTGACGGAGCGCGAGTTGGCTCGATTCGTACCAGAAGCTATAGTTACCTGCGAACATCGTGATCTTGCCATAGTCGATATCCACCGTGTGGGTGCAGACAGAGTCGAGGAAGTGACGGTCGTGGGATACCACCAAGACGGTGTTCTCAAACTCCGACAAGTAATTCTCCAACCACATCACGGTCTCCAAGTCGAGGTCGTTGGTAGGCTCATCCAACAGCAAGTTGTCTGGCTTACCGAAGAGGGCCTGCGCCAAAAGCACACGCACCTTCTCCTTACCGCTCAACTCCTTCATCAAACGGTAGTGGAGATCCTCCTTGATGCCCAATCCGCTCAATAGGGCGGCCGCGTCGCTCTCGGCGTTCCAACCGTCCATCTCCGCGAACTTCTCCTCCAATTCGGAGGCACGGATACCATCCGCGTCTGAGAAATCGGCCTTCGCATACAAGGCGTCCTTCTCCTGCATCACGTTCCACAATGGTTCGTGTCCGCGTAATACTGTTTCGATGACGGTACATTCGTCAAATTGGAAGTGGTCCTGTCTCAACACAGACAAACGCTCGCCTGGCGCGATGGTGATGGATCCCTTGGTAGGAGTCAGATCGCCGCTGATTACTTTGAGAAAGGTTGATTTTCCGGCGCCGTTCGCACCGATGATACCGTAACAGTTACCACTTGTGAATTTAAGATTCACATCTTGGAAAAGGATTCTTTTTCCGAATTGTACTACAATGTCCGAAGCAGTTATCATATTCTTCTATTAATGTTCTTTTTATTTCTCTTTGCAAAGATACATTTTTATTCTCTATTCTCAAATTAAATGTCGATATGCTATTCTAAATGAAGCCATTTATTCGTAATTTTGCATGCAATTTGATACGATATGAATTACAAAAATTTGATTTATGCCGCCGTGGTGATGTCGTTTGTCTCATGCGGTGCGAAGAAAGAGGTGGTGAAAGAGTCTGAAACCTCGGAAAAAGAGCGTGTGAGTAGGGTGGATGACAACGCCTCGAAGCGTACACCTATCCAGACGGAGACTACGGTGAAGGAGAAGAAACAGAAGTTGGTTTTCTCGGTAAAGGGCGTTGCGTTCGAAATGGTGAGAGTGCCTGGTGGCACCTTTACGATGGGCGCCACTTCGGAGCAGGGAAAATTCGCCGACGCGACGGAGAAACCGGCGCACAAGGTGACTTTGGATGGTTACTACATGGGCCAGACGGAGGTGACGCAAGAGTTGTGGAACGCCGTGATGGGCAACAACCCATCCAAATACAAGGGCGAGTCGTTCCCTGTGGAGTCGGTCTCTTGGGATATGTGCCAGACCTTTTTGAAGCGATTGAGCGTCATGACGGGAAAGAGTTTCCGCTTGCCAACCGAGGCGGAGTGGGAGTTCGCCGCAAGAGCGGGTAAGTCATCCGGCAACTATATGTACAGCGGAAGCAACAACTGGATGGATGTGGCGACGCGCGACAAGTATGCCACCTCTCCCACCTATAAGGTAGCCTCCAAAAAGGCCAACGAGTTGGGCATTTACGACATGAGCGGAAATGTGTCAGAGTGGTGCGAGGATTGGTATGGCGACTATACGTCTGCGCCTCAGACGAACCCTAAGGGGGCGCAACGGGGCGAGGCGCGTGTCTATCGTGGCGGTAGCGCCACTATGCCGGAGACCTATTGCCGTGTCTCTGCCAGGGACGGCGGAAAGCCGGAGAGCTGGTTCTACACGGTAGGTTTGCGTTTGGCGTTGTCAGAATAATATCAATGAATCAATCATGGACGGGTGGCGGTGTCGCTGCTCGTTCTTTTTTTTGTCGGATTTATGGCTTATACTTATTCCTTTATCATTCCACATCGCAATGCGCCGTCACTGCTGAAAAGGTGCGTGGAGAGCATCCCCGAACGGGAGGATGTCGAGGTGATTGTGGTCGATGACCATAGTGATGAGGATAAAGTGCCAGACTTGCCTGAGCGGGACCATCTTCGTCTGCTCCGTTTGGCTCCGACAGAGCCGAGTGGCGCCGGGCAGGCGAGGAATCGGGGACTCGCTGTCGCAAGAGGCAAGTGGATCCTCTTCGCGGATTGCGATGACTATTACGCCCCTGGTGCGATCGCCGTATTGGACAAGTACCGCGAATCGGAGTTGGATCTCCTCTATTTCAACTTTGAATACAGGGATGGAGAGAGCTTCGAACCGCTACAATCCATGCCCATTGCCTCCTATTTGTCGAAAGATGAATGCACGGAGCGTGATTGGGCGGAGATTAGGTTCCACCACAAGATGCCGTGGACCAAGATGGCCCGTAAAAGTTTCTTGGATCAATATGCCGTCCGTTTCGAGAACTCGATCAATGGCAATGATATTTTTTACTCGTTGCAGGTCGGTTATTACGCGCGGCTTGTCGCACTGGAGCCGACGCCGCTCTATGTCTATCTGAAAAATCCAGGCAGCCTCGTTAACCGTGCGAAGAGCGTGGAGTCGGCCTATTGCCATCTCTTGCACAAGATGCAGCTGAACCACTTCTACCGATTCATAGGCCATTCGGAGTGGTGCCTACCCGCTTGGAAGGAGTTCCTCTGCAAATGTAGGCTCTTGGGCCCTTCGTTCCTATGCTATGTTTTGCGTCGTTTGCCTGCCATCCTTCGAGGTCGAACCCAATGGGTGCGCTACTTCCGAGGAGAGTAGGTCGAACGTTTAATCGGTCAAGGTCTCCCACTGGATCTCCTCATCCCGCTTGAACCATGTGATCTGTTTCTTGGCGTAGTGGCGGCTATTTTGTTGTATCATCTGTTTGGCGTATTCCAAAGTCCAATTACCGTCGAAATATTCGAACAACTCTTTGTAGCCCACTGTGTTCAACGAATTGAGACCCTTGTAAGGGTAGAGGGCTTTCGCCTCCTCTAAAAGGCCCGCTTCGAACATCTTGTCCACGCGGAGATTGATGCGCTCGTACAGCTCCTCCCGTGGCCGCGTGAAGCCGATTTTCTCGATGTCGAACGGACGCTCCTTCTTGGTGTCCGTATGGAAGGATGAGAAGGGTTTGCCTGTCTGGATACAGACCTCCAAGGCATGCTTGATGCGCTTGTGGTTGAGGGGATCCACTTGTCGATAATAGACGGGGTCCAGCATTTTCAGCTCGTTGCGCAGGGCATCCACTCCCTCGTTGGCCAATCGGAGGTCCAACTCCCTTCGTAGTTCCTCGTCTATCTTGGGAATGTCGTCAATTCCTTTGCAGATCGCGTCGATGTAGAGCATTGAACCTCCTACCATCAGCACGGTGTCGTGCCGCTGGAAAAGTTCCTCGCATTTGGCGAGCGCCTCTAACTCGAATTTTCCGCAACTGTAATAATCGTGGATGGAGAGGTTGCCGATAAAGTGGTGTGGTACACGCTGCAACTCCTTTTCTGTGGGTGCTGCCGTGCCGATCTTCATCTCCCGGTACATCTGCCTGGAGTCGCACGAAATGATCTCCGTGTGGAGTGATTCCGCAAGCTGAAGGCTCCTTTCCGTCTTTCCGACGCCGGTTGGCCCAAGTATTATGATGAGTCTCTTTTTCATGACGCTAAGATACAAAAAAAAGCGAGGACAATAGCCTCGCTTTTTTCTCGTATGGTTGTGTGATGATTAGAACCAACGTACGTAGCAGAAGTCTTGGCGGTGTGCCAAGTCCTTGTTCTTAGGGAACATACGGAATGCGTACTTGAACAAGCCTGAACGAGTGATTCTGTCGTCCAACTTGAAGGTAAGCTTCGTACCCTCTTGCTTAACCAACTTCATCTCCTTAACCTCGTCGATCTTATCGTTGTTGTTAGCATCCTTCTCTGTAGAAACGAAGTCCACACCGATACCATTGTCGTTCAAGTTCTTGGTGTCGATCACAACCTCCGCGTCGTAGCAATCACCAACCTCTGGGTTGGTCAAAAGCTTCTCTGAAACGGATGAGGAAACTACCTCGATTTGATCCCAGTTCTCAGCGACCTTCTCTTTCCAAGCTGCGATCTCCTTCGCCTTTGCGTAGTCGTTCTTGATCAACTTGGCGAAACGCTCACGCAATGGGTTGTAGAAACGCTCGATGTAGTCGTCCATCATACGCTTGGTTGTGTAGTTAGGAGCGATCATCGCGATAGAGTTCTTGATGGTCTTCACCCACTCTGGAGAGTAGCCCTTGCTGTTGGTAGCGTAGAACATAGGGATGATCTCGTTCTCCAAGATACCGTAGATAGTAGCGGCATCCAATTGGTCTTGGTGACCTTGGAACTCGTAAGTTCTCTTCTCGGTCAATGCCCAACCTGCACCCTCGCGGTAGCCTTCCAACCACCATCCGTCTTTTACGGAGAAGTTGATAACACCGTTCATAAGCGCCTTCTCACCTGATGTACCAGATGCCTCAAGCGGACGGGTAGGGGTGTTCAACCAAATATCCACACCGGAGATCAACTTCTTAGCCAAAGCCATGTCGTAGTTCTCCAAGAAGATAATCTTGCCTTGGAACTCAGGTTGACGAGAGATCTCGATGATTCTCTTGATCAAGCCTTGACCTGCGCCGTCAGCTGGGTGAGCCTTACCGGTGAAGATGAATTGAACAGGACACTTAGGGTTGTTGACGATCTTAGCCAAACGCTCCAAGTCTGTGAACAACAAGTGTGCACGCTTGTAAGTAGCGAAACGACGACCGAAACCGATGGTCAAAGCCTCAGGGTTGATGCTCTCGCAGATCTTGATGATGCGAGAAGGATCTCCTTGATTTCTCAACCAGTTGTCCTTGTATTTTACTCTGATGTAGTCGATCAATTTTTGCTTCAAAGACTTCTTGATGCCCCAAACCTTCTCGTCAGATACGGTGTAGATCTTCTCCCAGATCTTCTCGTTGGATTGATCCTTGAGGAAGTTAGCGTCGAATGTCTCGTTGTAGAGGGCCTTCCACTCGTCTGCTGCCCAGGTTGGCATGTGGACACCATTGGTAACGTAGTGTACGTGAGACTCCTCTGGGAAGTAACCCTTCCAGATGTTAGCGAACATCTTCTTGGAAACCTCTCCGTGCAACCAGCTCACACCATTTACCTCTTGGCAAGTGTTGCAAGCGAATACGCTCATGGAGAACTTCTCGCCCTTGTCGCCTGGGTTCTCGCGGCCGAGATCCATCAACTCGTCGAAGGAGATCTTCAACTTTTGAGCGTAGTGGCCCATGTATTTGCCGAACAATCCCTCGTCGAACTTATCGTGACCAGCAGGAACTGGCGTGTGTACAGTGTACAAAGAGGAAGAACGAACTACCTCGAATGCCTCTTGGAATGACAATCCCTTTTGGTTGATGTAGTAGTTCATACGCTCAGCGTTGATAAGCGCCGCGTGACCCTCGTTACAGTGGTAAGTGTCGTGCTCAATGCCCAACTTTTGGAGCATCAAGATACCTCCGATACCCAACATGTACTCTTGCTTCATTCTGTTCTCCCAGTCACCACCGTAAAGTTGGTGAGTGATGAAACGGTCGAACTCGGAGTTCTTCTCCATATCGGTATCCATCAAGTACAAGTTGATACGGCCTACAGATACCTTCCAGATGTTAGCGTAGATGATACGATCGTAGAAAGGAACCTCAAGAATCATTGGATTACCGTTCTCGTCCTTTACTTGGGAGATAGGCAATGTGTTGAAGATTTGTGGCTCGTAGTTAGCGATTTGCTCTCCGTTCATAGAGAGGGTTTGTGTGAAGTAACCATATCTGTAAAGGAAACCTACAGCGGTCATGTTCACGTTGCAGTCGCTGGCCTCTTTCAAGTAGTCACCTGCAAGTACACCCAAACCTCCAGAGTAGATCTTGATGATATCAGTCAAACCATACTCCATTGAGAAATAAGCGACAGAAGGCTTCTTAGCGTCCTTTGGCTCGCTCATGTACTTGTTGAACTTGTCATATACGGTGTCGATCTTCTTCAAAAGAACCTTGTTCTTCTCGATCTTTTCCAATGTATCAATAGAGACACGCTCCAAGAAGAGGATTGGGTTGTGGCCTGCTTTCTCCCACAAATCCGCGTCAGCCTCCTCGAAGAGGTCAGTTGCTTCGCTGTTCCATACCCACCAAATGTTCTCTGCGATCTTGGAAAGTTTCTCCAACTTAGCAGGAACCTTAGCCTTTGTGTTAATCTCCTTCCAAACTGGATAGTTTGCTTGATTAATTCTTACTTTCATGCTATACCTTATTAGTGTTTATTGTATTGTTGTTGTTATCTTTTTTGTAGTGCGATTTTGAATGCCTCCTCGTAATATTTCACGAAGTCGTTCCACGAACATCCGTCCGCGATCTTCTTCGCCTTTTTACGGGTGGCGGTGAGCTCCTTCTCGCTCATCTCCGAGAGTGCCACGACGTTGTCATGGATCTCGTTGGCCACTTCGAAGTAGTTGTGGTCGTTACGGTTGATGACCGCCACACCGTTCTGGATGCCTACAGGCTCGTCGGAAACCCAAAGTCCGAATCCTGCCAAATTGGTGGTGATGGTCGGTACGCTGAAGGCTACGCTCTCCAATGGGGTGTAGCCCCAAGGCTCGTAGTACGATGCGAATATGGTCAAGTCGAGACCGATCAACAAGTCGTAATAGCTCTTGTTGAAGATGCCGTCGTCTCCGTTCAGGTAACTTGGCACAAGAATCACCTTCACATTCTTGTCGACGTCGTTGTCGAAGTGGAAGGCCTGCATCGTGCCGAACAACTGGTCGTTGTCCACGTTGTTGATATCGTGTGTCAAATTCCTTCTGTATAGGGTGTATTTTGCGTTTGGATCCTCCATTCTGGACTGTAGGTCCTTGCGAGGGCCTATGTTCCATCCTGGAACCATGACGAATACGATGGTCTCCCTGGTGTAGTCGTTGTTGATGGCCAATAGGCGCATCGACTCCAAAAATACGTCGATTCCCTTGTTGCGGTATTCGTAGCGTCCTCCAGTTCCGATGAAGAGCGCGTCGTCCGAAACGGTGTGGCCAATCAGGTTCTCCGCCACATTCTTCAAAGTGGCGCGTGCCTCCTTCTTTGCCTTTGTGTATTTTGCACCTTGCGGAATGAAACCTGCCTCGAATCCGTTGGGCGTGACGATGTCTGGTTGCTTCTCCAAGAGCTGTGCGCACTCTTTGGCGGTCAGGTCGCTGACGGTTGTGAAGCAGTCCGCGTTGTGGGCGGCTTGTTTCTCCACCAAGTGCTTCGCCTTCACGTTGAGTTCGCTCGCCATCTGGTCGCCGTTGTAGCGGTCGAAATATTCGTATAACTGCTTGTTGTTGAAGCAGATGGATCTTCCGATTGTGGTGGCGTGTGTGGTGAATACGGTGTGAAGATATGGAACGTGGCTCTTGCAGTAGAGAACGCCTGAACCGGTCGTCCACTCGTGGAATTGGGCGATGTGCTCACCCTTCGCGAGTTTGTTGTATTCACAGAAGTGTTCGATGGTCTTCGCGGAGGCGAGTCCGAAGGTGACGGCCTCGTTGTAGTCTCCGTAAGCGTTCATGGAGTCAATTTGGAAATTGTTCCACATCTCGAACAAATAGTCGTTGAGTTGCTCGTAGAATGGCTTGAAGTCGATGAGGATGGCGATCGGTTCGCCTGGCACATTCCATCTACCTGCCTTGACGGTGACGCCGCACTCCTTTTGGTAGGCCTTGATCCATTTTGAGAACAACTTGTCGTCCTCGGTGAAACTTAGGTTTCCACCGTTCTCGAAATAGGGACCCACATAGATTAGGTTGTCGCCATGAATGTCATGAAGTGATTTCGCTTGTGTTGACAATACCGTGTAGATGCCGCCAATTTTGTTGCAAACTTCCCAACTTGTCTGAAACACGTAACAATTCGTTCCTTTATTTGCCGTTTTTCCCGCCATACATTAGCCTCTTATTTTTTCACACTACAAAGGTAAGAAAAAAAATTGAATTGTAGGGGCTTGATTTAAAGAAAAGCAACGAGAAATTGAATTATTTATTGTGTCTATATTAAATCCAAATCCGTGTGTGGAAAATATCCATTAGGTGATTGACGAATGTCTATATGCTGTCGTTTTATGTCGCGTCGAGTGGACGTGGATATCGCCGAATATGAGCGGTTTAGTACCAGTTTGGATAATCGCCCGAACTGGTTCGCTTTTCGTACTTCAAATCCGAGAGCATGGATGAGTTGACGCCAATGTGGAAGTTGAATCCTTGGTTGGCGCCAAACGGAATGAAACTCAAGGTGGCCGACCAGCAGTGTAGGCGACGTCCTAAGCTGCAGGAGGTGTAGGACATCTCTTTGTTCACGAAATCGTAACCTGAACTGAAGGTGAATGTCCAGTTGTCGGTGAAATTGAAGCCTCCGGAGAAGTTCAAGGTCTGCGACAATCTTTGCTCGAATTCCAAGGTCTCTTTGTTGAATAGGTAGTCGCCGTAAGATACTGAGTAACTTACGTTAAGGTTCCAAGGAAGTTTGTATTTATAGTAGCCGTTTTCGTCGAATTTGCTATTCTCCGGATCCTTCTGTCCTCGCTCCACCACCTCGTCCAACATGTCGTCGACGGTTTCTGCGTTGTAGTCGATCTCCTCCTCCTTCTCGTTCTTCTTGCTCCTCTTGAAGGTGTTGTTGTTGAATGAGTAGTTGATGGATGTCCTGGCGTTGGTCAGACGGGCCAATCTTCCGTTTCTCTCCATTTCCGAGGTGGTCGATTTGTAATATTGTCCGCTCTCGTTTAGTTTATAGGTGTATGGGCAGAAGCCAGCTGACACGTTCAAATAGAAGTTTTTCGGGAACTTCAATCGTAAGCTTGCCGAGATGTCCGACCATGGCGTCTCATTCTCCTTGGCGAACATGTTGTAACTGGTGCTCAGCGAGAGGTTGTCAATCAAGGATATCTTCTTGTAGCCAGTCGAATCCTTGTCCGTGCGCACCTTCATTTCGATGTTGTTGCTCACGCTCAAATTGACCAGTCCGCTTCCGTTGCTGGATGGTCCGCCATAGTAATTGCCGGTGTAATAGCAATATTTGGTCGTGTCGATAGATCCGTCACGCTGCAGCTTGTAGTAGTTTCCGTAATAATTCTGTCCGAAAGAGGGGAGCGGATGTTCCATTTTCGGGGTGAAACTGAGGCTTGCGCTTGGCTGGAAGACGTGGCGTATCGCACTGATTTTCTTGCCGAAAATCGGTTGGAAAAATCCATAGAGTTGCGTGCTGACGCTCAACGAAGCGTTCATGTCGTTGATGCGGTAAAAACCATTTTTGATGGTCTCGTCCAATTTTTGGTCCGCATCGTTCCATTTCAACTCCTTCTTTTTGAAGTACCACTTCTCGCTGTAGTTGAAGCTTGGTGTGATCACGAAATATTTGAAGGCGGTGTAAGATGCACCGAGGTTCACCTGGTTTTTGATGCCATTGTTCCAGTCCTTGAAGAGGTTTTGCTGGAACAATTTATTCTGCTTGGTGGAGATGTAGTTGTCGAAGTTCAAACCGTAGCTGAGGTAGATCTTCTCGTACCACTTCTCTTTGCCGGTCCTTTTCTCGCGCTTGAATGGATAGACACGGCTCATGTTCAAGTGGAAGGTCGGCAACTTGAGGGAGATGGTGGAGTCGCTCTGTCGCTGGTTCAATGTGACATTGGTGGTCAACGAGAAGTGTGACTCCGGGAATTTGTAGGTGTAGTTGATGGATGAGGATTTGTTGTTCTCTCCATACACCGACGGGTTGTAATGTGCGCTTGTGTTGTTCTTGTTGTAGGAGGAGGAAGAGAAGTTGACCGACGCGGAGAAGGTCCTGAAAGGGTTGGCCTTCGGATCTTGCGTGTGGGTCCATGTCACCTTCACGTCGTTCATCTGCGTGTAGTCGGGCATGTCCTTTTCGCTCTCGACGGTGGATTGGTAGCTGACGTAAACGTTTCCGTTGAATTTGTAGCGCTTCTTGTAACGGGTGGTGGCGTTTACACCCCATGATCCTTTGGTGTATATGTCTGCCCTTAATGCCAAGTCAAAGTATTGGCTGATAGCGAAATAGTATCCGCCATTTCTTAAATAGAATCCTCTGGAACTCTCCTCTCCGAAGGTCGGCATAAGGAGTCCGGAAGAGTATTTCTCCGTGAACGGGAAGAATCCGAACGGTAGCGCGAGCGGTAGTGGTACGTCTTGGATCACCAAGTAGGCGGGACCCGCCACGATGTACTCCTTGGGCTTCACCTTGGCCTGTGTCAGATTGAGGTAGAAGTGCGGATGCTCGTGATCGTCGCAGGTGGTGTACTTTCCGTTCTTCATCAGGAAAGTGTTGTCTTCCAGCTTCTTGGCCAGTTCGCTTGTCATGTAGCCGTCGCCTTGCTGTGTCACCACGTTGCGAATCAGACCTTTCCTTGTCTCATAGTTGAAGTCGATGCTGTGTGATTCGTAGCTGTCGTTACCATCCTTGAAGACAGGACGTCCGATCTCGGCGCCGGTGGAGTCATATCCGCATCTCGCGTGGACAATGGTGCTGTCCGTGTTCATCTCGATGTGGTCGGAGGTGAGTTCCATGTTCTCGTAGGTGACTTTCGCATCGCCATACAGAAAGGCGTGTCCGTCGGCGTAGAACACGACGGAGTCTTTAGCGGAATAGTTGACGTTGGATTTGATGGCGTCTCTGGAAATCTTGACCTTCTTCACGTCGCTTGCGGTGGAATCGACCTCGCTTTTCAGGGTATCATTCGGCACTGTTTCCGCATAGGCACCCCCTATATGGGAAGTGAATAGCCCAACGGATAAAAGCATTAAATATGTTAAGTGTCTATGTGCCAAAAAAATACTTGTTTATAAATGCGCCGTAAAAATGTATGCAAATTTAAGAATAATTTCCTATTTTTGCCATACAATTTATAAAAGATAGGTATTGGATAAAAAATCATTGATAATGAAGCGAATACTCTCTTTGATGTGCCTTCTTTGGGTGGGCATGTCGGGGCTCTTTGCGGCTGATAAGCCTTTCGTCGTGGTGCTGGATGCGGGCCATGGAGGCAAGGATGCCGGTGCGATTGGCTATACTTTGAAGAAGTTGGAGAAGGATATCAATTTAAAGGTAGCCCTTAAAGTGGGCGAGTTGATGTCCAAGGAGAAGGACGTGAAGGTCTTATATACCAGAAAAAAGGATGTCTTCATTCCGTTGGACGACCGCGCGCAGATCGCCAATCGGGCCAAGGCGGATCTCTTCATCTCCATCCATACCAATGCTGCGGAAAACCGCTCGGCCAGAGGTACCGAATCCTATGCGGTCGGATCCTCTTCCGCCAACTTGGAGGTGGCCAAGCGAGAGAATGCCGTGTTGCTTTACGAGTCTGATTACAAGACCAAGTATCGTGGTTTCGACCCAAATAGCACGGAGTCGTACATCATGTTCGACTTCCTTCAATCCAAATACATGGAGCAGAGTATCTCATTCGCCTCGTTCGTGGAGAAAAATTTCACCAAGGAGGGCCGATATAGCCGAGGCGTGAAGCAGGCTGGATTCTGGGTGTTGAAGCAGGCGGCCATGCCGGCTGTTTTGGTGGAGTTGGGATATATCTCCAATAGGGAAGAGGAAGAGTTCCTTTCGAAGGATAAGAATCTGGATAAGTTGTCCGAGGCTATCGTGAAGGCCTTCGTGCAATATAAAAAGACGCACGACAAGCGCAGCAACGACGGCTATTCCGATGCGGATGCCAACAAACAACAGAAACCAGCCGTGACACCATCCGTCTCACCGAAGGAGGAGAAAGCTCCCGCGAAGGAGAACGTGCAGAAGGAGAGTGCGAACAAAGAAAGTGTGAATAAGGAAGCGGCGAAGCCAAATAACACAGAGAACAGCAAGACGGAACCTTCCGTGGAAAAGGTCAGTGTGGATACCGCCAAAGTGGATACTGCCCGAAAGAGCGATCTTCCTGAGAAGCGCGAGACGACGGTCGTGGAGCCTGCTAAGAATGAGAGCGCCGAGAAGAAGGCGCCTGCGGAGAAAAAGTCATCCATCTATTATGCGGTGCAATTTTGTAGCGCCAGCTCGCCGAAATCTTTAAACGCGAAGGAGTTCCAAGGCTTGGTGCCTGCGCAGGAGTTTGTGGAGACGGGTACCTATAAATACAAATATGTCTATGGCCACGAGACCACATTCGAGGCTGGCGTAAAATTGCGTGACGAGGTGAAGAAGAAGTTTAAGGATGCCTTCTTGGTGGTAATCAAGGATGGCAAGAAGCTCTCTACGCAGGATGCTCGTCAATACTATAAGTAAATAAGGTTATAATTAAATAATAGAAAAATGAATTTTAAGATTAGCAAAGAACTACAAATCGGAATCTGGGTTATTGCGACCTTGGCGGTTACATTCTTTGGTGTGAACTATTTGAAAGGAATTAACATTTTTAATCCTACGAACTATTACTACTTGAAGTTTGACCATATCAACGGTTTGGTTGAGACAAACGATGTGACCGTTAAGGGTTACAAGGTCGGTTTGGTTCAACGCATCATCTATGATTACGAAAATCCGGATGCGGATGTGGTGGTGGTGCTTCAAGTGGACGACGACTTGAAGATCCCTGTAGGATCGAAGGCCGCTTTGGTTTCCGCATTGATCGGATCCCCTTCCATCGAGTTGAGGATCGCGTCGGGTGCGTCTGGCGTATATCAGCGAGGAGACACCATTCCATCTTATGTGGATGATGGTGTGATGAACTCTTTGACCGAGGAGGTAATGCCTCGTATCCAAACGATCATTCCTCAGTTGGATTCGTTGATCGTTTCGTTGAACGCCATTGCGGAGAATAAGACCATCGAGAATTCCCTTGAGAACATCAATGCCATCACCAAGAACTTGAACAAGGCCTCTGTGGGCATCAACAGAATTGTGGATAAGGATGTTCCTGATTTGTGCGCCAATATCAATGGAGTCATGGGCAATTTCAACAAGGTCAGCGCCAATTTGAGTGGCGTGGATTTCCGTGGTACGGTCAATAATTTGAACAAGACGCTCTTGGGAGTGCAAGGCATTACCGATAAGTTGAACAATGGCACGGGATCGCTTGGTTTGCTCTTGACCAACAAGGATTTGTATAACAATTTGAATACCACAATCGGTAGTGCGAACGAGTTGGTTGTCGATATCAGGGAGCATCCAAAACGTTACATCAATGTTTCCGTGTTCGGAAAAAAAAGTGAGTGATTCTCACTGAAACATTAATATACTAAATATGAGTGCTTTAATTGTTAATAACTTTTGTAAAGCGCTCATTTTTAGTGTTTTGCAATATGCTTTGAAAAACAGGCAATTACGTTTTTTTTTATAATGCAAACGAAAAACGATTTTTTTTTTGAAAAAATAAACCAAAATTTGTAGTGCAAATTGAAAAGAGAAATTAACGATTGATAAGGCGTGTATATGGGCCTTGTCAGTGGATGATAATTATGAACGAGTAATTACAATGGAAGAGAAAGAACATGTCCGTTTGTGGAACGAATGCTTAAAGATTATCGCGGATAATATTCCTTCGGTAAGCTTTGATAGATGGTTTATGCCAATCGTGCCGTTGAGCTGGGAGAATAAAAAACTCACAGTTTCCGTTCCAAGCTATTTCTATGCGGAATATTTGGATGAGCACTATTGCAATTTGTTGAAATCTACCTTGACCAGGGTGTTGGGTAGTGACAGCCAATTGTCGTACAGCCTATTCGATTCAACCGTAGAGTGTAAGAGTGGACACGTTATCCCTGTAAAAGAGAATGCGGAGCGTGCGGATGTCTATAATCCCTTCCCTCAGACGCCTAATAGAAGGGCCATCGAGCCTCAATTAAATCCTCATTATACATTTGATACCTTTGTTGAGGGTGATTGCAATAAATTGGCTCGTTCCGCAGGTATGAAGATCGCTGAAAATCCGGGAAAGAATACCTTTAACCCTATCTTTATCTATGGAGGCTCCGGTTTGGGCAAGACGCACTTGGCGCAGGCCATTGGTTGGGCTACCTTGGAGAAACATCCGGAGATGAGGGTGCTTTATGTGGATTCCAATCGATTCTTGTCGCAATACCAAAATGCGGTTGTCCACAACCGTACCAACGACTTCATCGCTTTCTATCAGATGATTGATTTGTTGATTGTGGATGATATCCAATACTTTGCGGGTAAGGGTGGAACCCAGAATGTCTTCTTCCAAATTTTCAACCACTTGCAGTTGAATGGTAAGCAGATCATCTTGATCGCTGACCAATCGCCTAAATTGTTGCAAGGATTGGACGACCGTATGTTGACTCGTTTCCGTTGGGGATTGAATGCGGAGATCGAGTTGCCAAGCTCGGAGACAAGAAAGGAAATCTTGAAATCTAAGGTCCGTACGGACGGACTCTCCATACCGGATAATGTGCTCGATTATATTGCCGAGCATGTCTCCGATAGTGTGCGTGAGTTGGAGGGTGTCATCAACTCTTTGTTGGCTCAATCCACATTGACCGATGCTGAAATCAACATGGATTTGGTTCGTAGGGTGGTCAGCTCTTTGGTTTCCGCACCTGAGCGCACGGTGACGGTGGCTTCGATCCAAGAGGCTGTCTGCAACTATTATGGTTTGGAGCCGCATATGCTTCAGTCCAATTCACGAAAGAGAGAGGTGGTTCAGGCGCGTCAGATCGCCATGTTCCTATCCCGTAAGTACACCAAGGTCTCTTTGACCAGCATAGGTGAGCAGATCGGAAACCGCGACCATGCCACTGTGCTTTATGCGGTGAAGTCCATCCAAAATTTGGTGGAGGTGGATAAGGAGGTCCAATATAGTGTGGAGGCTATTGAATCCTCTTTGAAATAAATTTCGACAAAAATGTTTATTGTGTGGTGATTAATTCTATATTTGCCACAAATTAAATTTTTAAGGATATGGTTTTTAAGTTTGTCCTTTTGTCCGATGAGGTGGACGGTTTTATGAGGGAGATTCACATCGATTCCGATGCGACTTTCTTGGAGTTGAACGATGCTATCTTGGCAAGTGTAGGTTATGCGAAAGATCAAATGACCACTTTCCTTGTGTGCAACGACGATTGGGAGGCGGAGCAAGAGATCACTTTGATGGAGATGGATACCGCTTCTGACGTGGATAGCTACGTGATGGATCGTGTCCGCATCGAGGAGTTCGCGTCCGAGGAGGGCCAAAAGCTTCGTTTCGTATTTGATATTTTGAACGAACGCTCCTTCTTTATGGAACTCAAGGAGGTTGTGACCCGCGAATCGTTGCCGGCTCCTATTTGCAAGAAATCGAAGGGACAGGCGCCTGTTCAGGTGTTGGATGGTCTCTTTTTAGATATTCCAGAGGTGAAGGGTACTTCAAGTTTTGATGAGGATGAACTCGGAGAATTTGAAGGTTTCGACCAATACAATGAGGACGAGATGGGCGACTTCACCAGTTTCGACGACGAGTTCGGCGGCGGTAATATGTAATTGTTTGCTTGTTTTGTTTGCGCTTTCATCCTTTTTTATCGCTATTTGTTTGAATTTTGCTGAATTCCTTTCTGCAATTCCAATAATATGATTATTTTTGAATTCGATTTAATACCATTAATATTGTTGCGTATGAATAAGTGTTTTTTGGCGTTAGCAACCCTATTGCTCTTTTCGTTCGCCACTCCTGCCGCAGCGCAGAAAAAGGTAAACGGTAAAGTAGTAACGGAGATTAAGGAATGGCGCATGGAAGGGGGAAAGAAGAAAATCGATCATGTCACTAAATATGATGCGAACGGTAACAAGACCGAAGAGATCGAATACTCCAAAGTGGGTGACCAAAAATCCCGTACTACTTTTGTTTATAACGAAAAGGGAAAATGTACTGAGGAGAAGCATTTCGACGAGTACAACAAGTTGGAGAAGACCGTTCAGTACCAATACAATGAATTTGGTAAGAAACAGTCTGCCCGCACACTTCTTCCTAACGGCAAGTTGAAAAGTGAGAAGGTGTACGAGTATATCACAGAATAACACAGGATGGAGAGTATCATCAACACAATTGATTCTAAATTATCTGCTCTGGATCCAATCACGTTGGAGGAGATGAGTGGCATTCGATTGATGAATCGAATCGACACGAAGTTTCTGGTCAATGTGGAAAAACTTCCGGCTCTGTTGGAGATGGCGAAGGCCGATTATTATGTCCAACAAATTGGCGATCTAAGAAAGGCTTTCTACAGGACGCTTTATTATGATACGCCCGAGGCGACTATGTATGTCGTCCACCAAGCTGGTAAGTTGAACCGTCAGAAAATCCGCGTACGGGAATATGTGGAGTCTGATCTGATGTTTCTGGAGGTGAAGACAAAGAACAACAAGGGTAGAACTTCAAAGAAACGTATCACCATAACGGACGAGAATGTTTTGCACAACCAAGAGGCGATTGACTTCCTGGATGAAAAGTCTAAATTCAAGATGAATGAGATTGATTTTAGGCTTAGGAACAACTTCTTCCGTATCACTTTGGTGAACAAGGAGAAGTCCGAGCGGTTGACCATCGACTTCAACATTAAGTTCGAGAATTGCGTGACTGGCATCAAAAATACGATTCCGAAGCTATGTATCGTGGAGGTAAAACAGGATGGTAACGCACATTCCCACTTCAAGGATTACCTTAACACATTCCGTTTGAAGAAACGCAGTATCAGCAAATACTGTTTGGGTATGGTGTTGACGGATCCTAATTTGAAGTACAACCGTTTCAAAGAGAAGCTCAGGTATATCGAGAAGCTCTAATCTTGGCGTGGCTTTGTAGGTTTGAGAAATAATAATTAAATAATAATAATAGTTTATGGAACTTTTATCAAGCATTAGTGATTTGGGAATGTTCGGCATCCCTTTTATTAATGGGGAAGGATTGGCTGAACTTGTGGTCCGTTTCGGATTGAACGTCCTTGTCACCTCATTGATTATCGTTTGGTTGTATTATGGAAAGTCTAAGAGACGTGATTATGTTTTCACATTCACTTTGATCAGTACGACCGTATTCCTTTTGATATTCCTTTTGGGAAGTGAGAAGCTTCAAATCGGTTTGGCGTTAGGTCTCTTCGCCATTTTCGGTATCATACGATACAGGACAGATACTGTGCCTATCCGTGAGATGACCTATTTGTTCCTCATCATTGGTCTCTCTGTGATCAATGCGTTGGCTGTCAGCGTTAGTTACGCAGAACTCTTCGCTACCAACTTCTTCTTCGTATTTATGACTTGGTTGATGGAGAAGACCCGTATCGTTTCGAAGAGCGCATGCAAGTTGATCAAGTATGAGAAGATCAACCTTATCACGCCAGACAAGTACGACGAGATGGTGGCTGATATCAAGCAACGTACAGGCTTGAACGTTACCAAGTGTGAGGTGGGTTACATCGATTTCTTGAAGGATACCGCCTTGATCAAGGTTTATTACGAGTCTGCTTCTAAGGAGATTAACACAGTTGATCAAATTACAAGAGCAAAGGATTTTAATGGATAATTCAACTTTGAAGAAGTTTAGAATTCATATTTTAGTCTTGTTTGTCGCTTCTCTCTTGGGCACTTCCAATGCTTGGGCGGGGGGAGACAGACAAGACTTTGTCTCTTCTGTGGACTTCACGCTCTCGAAGAGATTTTTCAAGCGTCTGGATCTCGGTCTGACCGAGTCCCTCTCGTTAAAAAATAATTCCTCATCCATTGATAAGATCTCCACGAAGGCGGATGTCTCATACAATGTGGTGAAAGGTGTTTTCAAGGTCGGTGTCGACTATAGCATTGCGGGAAAGGCGAACAAGGAGCAGGATCTTTACCTCAACCACCGCTTTTCCGGGTATGCCCGTCTGAAGAAGGATGTCTCACGCTTCACTTTCGGATTGAAGACGAAGTATCAAATCTCTTACCGTCCTGAGAAAGAGCCTGCCAAGGAATTCAAACACTATTGGAGAAATAAACTCTATTTCACCGCCAAGTTGCCCAAGGTGGCGCTCTATCCGCTTGCTTCTGCGGAATGCTTTTTGCGTACCAATGATTTCAAGGGCAATAATACCATCGAGAAGGTGCGTTACGAGGCGGGTTTGAAATATGAATTTAATAAACATAATGCTTTACAGGCGAAGTTTAGATACGATGATGCCATGCATGTGGTTGATCCGTTGGATCGATTCGGTGTGGTTGTATCTTATATGTTAAGTTTGTAATAAAGATTGATTATGGTTGAAAATGATAGGGAAGTTCCCGTCAGTAGGCGGAGACTGTTGAAGATCGGTCTTTGGTTCTCGCTCTTTAACGCACTCTTTGTCTTACTGATTTCCATGAAGTATCATGTGCTTATTCCTAATTCGATTTGGAGTGAGCACCCTTTTTATATATGTGCCTATATATTGACGCATTTCTTATTTATAACCTTTCTGCCTCTCTTTTTCTGCTATCTGCCGGTGACGATATTGGCCCGCAGCAAAAGAGCAAACATGATCTGTTCGGCGGTGGTTTCCACCATTTGCCTTTTGTTGCTTACGGTGGATGCTTATGTCTTCTCGCTTTATCGTTTCCACCTCAATTACTATGTGATTGAACAGGTGTTCGCTCCGGGAGCCACACAGGTTTTCGAGTTCACCTTCACGCAGTATCTTTTGGTGTTCGGTGTCTTGGCGTTGATTGTGGCGTTGGAGATAGGTCTCTTTAAGTTGGCCGATAAGATCGTTGATAAGATTCCTGATTGGGTGATCTTCGGATTCGCTTTCGGATTTACCTTCCTTCTTGTGGTGGTGCAGTTCCGTCATATCGTCGCCTATGCGAAGAATGAGCGGCAATTGGTCTTGTTGGACCGCTATTTTCCGGCGTGCCTCTCTTTTAATGCTAATCCTCTCCTCTCTGCCATTGGTGTTTCCAAGGTTCAGGAGACGAAGGTGCCTATCTACTATCAGGGGAAGGCGTACAACTATCCCAAGGCGCCGCTTCGGAACGTTCCGACTGGAAAGAACGTGGTGGTGATCGCCCTCGATTCGTGGCGGGCTTCGACCATGGATTCCCTTTGCGCGCCCCATATGTATGAATTCTCTAAGAGAGCCTCCGTTTTCAGCAAACATTATAGCGGCAGCAATGGCACGCGTACTGGCGTCTTCTCCATGTTCTATGGATTGCCTGGCGTCTATTGGCGGGACTTTTGCAAACAGTCTATCTCGCCGGTGTTCATGAATGCCTTGAAGGAGAACGGTTATACGGTGAAGCTTTTGCCGAGTGCCTCCATGCAGAACCCCCCTTTGGACAAGTGCGTCTTCTCGTTGACGCCGGAACAGTGCGGATCAGCGCCGGGGCTAAACGCATGGCAACGGGATGTCAACGTGGCGGAGTCTTTTATCCAGTTTATCAAGAGTAGGGGAGCCGGTGATGCGCCCTTCTTCTCATTTCTCTTTTTCGACTCTTTGCATAGCATGATCATGCCAGAGGACTACAAAGGTCCTTTCCAACCTTCGTGGGATTGCGCCCACTATGAACGTTTGGGGAAAAATGTGGATCCTACTGAATTTCTGAATCTCTATAAAAACATGGTCTATTACCTGGATGGACTGGTGAAGCGTGTGTTGGACGAATTGGAGACGCAAGGTTTGTTGGAGAATACGGTTGTGGTCTTGACGGGCGACCATTCGCAGGAGTTTGATGACTGCCAGCGTGGCTTCTGGGGACATAACGGTAACTATTCCGCCTCCCAGATGCAGGTTCCTATGGTCTATTTCAATGGCAAGGATAGCGTTCGAAGCGACCGTTGGACAGCCCATTACGATCTTGTCCCTACCTTGATGAGGGATGTGTTCGGTACCCAGAATGACCCTTCCGATTATGCTATCGGCACCACGCTTTTCGATACAACTTCCGTGCGTGATTTTTTGCTGGTGGACAGTTATATCGGCATCGGAATGATTGATTCTACGGGTAATATCACCAATGTCTATTATGATGGTGATTACGCCCTGACGGATTCCAATTTGAGGGATCGTTTCAAGGCTCCGTTCGACCGCGTGTTGTTTGAGAGAGCCGAAGAGCAAATTTTACGATTTTACAAGTGATTTTCTTACTTTTTCTTAGGTTGTAAGTTTGTTTTTCTGCAAAGAAATTGTTTCTTTTGTAGTCGCAAAAAGCGTATTATATTTTTTAATAATAATTAACTGATTATGATTTACACTCACGAAGTGCAACAGATGTGTTCTGTTGCTAAGGGTCCTAATCACGGACCAGCTCCAATTCCTGAGGAAGGAAAGTGGATTCAAGCAAAGGAAATCAAGGATATTTCAGGTTTGACTCACGGTGTGGGATGGTGTGCTCCTCAACAAGGTGCATGTAAGTTGACTTTGAACGTTAAGAAGGGTGTCATCGAGGAGTGCTTGGTTGAGACCATCGGATGTTCTGGTATGACTCACTCTGCTGCTATGGCTTCTGAGATCCTTCCTGGTAAGACTTTGTTGGAGGCATTGAACACTGACTTGGTGTGTGATGCTATCAATACCGCAATGCGCGAGTTGTTCTTGCAAATCGTTTACGGACGTACTCAATCTGCTTTCTCTGAGGGCGGTTTGGCAGTAGGTGCTGGTTTGGAAGACCTTGGTAAGGGCTTGATCGGTCAAATGGGTACTTTGTACGGAACAAAGGCTAAGGGTACTCGTTACTTGCAATTGACTGAGGGCTACATCACTAAGATGTTCTTGGATAAGGACGATCAAGTATGTGGTTACGAGTTCGTTCACATGGGTAAGTTCATGGATGCTGTTAAGAAGGGTGTTCCTGCTGACGAGGCATTGAAGAGCGTTACTGGTACTTATGGCCGTACTAAGAAAGAGGACGGTGCAGTTAAATCTATTGACCCACGTAAAGAATAAGGAGAACAGAATATGATTAGAGAAGTTAAGTTTGAATCACAAGACCGTCGTATCGCGCAAATCAACGCTGCGCTTAAGAAGCACGGTATCAATTCAATTGAAGAGGCAAACCAAATCTGTGAGAAGGCTGGTTTGGATCCATACAAGACATGTGAGGAGACTCAAATGATTTGCTTCGAGAATGCAAAGTGGGCTTACGTTGTAGGTACTGCGATCGCATTGAAGGAGAAGGCTAAGAATGCGGTAGAGGCATCTCAATACATTGGTGAGGGTCTTCAATCATTCTGTATTCCTGGTTCAGTGGCAGACGATCGTAAGGTAGGTATCGGTCACGGTGAGTTGGCAGCTCGTTTGCTCTCTCCTGAGACCAAGTGTTTCGCTTTCTTGGCAGGTCACGAGTCATTCGCCGCTGCTGAGGGTGCTATCAAGATCGCTAAGATGGCTAACAAGTCAAGACCAGCAAACAAGCCTTTGCGTTGTATCTTGAACGGTTTGGGTAAGGATGCTGCACAAATCATCTCCCGTATCAACGGTTTTACTTACGTACAAACTAAGTTCGATTACTTCACTGGTAAGTTGAAGGTGGTTAAGAAGATCGCTTACTCTGATGGAGAGCGTGCTACTGTAAACTGCTATGGTGCTGACGACGTTCGCGAGGGTGTAGCTATTTTGTGGAAAGAGGATGTTGATGTATCAATCACAGGTAACTCAACTAACCCAACTCGTTTCCAACACCCAGTTGCTGGTACTTACAAGAAGGAGAGAATCTTGAAGGGTAAGAAGTATTTCTCAGTTGCATCAGGTGGTGGAACAGGTCGTACTTTGCACCCAGATAACATGGCTGCAGGTCCTGCTTCTTACGGTATGACCGATACTTTGGGTCGTATGCACTCTGACGCTCAATTCGCTGGTTCTTCTTCAGTTCCTGCTCACGTTGAGATGATGGGATTCCTCGGAATCGGTAACAACCCAATGGTAGGTTGTACTGTTGCTTGCGCCGTAGAGGTTGACTTGGCTTTGAACAAGAAATAATCTAAATAGGTTATAAAGCTGGACTCCCGTATCCTTTGGGTACGGGAGTTTTTTTTCTATATTTGTGTGTTACTCAATGGATAGATGGTATTATGATGTTTTTCGGATTACGTAATATAAGATATTGTTTGGTTTTGGTGGCGCATCTCTTCGGTGTTACCAGTCTTTGCGCGCAAACTTATATTTATAAAGGAAGAAGTGCTTGGAGCAGCGATATTGTCGCCACCTGGGATGGTAAGTATCTTTACAAGGGTAGAAGTACGTGGAGTAGCGATGTTCTTTGCACTTGGGATGGAAAACATCTCTACAAGGGAAGAAGCACTTGGAGCAGTGATATCCTCTATACATGGGACGGCAAACGATTGTATAAAGGGAATAGCACCTGGAGTAGTGATGTGCTGGCCAATTGGGACGGCGTTAGGTTTTATCGGGGTAATGGTTCTTGGAGTAGTGATGTGCTGTTGAATTATGATGGAAAGTACATTTACAAGGGGAGTAGCCGGTGGGGGAGCGATGTGCTCTATCATGTGGACGGGCCGCTTCCGGCACCTTTTTTCTATTTTCTTTTCTAATATCATTGAAAAGATTGTTTGCCATAGTGTATTTTTTAAGTTTCCCACTCCCTTTTTTGTTTTTTTAAGAAATATATCTATCTTTGCCCAACTAAGTATGTGCGATTTGCTAATACGATGAAAAACGTTAGAATGATGAAACTAAAAAAATGTATCATTGGCCTTGGGGCGGTGTTGTTATCATCTACTCCTTTCATGAGTGGATTTGCCGCTGAGGATATTGTGGTTAACCAATACCACTTCAACTACTATTTGGTGAACCCTGCCGTGGCAGGAGCGGAGCGTTGTCACAACTTGATGCTCACAGGTCGATTCGACTTTGCCGGTGTTGAGGGCCATCCGATGACACAGACCTTGAGTTACCGTACCCGTATTTTGAAGAACGTGGGTGTCGGTGTTTACGCCTATAATGATAAGAACGGATCGTCCTACCGTCAGGGAGGTGAGGTGACGTTCGCCTACCATATTCCATTGTCGGAGAACAACCACTATATGATGAAGTCGCAATCCATCGACCGTCAGTTGTCGTTCGGTTTGTCATTGATGTTGAACCACTATAACTTCGACAAGAAGTTGTTCGACAAATATGCCTCCGAGGATGGTGTCTTCGGAAACGGAGGTACCAACAAGGGTATGTACTTGAATGCCAATGCCGGAGTTTACTTCTTGTGGGATAATTTCTTCGCCGGATTCTCCGCAAAGGATATCATCCCTTCCGAGATGATCGAGTTGGGACTTGACGAGCCAAAGCGTCCGCTCTCCTTCTTCGGATTCGCGGGCTATGACTTCGACTTGGTGAACAACATCACCATCGAGCCAGCTGTGATGTTCAAGGCCGACAACCAGAAGAACAGACAGTTGGATATCAACTTGAAGTTTATGCAGACCTTGCCAGACAATAAGGACTTCTCTTACTGGTTGCAAGGATCATACCGCCACACATTGGATAAGAACGAACACAACCCATCTCCTTTGTGTCTCTTCATCTTGGGAGGCGCAAGATACAAGGGATTCCACTTGGGTTACGGATACCGTCTCGGATTGACCGATTTCCAACGTAAGAATGGAGGAGGTCACGAGGTGATGTTGGGTTACACTTGGTGCGTAACGAAACACTTCTGTAGATAATGTTTTTTGTGTGATTATAAATAAGACTTTTAGTTTTAGAATAATAGGGTAATATAGATATGAAAAAGATTAAGTTATTCGTTAAATACGTTGTGCTATCAGCAGCGTGTTTATTTGGTACTGAGTCGTTATTCGCCCAATGGCCAGGCGGAGGCGGAGGTGGTACTTCTTTGCCGCTTGTGGCTGAGACTGATTTCTCTGTTGCAGGTGGTGAGGATGACTATTACCATTCCATGGATATGGTTGATGGTTTAGGAAATTCCACCATCAGACCACATATTGGAATCGGTTCATTCTCTTTGGTAGAGTCAACGGAGTCTGATGCTAAGTCATCCGAATTCTTGGATAATGCATGTTATGCCATTACACCTAATCCTATTCGCTTGGATTCTCTTCGTATGTATGACAACGAAGATTCTGGTGAGTGGGGTTTGGTTATTTCAGGAGGAAAGAGAGGTCTTAATAATGTGAATGCTGTCTCATTCACTGTCGGAGGATTGAAGAATGGTGGACAGTATAAAGTCGTTGTTGAGTATTGCAACCCGTTGGCAGCCACCTATTTGGATGCGAGTGGAAGCAATAAGAATCCTCATTTGACCAGTGGCTATAGTGCCCAAATCAAGATTGGAACCAATAACTCAGGAACCAACCCTGATGGTGTTAGTACTAGTTCATTGGCCGGAAAAGAGGGGGCATGCTTGACTGCAACTGTCAATACGCCTACTTCCAATAACAACACGCAGGGACCTATTGCGAATAACATGTTGACTGTCAATGTTGTTATGTCGCAATTGCCAGCAGGTCAAGCCATCATGATCAAAAGCATTAAGGTATATGCAGAAATCGATGCTGTGCTGGTTGGTAATGAGCTTGTTTGTGCCGGTGGTGAGACTACGCCAATCTCTTTGGGAGGTAGTTTTGTGGGTTGTACCTATAAGTGGTATAAGGATGGTCAGGTGATTCCTGGTGCGACCAGCACTTCTGTATCCCATGAGTCTGGCGATAAGATTAACGCAACCCATCAATACTATTGTGAGATTACCACCAAGTCTGGTGATAAATTTAAATCAAATACCTTTACTGTAAAGGATGAGGAGTGTTGTACCACCACAAATCCACAAGGTCAGGTAGTCCCTGCAGCGCAAAAGTTGATTTGGATGGATGACTTTGGTACATTTACCTCTGCCAAGAACTATTGGACTTGGGATTATACGGATATTTCCAATCCAAAGAAGGTTAACCACACTGATGGTGTGAAGTGGCAAAGAAAGTTGCCTGATAACTTGGAACCTCAACAGTCTCATTTCGCCGTGGTAGAGAATGGTGACTGCGATTGTCCTGTAGTTGTAAATTGTAAAGCTGATGCAAATAAGTTTGCTGAGGGATATTATACTGTAGCTGCCAATGTGTTGTCTTATGGTATGAATGGTACTGGTGTCAACTTTGGTTGGGCTGGTTATTATGGAGATGGTAATGAGCCAAGCAAGAATGGTTATTCATTTGCGCCTGACCATACTTATATGGGTTCCGACTATGGAGCGATGCTCTTCTTGAATGTGGGATCCGATCCAGGAGCCATTATTTACAAACGTCGTATTGATGACCTTTGTGATAGAAAGATTACATTGAAGTGTTATTTGAACAACTTCTCTAGAAGTGAGTTGAATCCAATTAGTGTATTCCTTCGTATCACTGACCTTGAGTCTGGAAATGTGGTTGAGTCTCCTGTTTATACCAGATTCGCCAATACGACATCCAATAAGTTGGGAACCGCATGGGTGGAGGCTCGTGCTTCAATAGAGTTGACCGGAACATCCATGTTATTTGAGATTGTTTCAAAGACAGGAGGTTGTGATTCTAATAAGGATGGTAACGACTTGTTGTTGGATGATATCATGATTTACGCTTGTTCTCAACCATCGGTTGGTATCTATTTCGATTTGGACAAACACTTGGAGGAGACCAAGTCTTGTTTGGGTGACGACGCTTCTGTATTCGTTGAGTACACCAAGATGATCGAGACCAATATTGGTGCTGATGCAAGGTACTTGTATCAATACAGCACCAAACCAACAGACTTGACTTCATGGAAGACCATTCTTGGTCCTGTGAAGGAGATTGTTATGGAAGATATCTCAAAGTACCTTGACTTGAAGGAATTCAACGACAAGGATAAGATTTATTTCCGTGTTATTTTGGGTCCTGAATCTGCTTTGAAAGATCCAAATAAAGTTTATAGCCCAACCGATCCATGTGGAAACTATTCTGTTTCTAATACGATTGAGTTGACCATTGATTGTCCTGCCTGTACAGAACCTAAGGATCCTGTGATCAAGCCTTCTGGCGATGGACGTATGGGCAAGGATGCTACAGGCGTCAAGACAGTCCACTTGTGTTCAGGTGAATCCGTCACTTTGTCTTCAAACGATGTGACTGCTCCAGATAAAAATGGTGTGGATTATGAGGACTTCAAGATCTCTTGGCACAAGGAGAGTAAGACCAGTGTAGGTCTCAAGACTGTTAAGTCTGGTGCTGTTGCCGAGGATTTGGTTGTCTCTTGGGCTGATGTGAAGGAAGAGGGTACTTCTTACTTCTTGAAGGTACATGATAATTTTGAGGATGAGTCAGGAACCACCAAGTGTGATAAGACTGATGAGATCATCATCTTTGCTGATCCAATCCCAGAAAATCCAACTGTCAAGATTCCTTCCTTCTGTGAGGGCTTGGCTTCCGATAACGATAAGGTTACAAAATATGTAGATGAACTTGTGAAGAGTTTGTCCGATTATGATGTGGATCTTGTTGGCCCTTCTGGAGATGTTTCCATCAAGGCCTTGATTGATGAGTTGGATAAGTTGGAGGCTGCTGATAGCCCTGTTGAGTTTACCATGACTCTCACCGATAAAGCTACTAAGTGTGTAGGTGAGCCTTTCACATTTGAGGTGAACATTGACGCTATCCCAGAGAAACCAGTTGTTCATAACCAAGACTGGTTGATGGATGAGGGTAAGAGCAAGACCATCGAGGATGCTGCTGATGCTGAGGGTGCTAATACATTGGAATGGGTAGAAACCACCAAGTCTGCAGAAACAGCACCAACTGCAGGATATTCTTCGACTGTACCATCTGTATCGTTGAATGAAGAGGCTGAGTTCTACTTCTTTGTTCGCCAGGTGAGTGAGGCAGGATGTATCGGAGAAGCTGAAAAGGTAAAGATTACTGTTAACTCCTCCCCACTACCATTGGCGATCGATACGATCGTCTGCGTAGGATCAGATGTTGATTTGAAAGATATCGTCAATACGACCGACGACATCTACGAGTTACGCTGGTACGAGAAAGATGGCAAACCGGACGGCACGGGATCCACCGAGCCATTCACGGTGAAGACCGACAAGCCGGCGGAGTTGAAGTACTATGTCACACAACGCAGCACCAAGTCGCCATATCCGGAGAGTAAGATGAAGGAGGTGAAGGTGACCGTGATCGGCGTTGACGTGCCAGACACGACAGGCAACACCTACCACTACTGCGCGGGCGACGAGCCTGTTGATTTGAAGGCTAAGCTCAGAAAGGATCAAGACAAGTTCTACTACGCCGACCAACTCCATTGGACGTTGGACGGAGGCGAAGAGACGGACGAGTTCACGGCGGTGAAGACCAAGGTGGATAAGACGACGACCTACGAGTACAGCGTGTACCAAAGCTACACGATCAACAACAAGAACCAGGATGTATGTAAGGGCGATGTGTTGACGTGGAATGTCGAGGTGACCTACGTTCCTGAGTTGGAGACGAGTCAGGTTACCTACATGAGGGCGGATGCCGACAAGAACGGCAACTTCGACAAGAACCTGATGGAACAGAGCGAGAACGGCGTGATCAGCGGCTACGACAGGAGCATGAACCTGTTGTGGTACGAGGCGAACTGTGAGGATATGATCGGCAACGGCAAGACCGCTCCGACACCGAAGGTGGATGTAGACGGCGCGGCCGGCATCGACCAGGAGCGCACCTACTGCGTGAAGCAGGAGATCGACGGATGCCTCAGCAAGGGCACTCCAGTCAACGTCATCATCAGCGACGCGCCGAAACCGTTGATCACCGACTACGTCTATTGCCGCGGCGACGAGGCAGGCAAGCTGACCACGAAGCCGGACATGAGCATCAAGCCGACCGCCACCTATGTGTTGAAGTGGTACGGCAACGGAGAGAAGAACGACTACACCGACCTGAAGATCAGCGGCGACGAGGGCCCTAATCCGACGACGAGCATGCGCGCCGGCGAGAACGGCAGAAGCGAGTACTACTACTACGTCACCCAGACGGAGATGGTTGACGGCAAGGAGGGCGCCGAGAGTAACAAGACGGAGATCAAGGTAGTCGTATACGACCAGCCAAGGATCGAGATAGACAAGAGCGAGCTGAAGACCGTATGTAAGCCAGCCAAGGTGGACATCAGCAAGAGCGTCTCCTTGAGCAACGAGGTGGCGAGCCTCAGCTACGAGACCAAGTACTACAAGGACGCCACGCTCAGCGAGGAGCTTGGCAGCACGAAGGTCGAGGAGAGCGGCGAGTACCAGGTGGTAAAGAGCTTCTCCGTGACAGCCAAGGCCAACGACGCGACCTGCGTCTCCGATGCAACCGAGATTCCGGTGACGATAGACACGCTCCGCGTGGAGGTGGAGAACGTGACGACCTGCCCTAACATGGACGCCACCTTCACGGTCAACGTGAAGACCAACACCAAGGGCGACGTGAAGTACACCTGGAACGGACTCACCGAGTCAGATCCGAACGGAGGCATCAGCACCTCCGCCACATTCACGACCAAGAAGTTCGCGAACGCCGACTACGGCCAGGAGTTCAAGTACTCGTTGAAGGTCACTGCGGGCGAGTGCTCGTTCGAGGCCGACACGATGAAGGTGACCTTGGGCGAGGGTCCTGTGAAGGGAACGATGACCGTCACGGAGGAGGGCAACGCCGAGGAGGATAACGAGTTCAAGGATACGAAGTTCAACGAGTTCTACAGCTGCGGCGGTCCGTTGACCGTGACCGCGGCGTACGTTGACGAGGACGGCAAGGCCATCAGCGACTACGTGTGGTACGACGGAACGAAGAAGGTGGGCGAGGGCGCCGACCTGAATTTGCCGGAGAACAGGGATTCGGAAGACAAGACCTACCGTCTGGAGTTCACCAACGGCTGTCCAACGAGCGTGACGATCACGATCCACAACCGTCCGATCAGCGTGACGGCGGTGAGCATGAAGGACATCAAGCTCTGCGAGGGCGAGAAGTTCAACACGATCGTCAAGAGCGAGTCGCCTAAGTCGGAGAAGCCTGACTTCAAGTGGTACCGCAACGGCGAGGAGATCACCACGGGCGGCGGCGTGTCGTTGGACAACGGCAAGACGGAGCTCACGATCGACAAGGTGGCCACCAAGCATAACGGACGCTACAGCGTCGTGATGACCAACAGGGGATGTACCTCGAAGACGAACGTTGACAGCCTTGTTGCGATGCCATACATCGTTGCCACGGAGAAGATCGACACGATCGTACCTCGCAACTCGAACCCAAGCATCAAGTTGGATGTGACGGTACCAGCCGGCGGATCGGGCGTCGAGTACGACTGGAAGGGCACCAACGGCGAGAAGGAGAGCACTAACCCGCTCGTCCTCAGCAACGTGGTAGCCGACCACTACTACAACGTTGTGATGAAGGCGGAGGACCACTGCGACGCGAAGGCGACGGTTGACGTCAAGGTAGACGCCAAGCTGACGTTGAAGACCACATTGAAGGATACGATCTGTACGGGCTTGAGCGCCGTACTCGTGATAGACACCACAGGCACGGGCAAGATGCGCCACGAGGATTGGGAGCGCTCCCTCACTGTCAGCGTGACGAGCGGCGGCGTGACCGAGGACTTGACCTCGTCGATCATCCGCGACGGCGACATGCTCAAGCTGACGGTCTCACCGAAGAACTTGGCCACCTACGAGATCAAGTTCCACTACGGCGAGCAGGATACCGTCGCGACCGAGGTGCTTGAGGTTATCCCGGCCATCAAGGTCACCATACCGGATCCAGTCACCATCTGCGCCGGCGAGACGGCCGACATCGAGTTGACCGACATCACGCCGGACGGAACGACCGTCCGCTGGGTGGCCGACGAGACCATCGTCTCCGGCGACCTCGATTCACCGGCGATCACGGTTCAACCGGAGTACAGGGGCGGAACGGCGCACCAATACCAATACGGCTACAAGTTCGTGGCGACGAACAGCTTCTGTAACGGAAGCGAGACGATGACGGCGTACATCTACGTCGACGAGCCTCTCACGGGCGAGATCCTTGGCGACAAGGTGATCTGCGAGACCTTCAATAGCCGCATCGACGCGTCAAGCTACTCCGCGTCGGTCTATAAGTGGAGCGTAGACGACGAGCCAGTCAGCAACAGCGCGTCCATGGTAGTCTCACCGAAGGCGACCACCACCTACAAGCTCTCCATGGAGAGGGGCGTATGTAAGGCGGAAGACGAGTTCGTGTTGACGGTGAAGAGCAATCCGGTGATCGTCGCTATGGACTCCGTCGACATCAGGGAGCGCGAGACCATCCTGAAGGACGGCACGGGCGAATCACCGTTCAGCTACTGGGTGGACAACACCGAGTCGTTGAAGTCAGAGGATCCTATCCTCCGCGACTTGAGCTTCACGAAGCACATCGCGCACGTTGTTGACGTGAACGGATGCCGCGGCGAGTTGGAGTTCGAGATCGAGGCTCCGAAGATCTTCATCCCAGAGTACTTCTCTCCAAACGGCGACGGAAGGAACGACGGATGGGTAGTCAAGGAGTTGGTTGATGTCTATCCGAATGCGTTGGTGACCATCTACGACCGTTTCGGTAAGGTGGTTGCTCAGTTCCCAGGCGCACAAGCCGAGGGATGGGACGGAACCTACAACGGCAATCCATTGCCTTCGACCGACTACTGGTATGTGATCGACATCGAGGAGATCGACAGACAGTTCAAGGGTCACTTTACTTTGATTAGACAGTAATGTAATATATCAACTGTGACAGGGAAGCGGGCCATTCGGTCCGCTTCCTTTTTTTATGCCAATCTGCCATATTTGCAGTGTGACATTGCCGAATACGTCTTGGCACGCCTATTGATTTACCTATAGTGTGAGAACTAATTGTTTTTGATAATGTGTTGATATACAAAATTTTTTGATGATTCAACATGACCTAATCCATTAGGTTCGACCGTAAAAATCTGACAAAATGACGTATTGATCACCAAAATGACATAACATGAAGAAAAAGATTGAAAATATTTTATTAGGTGTAGAAGGTGGAAATGAGGAGGGTGCTGAATTTTTGCCTTTAATCACAGATGGAGATCCTAACTTTGTCTATTCCGTTGGCGAAGATGAGAGTCTTCCTCTTCTTCCTCTTCGTAATGTGGTGTTATTTCCTGATGTTGTATTGCCAGTGTCATTGGGGCGTAAACGTTCCCTCAATGCCGTCAAGAGTGCATATAAGAATAATGACTATTTGGTAGCCTTTACGCAAAAGGACGCCAGAGTTGATTCGCCTACCATGACCGATTTGTTTGAGGTAGGTTGTTTGGCTCAAGTGATGAAGATCATCGAATTGCCGGATGGTTCCACCACGGCGCTTCTTCAGGGTAAACATCGCGTGAAGTTGACAAATTTCATGGAAGAGAGATCTTTCTACAAAGGTACGGTAGTGGCTCATCCAGAGACAAAGGATGAAACGATGACGCATCGTGAGTTTACCGCTTTGTTGGAGTCTGTGAAGGATGTGTGTCTGAAGATCGTCAAGGGATCCAGTTCCATTCCGAACGGATTGGCATTCGCTATCAAGAACATTGAGGGATCCGTTCCTTTGGTTAACTTCGTGGCGGCTAATTTCAATATTCCGGTAGATGACCGTCAACGACTATTGGAGTTGACAAAGATAAATGAGAGAGCCTACTCCTTGTTGTTCCTTTTGAACGACGAGTTACAATTGATACAGGTGAAGCAAACCATCCAATCCAGAACACAGGAGGCCATCGATAAGCAGCAGAAAGAGTACTATCTTCAGCAGCAGATTAAGGCCATCCAGGATGAGATGGGAGATAATTCATCCCGTGATATTGAGAAAATCAAAGAGAAGGCAAAGGGCAGAAAGTGGTCTAATGAAGTCAAAGAGATCTTTGAATCCGAACTCGCCAAATTGGAACGTACCCCTACGACATCACACGATTATGGTGTCCAATTGAATTATGTGGAGACCATCGTGAATTTGCCTTGGGGCATTTATACCAAGGATAGCCACTCTATCAAAAAGGCGAAGGCCGTTTTGGATCGTGACCATTTCGGTATGGAGCAGGTCAAGGATCGTATCTTAGAGCATTTGGCAGTCATGAAATTGAAGGGTGATATGAAGTCACCGATCATTTGCTTGTATGGTCCTCCGGGAGTGGGTAAGACCTCCTTGGGCAAATCCATTGCCGAAGCATTGAACCGTAAGTATGTGCGTGTCTCGTTAGGAGGTCTTCATGACGAGGCGGAAATCCGAGGACATCGTCGTACCTATATCGGTGCGATGCCAGGACGTATTATTCAAGGTCTTCAACGCGCTGACTCCTCCAATCCGGTCTTTATATTGGATGAGATCGACAAGGTGTTCAACGATGTGAAAGGTGATCCTGAATCAGCCTTGTTGGAGGTGTTGGATCCTGAGCAGAACGCCGCGTTCCACGATAATTTCTTGGATATCGACTACGATCTTTCCCGTGTTATGTTCATTGCCACCGCTAATAATATTAATTCCATCTCCAAACCATTGTTGGATCGTATGGAGTTGATTGATGTGAATGGATATATTACAGAAGAGAAGATTCAGATTGCGCTTCGTCATCTGATTCCTAACGCTTTGGAGAAACATGGAATGACGGCTGAGCAGGTCTCGTTCCCGGAAAAGACGGTTGAAAAGATCATCACCTCATATACCAGAGAGTCTGGTGTCCGTGAATTGGACAAGCAGATCACCAAGGTGTTGCGTAAGATCGCCTATAAGATGGCGATGAAGAGCGAATACAATGTTGTTGTGTCAGAGGCTGATTTGGTGGAGTATCTGGGTGTGGAGAAGATCTCCCACGACGAGTACCAAGGAAATGATTATGCAGGTGTCGTGACTGGCTTGGCTTGGACGGCTGTGGGCGGTGAGATTCTCTACGTGGAGAGTGCCTTGAGTAAATCAAAGGCTCCGAAACTCACCATGACGGGAAGCTTGGGCGATGTGATGAAGGAGTCCGCGGTTTTGGCATTGGAGTACATTCATTGCCATGCGGAAGATTGGGATATCCCTGAGAATCTTTTCGAAGAGTATAGCGTTCATGTCCATGTTCCGGAGGGCGCTGTTCCTAAGGATGGTCCTTCTGCGGGTATCACGATGACGACCTCTTTGGTCTCTGCCTTCACGAAGCGAAAGGTGCGTAAGAATTTGGCTATGACAGGCGAGATTACCCTTCGAGGCAAGGTGCTTCCTGTGGGTGGTATCAGAGAGAAGATCTTAGCTGCAAAGCGTGCAGGTATCACGGATATCATTCTTTGCCAGGAGAACAAAAAGGATATTGACGAGATCAAACCAGACTATTTGGAGGGTTTGACGTTCCATTATGTGAATAAGATCAGTGAGGTGATTGATTTCGCTCTCTTGGACGAGAAGGTGGAATAGTGCGATACACATTGTTTCAAAATAGGAAAGGGGCTTTTTAGCCCCTTTTTTTATGCCATGCTGATCCGCTCTATGATCTCTTTTATTTGAGGTAGCAGCGGTCGGTTGCCGTCGTTGTCGATCACGAAGTGGGATCGTTTCACTTTCTCTTCCTGGTCCATCTGATTGACGATACGAGCATTGATCTGTTCTGCGGTCGCATGGTCTCTTGCCATACATCGCTCCACACGCGTTTGTAGGCTCGCTGTGACCGTAACGACATGGTCAACGTGCTTCTCCATGCCGCATTCGAAAAGTATCGCTGTCTCGCAGGCTACGACTTGAGCCTTTTGATTGTCGCACCAGTTTTTAAAATCATTGAAAACGGCAGGATGGATAACAGCATTAACCTGCTTAAGGAGTTGCTCGTCATTGAAAATGAGTTGAGCCATCCTCTTTTTGTCTAACCCTTCGTGGGTGTAGATGTCGTCACCCAATAGGCGTTTAAGTGCTTGCTTAAGGGATTCGTCGGTGGTGATGAGTCGTTTAGACGCACTGTCGGCATCGTATGTTGGGATTCCTAAACAACGGAATACTTCAGAAACGACGCTCTTCCCACTTCCAATTCCTCCCGTGATTCCGAGACGTTTCATATGGTTAGTTGGTGCTTTTCTCTTCGATAATGTAATCGACAGACTCTGATTTAAGTTTTATGTTGAAAGCCTTGCTTGGGCTTTTTTGAATCTTAATCTTTAATTTGTCCTTGCCGCTGTTTTTCGCCTCTTTGTAATCCACCTCCAACGCAAAGGCTGAGGCGTCGATCTTCTCGTAATGGCTCAATCCAACTTGGTAGTTGATGGAGACAGAGGAGGGGAATATGCGTAGCACATAGCCGTGCGGCACGTTCTTAGGCGTGATAGGCACTTGGATACTTTTTTCCGTGAATTTCTCCGTGTTCACCTTGATGCTGATGATGGAGTCGGAGTATCTGACGTTCTTGATGCACTTCAGTTCCACCTGTTGGTTGAGCGTATCTTTGATATCCTCCAACACAATGTGTTCGGTGTAGATGGTGTCGATTTCGCTAAGCTCCTTTTGTGGACCGTAAACGGTGATGTGGGAGGGTGAAACTTGTACGGAGTCGCACAAAGTGTATTGTTGGTGGATGTCTATGGTGGCGACTAATGCCACTGGCACCCTCTTCTTTTTCTGCTTTTCGATGGTTACCGGGATGATCTCTGGATAGACTCTTTTGATTTGAGATTCCATCACGATTTTTTGGATTTGTCCCAAATAAGCTGCTGTAGAGACACTCTTTTTCCCTTTGGCGATTTCTCCAAGGTCGATCTCCAAGGTCTCTAACTCCCTGCCTAATCGGTATCTGATCAAATCACTTCCTCTTCCCTCAAGCGTCAATTTGAGGTGTTCGGGAAGTTCGTTGGTGACTACATAGTCTTTCGGTAAATTTACATATTTCAAAGGCATCTCCACCGTGTCTTCCGTCACCTTCCTGAGTTCTTGGAGGGTCCATAGGGCAGTGGATAGGCATACGAAAAACAAAAAGACCAAAAGGTCTCTGTTTTGGAGAAACCTCTTGGCCTTTTCAATTATTTCTGAAAGATGTTCGTTCATTATTTGGCGCTGTCGGTAGATGTGCCCTCTGAGAAGATGGCGTTCTTGTCTACGGTGATGTTCACGTTGTTCGCAATCTCGATAACCATCACATTGTCATTGATGCTCTTCACCTTTCCGTGGATTCCGCCACTGGTGACGATCGCATCTCCTACAGCAATTTTGTTTCTCATCTCGTTGATCTCTTTTTGTCTCTTTTGTTGTGGTCTAATGAGGAAGAAATAGAATACAGCACCCATTAAAACTAACATGAGGATAGAGGATGCGAAACCGCCTCCGGCTGGTACTTCTGCTTGTCCGAGAATTAAGTTCAAATACATATTCATATAATTTATATTTTATTGTTTTGTTTTATTTCTTATAGGTGTTGGAGAATACCACCTTTTTCACCTTTTGAGAATCCACCAACTCTTTTGCGATGGCATCTAAGATTCCGTTGATGAACAAGCCGCTTTTCGCTGTGCTGTAGTTCTTCGCGATTTCGATGTACTCGTTGATGGAGACGTTCACAGGAATGGTAGGGAAGTTGCAGATCTCCGCTAATGCGGTCTGCATAACGATTGTGTCGAGATAAGCGATTCTATCCGCATCCCAGTTCTTGGTGCGTTCCGAGATGAGTTTACGGTAGTCGCTCTCGTCATAGATCGATTGCTTCAAAAGTTTCTTGGCGAACTCCAAATCCTCCTCGTCCTTGAATTGCGGCATAAGCTCTTGGTCTGCTCCTTGCGCCTCGTCGAAGTTGCGGATGGTCTTGGAGACGAAACTGATTACATCAGCCGCATCGTCGTTCCAATAGATGGACATATCCTCCAATTCGCGGCCCAAAGACTCGGAATCGGAAATGGTCTTACGGAGGATGGATCTCCAAATCTCCTTATCCTCGATGTAGTTGTTCTCTTTGGTCTCAAGATATTTTTGAAACTCCTCCAACTCTTTGATTTGGTTGAACAACTCCTTGATGAGGTCATTTTGTTGCTCCTCGTATTGGATGGTCCAGAATAGTTCATTGCCCTCTACGATATCCGCCCAATCCACATCGTGGTCGTTGAAATAGGTGAGCAAGGCATTGTTCTTTCTCAGTTGCTCGATGAAAAGGTTGTTGTTGAATTTGGAGATGTTCAAGCCTGCTGCGGCCTCCTTTTTCTCCATTCTTTTCGCGTAGTCGGCAATCTTGATGATAAGCAGAAAGAAGTAGTGGTAAAGTTCGTAAGTCTTATCCGTGCTCTCGATCAATTCATTCTCCGCTGACTCCAACTCGATCGTCTCGTTCTCCTTGTTTTTATAGTAAGAATAAAGGATTTGGATCACCTTGATTCTTAGTAAAGATCTGTTTATCATTTTTCCTTCTTTTTATTAGTCGTGCAAAATTAAACAAAATCCTTGTTTTTATCTTCTTTTTAATGTCAAATAATTTCATTGAAGGTCAGAATCAGGTTTTAATTCATATCTTCTCGGAGAGGAATCCATCTGTGGCGTTTCTGTAGGCGTCGATGACATCTCTTCTCCGTCAGATTGGCTACTGAGATCAACGCTGGTCTTCACCACATTTTTCGCTTTTTTTGAGAATATCAAAGATAGCACCATTATCGTTCCTGCAATTAGAAGGAATAGGATAGGGGTATGTGCGGTTTGTTGCAAAGCCTCCATACTGAAGGTGTTGACATCTCCGCCGCCTGCTTTTTGCCACTCGACATAGGAGTCTATACCGAATGTGTTGAATATATCTAGCAGGATCACATCCGTGACCATCACGCCGAGAAAGATGCACATCACTTCGTAGAAGGAGAAGTATTGCGGGGAGAAGATGCCGTGCCTTGCGACATCCATCATACATTTTTGTTACAAAATCGCCCCAAGCGCTCTCTTTTCATCAAATTGTAATAAGTTCGAAATATTTGTGTCATAATTTTGACGCCGTAATCGATAGAATTATGGACACGATTTTGAATTTGCTCTCTTTGTTGGGCTCGTTGGGACTCTTCTTGTTTGGTATGAAAACAATGAGTGAAGGGTTGGAGAAACTTGCGGGTGAACGTCTTCGTAACATTTTGGCTGCGATGACAAAAAACCGCGTGATGGGTGTGTTGACCGGTATTACCGTTACGGCTCTGATCCAGTCCTCTTCCGCGACGACGGTGATGGTGGTTTCCTTTGTCAATGCGGGATTGATGACACTCTCCCAGGCGATAGGCGTAATTATGGGAGCCAATGTGGGTACTACGGTGACTGCGTGGATCATCTCCGCCATTGGTTTTAAAGTGAATATCTCCGCCTTTGCGTTGCCTCTCTTGGCGTTTGGAATTCTCTTTGTGTTTGGCGGAAATTCTAAAAGGAAATCTTTCGGAGAATTTATCTATGGCTTCTCCTTCTTGCTGATGGGACTTAGCTTCTTGCAGCACTCCGCGAATGATTTGGATATCGGTACCATGGTGGCGTCGTTGTTGGCCCGCGTGGCGGATGGCGGATTCTTGACGATCTTGTTGTTCGTGATCATTGGTGCGTTGGTTACCATGTTGGTGCAGGCCTCTGCCGCGACAATGGCGATTACCCTGATGCTGTTTGATATGCAGATTTCAGGATTCGGCTTGGAACAGGCTGCCGCCTTGGCCATGGGACAGAATATCGGAACGACCATCACCGCCTTCATCGCTTCGTTTACAGCCAATACACAAGCGCGCCGCGCCGCTTTGGCCCACATGTTCTTTAATGTGTTTGGTGTCCTTGTCGTTTTGGTGATATTCTATCCTTTCTGCGATGCGGTCAGCTGGTTTGTGGAGAGTGTGATGAAGGTTTCTGACAATGATTTGTATAAACTTTCCACCTTCCATACAGCGTTTAATATCTTCAACACGTTGTTGTTGATTGGTTTTGTCCACCAGATTGAACGTTTCGTCTGCCGTATTCTTCCAAGCAAGGAGGAGGCGGAGGAGCCAAGACTCCGTTATGTGTCGGGAGGCCTTTTGTCAACGGCGGAACTCTCCATCTTTCAGGCTCGCAATGAAATCGGCGTGATGGCCGAGCGATGCCATAGGATGTTGGGGATGGTCAACGAGGCGTTGACGGTGGAAAAGGATAGTGATTTTGAAAAAGTTTTCAAAAGGGTGGAGCATTACGAGCAGATCACGGACAATATGGAGGATGAGATCGCGAACTATCTCCGTAGGGTGAGTGAAGGAAGACTCTCCGCCACTTCGAAAAATCAAATTACGCACATGCTCCGTGAGGTGGATGATTTGGAGTCGGTAGGCGACTCGATGTTCCACTTGGTCCGTACATTGGCACGAAAAAGAAAACACGAAGAAGCACCTTTCACGGAAGATCAGATGAAGAAGATCAACGAGATGGTCGATTTGACGGACAAGGCGTTGTCTCAGCTCTATTTTATCGTGAAGCGTGATGAAAACACATCGGTTGACCTAACACCAAGTTATGCGGTGGAGGATGCTATCAACGCACTTCGGAAACAGTGTAGAAACGAAAATATAGAAGCTGTCAATTCCGGTGCGTACAGTTATCGATTGGGAACGTTCTATAATGACTTCATCTCCGAATGTGAGAAAATTGGAGACTATGTGGTCAATGTGGTCCAGGATGCGGCGGCGATGAATGAATAACAAATGGAGGGGCGATTCCCACTGAATCCTTCTTGGGTGTGTAATATCCCGCATTATTTATACTTTTACCGCAGAATTTAAAGCGATGGTTATATGGTGAAAGAAGAGGTGACTTCCAAAAAAATATTAGTCGTCGATGACGAGCCGGATATTTGCGAGATCCTTCAATTCAATTTAGAGATGGAGGGATATACGGTAATGGTGTCGGATGGTCCTCTCCCTCTTGACGAGGATTTGCCCGATTTAATATTGTTGGATGTGATGATGACACCTATGTCCGGATTCGAGTGGGCGAAAGTGTTGAAGAGTAATCCTAGGACAGCCAATATCCCCATTATTTTCTGTACGGCGAAGGTGGAGGAGGAGGATACTTTGAGGGGATTTGCGTTGGGTTCCGATGACTATATCTGCAAGCCATTCCGCATATCGGAGGTGAAGGCGAGGGTAAAGGCGGTACTGCACCGCTCCTCTATGAATCAGCAACCGATAACCCGCGAAACGCAGTCGCTTAATCAGGAGAACTGGGTGGTGTTTGACACGCTTCGAATGGACTTGGACCGCAAGGAGTGCTTTGTGGATGGCGAGGAGGTGACGTTCACGAAGTTGGAATTCAAGATGTTGGCGCTATTGGTTTCTCATCCGGGCCGGGTGTTCTCAAGGGAGGAAATCCTGATGGATGTGTGGCCAGATAACACGGTCGTATTGGATCGAACCGTGGATGTGAATGTGACGCGTGTCAGGAAAAAGATTGGCCGTTATGGTGATTGTATTCGTACCAAGTTTGGATTCGGTTATATGTTCCAACCCTAAAATGACGCGGAAATGACGAAGAAGAATTTCCTCAATAATATTTTTGTGACGGCTACGATTGTGGCTACGGTTTTCACGCTCTGTTTTGGTATCTACGAATACCGAAGAGAGCACGCTTTCCGTTGTGATATCCTCCATGCGAAGTTGCAATTGAATAACTTTACGAGAAAGGATTCCACTATCCGTGTTACGGTAATAGATACGTTGGGAAATGTCGTATATGATAATTTTGAGGCGAATGTGCAAAGCATGGGCAATCACTTGCATCGCAAAGAGGTGATAGATGCATTGCAAAATGGTTCTGGTTACGATATAAAAAGAGCCTCCGCCACCAATGGCGAAAACTACTTTTACTCCGCGACCTATTTCCCGGAAAGAGGAGAGATTGTCCGTTCGTCGGTTCCTTATACAGCCCCGTTGACTGCAAGCTTGGAACGTGATTATACATTCTTTTATTATACGATGGGCATCATCGCCTTGATTGTCATTGTCATCTATCTACGCTATCGTCTGGGGAAGAGTGAGAAGGAGAAACTTCGGATAAAGAGACAGTTGACGGAAAACGCCGCCCATGAGCTGAAAACGCCGGCCGCGACAATTCATGGCTATTTGGAGACGCTGATGAGTAACCCGGATATCTCGGAAAGCAAACGGAACGAATTTATTGAGCGTTGTTTTAACCAAAGTGTGCGAATGAGCCGGTTGCTGTCAGATATGAATATGTTGACTCGTCTGGATGAGGCGCAGATCAATCGTCCCTCCACGATGGTGGACGTTACGCGTGTTACCCGGCAGATCGTCTCAGAAACACAAAGTGCTTTTGAGGAGAAAAACATCCTCGTCACGCTACGTATGGATGAAGAGATTATGCTAAAAGGCGATGAATCGTTGATCTATTCGATGATTCGAAACATTTTTGACAATGTCCTGTTTCATGCGGTGGGGGCCACACGGTTTGATGTCTCCATGTCCGTTTCGTCGGGGAAAAAGATGCGTTTTGTCTTCTCTGATAATGGCGTAGGTGTTTCTTCGGAACATTTATCACATATCTTCGAAAGATTTTATCGTTTGGACAAGGGTCGTAGCCGACGATTGGGCGGCACTGGCTTGGGATTGGCGATTGTAAAAAACATTGTCCATCAATACGACGGTTCCATTAATGCTTTACCGACCGAAGGCGGTGGCCTTACCCTTGTGTTAGAGTTTCACGAAGAGTGATTTTTGCAAATGAAACGAGTGGGCGTGCCGAATAGGGGCGTAGCTTTGAAATGTCGTGGGAAGAGAGTAGGCGTATTTCGCAAATATTTATATCTATTCTTATGAATTTTCAAAGTAAAATTTTATAAAATGTGATGATTT
>JAKSKV010000028.1 GCA_024401555.1 Paludibacteraceae bacterium
TTGGTACTTTTGTTGGTACTTTTGTTGGTACTTTTGTTGGTACTTTTGTTGGTACCTTTGTTAGTACCACCATCGGCTTGACCACCTTGGTAACTATCGTAATTTAAGACCGTTATGATAGTACCTCGCTTGGTACCTTTGTATTCGATTTGTCCGTTGTCTTTGAGTCTCCTTAATAGTGACCTTACGAACTTGTCAGAGCAATTCAAATCACGCATCAAAATTGCCTTTGTCGTGAAGAAACTACCCTTAGGAATAGTAACACCGTTCCATCGGAAATCTGACGGAAATGCCGACATACATATATATAGCCACGCTTTTACCATCAGTGGAGAGTCCCACCACTCCCAGTTTACAATCTTCCTGTGCATCTTTATCCATCCGTTTATGTTCATTTTTTCCTATCTCTTTTTGTGTTCAAATAAATGTTTGCCAGCTCTTCCATCGGAGAGCGCCATTCGCCACGCTTCCATCGGTCCAGCTCCATTTTTGAAAACCTTACCGATTCGCCAACCCGGAAGAATGGGATTGATTTTTCGGCAACCGACTTCCTTATTGATCCTTCGCTCACTCCGAGGTATTCGGCACACTCCTTCACGTTCATGGCCCTCACGTCCCGCTGTTCGCAGATGGCGATGAAGAGTTCGGTAGTAAGTGCGTCTCTTTCTGCCTCATACTTTCTTCGCAGGAGCGAAATCTCCGTTTCCAACTTCTCACGCTTGGAGTCGTAGTCGGAATGAAGCAACTGAATCTTTGCCTTTATTTCAGAAATAGACCTCATTTATCAGCTCTCCTTCAAACTCTGCTATCAAATCCTCCGCACTCTCGATGGCCTCTGCCGAAAGGCTGCAGCCGTACCGCTTCATGATTCGGTATATGCAGATCTCCTCGGCTGGAGTGACCTTGCACTGTCCGTGCAGCCTCTTGTATAGCGACGTCCTGTTAGTAAGTCCCAACGCCCTGAGGACGCACGACTTGACGGTCTGTGCCACCTTATGCGGCTGATTGTCAATTTCGTTATAACACTTCATTTCTATCTCCAGTATCGGCCGCCATGGGAGAGTGCGTACTCTCTGATGTTGAGGGCAAGCTCCGTTTTCAGGTCTCCCCTGAGGGCCTTAGTTATCGTTCGTGCGCAAGCGAACTTTAGCAGCTCCTTGCGCAGAGTATTATTCACTATTATCTCCACTCCCTGTCTCTTTTCGTCCATTCTTGAAGTTCTTTTATTTTGGGTTTCTCTACTCTTATCCTCTCTCCGTTCTCCTTCACGACGAAGGCGGAAAAGTCCGTATAGTTGATGTACACTTCTGGGAATACTCCCTCTTCGGTCACACAGACCAATTTTTGTTGTTTCTCCATTTTGCTATTGTTTTTTAGTGATAAGATTGATATTAATTAATCTCTATGTTCAACTTCCACGTTGGGCATGGTTGCCCGAACACCTCAGTCCATCGTTTTAAGAAGGCCTCCGTCTTGACACGGAGGTAAACCACGGCAACGCCATCAACTATCTCTATCAATGTGACATTGTCGCACAGTATCGAGGCGTATCCGTGTTTTTTTCTTAAGAAATGCGTGATTGTTTTCATTTTGATTATTGTCAAATCTTTGCTTTAAAAAATTCATTTAACTTTGTACTCTCAAATGACATTAAAAGGAACTCTTTTGACATCATTTGGAAGTGTTTTGACATTGCAAATGTATATAGAAATTTCTATACTTATAGATTTTTCTATGGTTTTTTTATAGAAATTTCGTTATTTAGAAACAATCTAAATAGATAAATCATGCAACAAACTGTAAAGCAAAGACTTATAGAATTTTTGAAATACTTAGGAGTAGGTCAAAATAAATTTGAGGAAGAAGTCGGCTGGGGGAATGGGTATATAACACACATGAAAGACAAAAAATTGAGACAACCTCAGATAAGCTCCCTAAAAGACAGGTATCCTAACTTAAATATTGATTGGCTTCAGGATGGCGTTGGAAATATGTTGCTACCAGTCCCAACCTATTCCACCGAGGAGGAGGCGATGTTTGCAAACACGGAGCTATATAAGTCGATGAAGAAGCAGATCGAGGAGTTGCAAGGGAAGATGAGCATAGGGGGAGACAACATCACGATAGGCGACAAGGCGAAAGGATCCTTCCGGATCAAGAACTCGGGAGAGGAGTGCAAACTGTGCGCAGAGAAGGAGAGGCTGATAGCCTCGCTTGAAGAGCAGATCCTGGCGAAGGACGAACTGATAAGGGCATTGAAGGGGGAAAAATGACTTGTATGTTCTTTATATGTACCCAAAACGAAACTTTCGGGCACATGATATAGATAAACAAAAACGGCAACAGCCTACAGCTTCGCAGCTCAAGCTATTGCCAAATAAATGAATTATTTTCTTTCTAAAATGATTATGGTGCAAATATAGTTGTTTTTACGATAAAGCGAAATAAATTTAAGAAATACATAATGTCTTTACAAAAAAAAGGGAGTGCCGTTTGGTAGTCCCTTTTTTTATTATTGATATATATCAATAATTTAGTATGTAATATAAAATATAATACAATATGTATTGCAGAGTATAATATTAGTCGTATATTTGCAATGTAATCAAAAACAAACAATAACAACTAAAAACATAAAGAACATGGAAAGATTAAGAGATTATATCGATTTGGGCAACGGTTATCAAGCAGAAGTAGCATTGGCTGGTGACTATTACAAGTTGACAAAGAACGGAGAGACTGTCTATCAAGACTCTGCTAACGGTGACACATACGAAGAAGATAGTGCAATTGCATTCTTTGAGTACTGGATTGCAGAATACGGAGACAAAGAATAAGATATGGAGACAAAGACAACAACAGTAAGAGTAACAACGGCATTTTACGATGCCGTTGTTAAGAGAGGCACATTCAACTCACAGATAGTAGAGATGTGCGAGGCGTATATGACCGAAGAAAAAATCAGAATGCTGGATATAAAGGGCATCTTTGAAGAAAACGAATGGAAGGCACTTTGCGATTCATTCAATGGAACAATCCTTGAGCAATATAGATACAACAAGGATATGCTGATAATGCACTGTGAGGATGCGGAAACACTCGACGGAATATTCAGCAAGTGGGGTTGCGATGTGAATCGCACGAACGGCAAGATAAACAGCCTTACTCGCATTCAGGTGTCTTCAGTCATAAAGAGGATTGAGGAATTTTGGGAGAAAAACCTCAACCTCGAAGAATGGTCGAAGTTTTAATTAAAGAAGTTTTGATATAGAATCTTTACTTTGCGTGAACAGGAAATAGGCTGGTGAACTTCATCAGCCTATTTTTTTCTATCTAAACCACCACTAAACCACCCCTAAACAACATCTAAATAACATCAAAAGGAACTCAAATAACATCAAAAGTACATCAAAAAGAACTCAAATAACACCTAAATAACATCAAAATGACATACCGCATAACACAACATTATGTTATGCCGTAATCATAAATATTAAATAATGTTAAATGTTGTTGAAAAATAGAACAATTCAATTCGTCAACCATATCGACCTATATTTTAGTGCCGAATTAAATTAAACAAATAACAGATTGCCATGGAAGGTATAAAAAAGAGAAAGGCGTCAAAGACAAAGGCAAGAAAAGCCAAGACGACGGCATCGGCAAAGAAAGCCGTAAAGAAGGAGTTGGCCAAGGCCACAAAAGCAATCAAGAAGAAGACATCGAAGATTGTGAGCGCAGCACGCAAGAAGGTGGTCAAGGCAACGGCAGCCACATTGAAGGCCACAAAGAAGAAACTCGCCAAGAAGGGACTTGCCGATTGCTAAAACACACTCACGTCCCATTGGGTTGGGGCGTGGGGACAAACTTAAGGAAATATGGATTCAGAACTAAAAAAGAAGATAGAAGCATTGCTCCCAAAGTTAGGAACCGGATATGAGTTTTCGGAAAAAGAGAAGGAGTTGCTAAGGTCCTATTCGGGCAAAGGAGGAAGCAAAGACACGACGGACAGGGGAATACTCGACGAGTATTATACGCCCGACGAAATCTGCAACTACATGTACCGATTGGCTTGCCGATATGGCTATAAGAAGGGCAACGTGCTGGAGCCATCTTGCGCCACCGGTAATATGATCAGACCGATATATCAGAGAGGCGACTTCAACAACATCGACGCATTCGAGATAAACAAGACTTCGATGGAGATATGCAAGCTGCTCTATCCAAAGGTGAACTTGAACAACAACTACTTCGAGACGGCCTTTCTGGAGCAACCACGGTTTTCGACATTGGCAAAAAAAACATGGCTTGAAAACGCCCCTTATGACCTCGTTATTGGCAACCCTCCATACGGATCGCACGTCAACCGCTATTCGTCCTACTTCAAAGGCAAGAACCACTTCAAGCAAGTGGAGATGTTCTTCCTTTGGAAAGGATTGGAACTTCTCAAAAGCGGAGGATTGCTCGTTTACATAAGCAGCCTTAACTTCATGCAGAGCGGTACGTTGTATCAGGACGTGAAGGATAGGGTTGGAGAAATAGCTTCTTTTCTCGACGCTTATCGCATCCCACCGGTGTTCGAGAATACAGGCATCAGCACGGACATAATCATATTAAAAAAGAAATAGTATGAAAGATTTGGAAAATGAATTGAGGATTGAGATAAACAATCTTCTGCGAAACGTGAAGAAAGACTGTTGCCCGCATGTGTACGGCAAGCTGAAGGAAAAAGGCGGCTACGAACAGTTGGAGCAACAGATCATAGAGATGATGGCCACTGACGGCATAACGCCAGGAGCTTGTATAACGAACATCGAGAATCTTTATGCAGGCTATTAATGATCCACAGACTTTAAGGGCAAGAATAGCAGCCATCCGCAATCTCTCTATCGAGGCGGAAGGGCAGGACAAGAAGATACTTATGTGTGGCGTTGTCCCTTTCGGCTATGAGGAAAGGATGGATGAAGAGATAGCAAGGCTAAAGGATAGCCAGACAAAGGATCCTTTGACACTAACCGAACTGATGACATTCAACACCTGGTATCAGATGCACCCAGAAAAGGTGGCGGGAGAAATGAAGCAGAGTTCATCCATTATGTTTCCGGTGTCGGTAAAGGGCAATCTCTTCGATGTGGAAAAGATGTTCTCGTTCCTTGACGACGAAGTGGATGATCTGACGCTCTTGGAGTTGGAGGCGGAAGCGGCATTGGCAATTTTAATATTAAACAAAAAATAGATATGGTTAAGAATTTAGAGGAGGAACTGAAGAAGAGACATCTTGCAGGCATCAGCGATGAGACATCGAAGTTCATTGCAAAAAACAGCAAGAATCTGTCTGCGGCTCTCAAAAAGTCAAAAAGCCGTCTGTTCGGACTTGGCGATGTGAACGAGGTTCTGACGGTGGAAGAGTCTGTCGAGGTCTTCAACAAGCAGAACGGCTTCATGAACGACGATGAAATCAAGGCGTGGGTGTGCTACAAGCGAATGAACGGTGTGCCGATGGACGGATGGAAGAAGTGGTTCGTCAAGGGCAAGGGCGGAAACAAGACGATTATCTTCACAAAGGCGGAGACTGAACTGAGGGACAAGAACTTCAAGTTGTTGAAGGCAGTTCCGGCAAACACGAAGTTGGGAATGATCTCGATGGAGAAGACGGTTGCCGGATGGATTGGCTTCACTTCTCCCACTGGCGACTTCATGCTTGTAAATAAGGACGATGTGCGCTACTCTACGGACAGTTACCTTCCGGAAGACGACATCTTGAAAAAGATGGTCATCAATGGGTATATGTTCTACAACAAGGGACGCTACCTTCCGTATGCCGTCTATGCCTATGGCAACATGTATGATCGTGAAGTGGAGTTGGAGCAAGACAAGGAGTTCATTTTGGAAACATTCGGAGAGAATGTGTATGACTTCCATAAGTCGAAGATAAACGAACTCAAGCCAAAGCAACTTTCGTTTCTCGATCCTGTCACTACAAACAGACCGCAGGTGAATCCGTTGTCGGAATTTGCGAAGAACTATATCGTAACTGAATTTTCGGACGAATATCCAGGCTATGTTAAGGACAAAGAGGTGAACTTGTCGCAAGGCTATGCCGAATTCCTTTTGGCTGGCATTGACAAGTCGCAACTCAAATACACAAACATTACCGGTGTGGTGATTTACAACATCTGCTATGCCAACGCACGCAAAAAACCATCGATGGAACAAAGCACCTGGGAGCTTATTAAAGGTAGAGCCTACGCAGAGTTGGAACGCTTGTTCTACCTCTTTCAGGACACATGCTTGACGGTAGGCGAAAAGCAGCGTCTGGACTTCACCTGGAACAGACGTTTCAACGGATTCCCGAGCATTCAGAGCAACAAGGTGCCAATCGGTTTGAAGATGAGCAAGTATGTGAGGGGAAACCAGTTTGAACTTCGTCCGGCACAAAGGGAAGGTGTAGCCTTCATGGAGTTGACCAATTCGGGTTGCGTTTCGTTCGACGTCGGTGTCGGAAAGACCTTTACGGCCATTGCGGAGTTGGCTTGTGCCATGTCGCAAGGAAAGTGTACTCGCCCTATCATTGCCGTACCTAACTCAACGTATAAGAACTGGAGCATGGAGATGGTTGGAAACAAGGACTTCAACGGCTTGCTTTCAAACACCGGCATAAAGATAAACTATTGGTCTAACTTGGGTTCGCAAATGCACGTCAAGGAAAGCGAAATTGCAGACAACACGATTACGCTTGTGACCTACGAAGGACTGTTGAAGTTCGGATTCTCCAACTCGCTTGGCGACTTGGTGGTGGAGGACTTCAAGAAGGTTTTGGGACAAGCAGCTCAGACTGGAGACGCACGTTCGCAAGCGAAGTTAAACGAAAAGATTGAAAGCCTTTTAGGACGAGGACAGAAAGGCGGAAAGGTTGATTTCGACAAGTGCGGTTTCGACTACATCATCATCGACGAGGCTCACAACTTCAAGAATGTGTTTTCAAAGATCACGGCCGACACGTCCAAGTCGCGAATGTCTTTCCATGCGAAGTCGGCAGAGCCTTCCGACAGAGGGTTGAAAGGCTTCATCTTCTGCAACTACATACAACGCAAGTTTGGAGGTAACGTCATGTTGTTGACTGCCACTCCATTCACGAACACACCGCTTGAAATATACTCAATGCTTTCGTTCGTGGCCATGGACGAACTTACGAAGAGAGGCTTCGAGAATATACATCAGTTCTTTGAGACGTTCGTCAACGAGGAATACGACCAGATTGTCGATTCGTCGCTGAATATCCGTGATGCTTACGTTACGAAGTCGTTCAAGAACAGAATAGTACTGCAAGGCCTTATCTACTCAAACTTCGACTATAAGACAGGCGAAGAGGCTGGCGTGAAGAGACCTTCAAAAATCAACATTCCGTTGCTTTACAAGAAGGGCAAGATGCTTGAGAAGGACAAGCAGATCCTATCCTACATCAGAATGACGGAGCGACAGAAGACAAACCAAATCGTCATAAACAAGTTGATCAACAATGCCGGCCAACAAGGCGGAAGAGGTGGAGACTCGAAGTTCTCGGGAATGGCAGGTAGCTTGAACAATGCACTTTCTCCTTTTCTGTTCAAAATTGGCAATGATGTGAAAGGTAAGGTGCTCATCCTAATGAGTGATTATGGTTTCACGCCTGACGACATCGACGAAATCAACCGTGACCCATACGACATGGAAGAGTTCATCAACGAGAGTCCTAAGATTAAGTTCGCTTGCGAATGCGTGAAGTCTGTATATGAATGGCACGTCAAGAGGAAGGAAGAGTGTTCGGGACAAGTCATATATCTTGACAGAGGAAAGGAATATTTCGGTTACATCAAGGAGTACCTGGAAGAGATCTGCGGATTCAAGCGAGGTTTGAAGTTTGAGTACGAAACATTTGACGGAAAGAAGAACAAAACCGTAGATGAGGTGGAAATAATAGAAGGTGGAATGGGCGAAGAGAAGAAAGACCTATACATGAAGGCGTTCAACGCCGGAGTGATTAAGGTCATCATCGGTACAAGCACCATCAAGGAGGGCGTGAACCTTCAATCAAGGTCAACGGTGCTATATAACCTATATCCGAATTGGAACCCTACCGACGTTCAGCAGTTGGAAGGACGTATCTATCGACAAGGAAACAAGTATCAGTTCGTCCGTATCGTGTTGCCGCTCATGCAAGACTCGATGGACACCTTCATCTTTCAGAAGTTGCAAGAGAAGACCGACCGTATCAACGACATTTGGTATAAGGAAGACCGTGGGAATGTGCTTTCTGTGGATTCGCTCGATCCGAAGGAAGTCAAGTTCGCACTTATAACGGACATATCGCAACTGGTTAAAGTTCAAATCAAAAAAGAGGGCGAAGATGCAAAAAGAGAATACGACATTCTTGAGGAAGAAAAAAAGGCTCTTCAAGACTTTACATATAAGAACAATCTTCTCAAGAACCGAAAGTTAGACATTATAAGTTCCATCAGACGCTCGCTTGACAACATGGGTAGGTATGTGGATATTATATCCAATAGGCCAAGCGAAGAAGAATTGGGAAAGATGACGGCCGAGAACCGAAACAAAATCAAGAAGACTCTTGAAACCTACGACGAGTTGATGAGGTTTATAAACAATTCCTCATTTGACGATGAAAAGGAGATCATCAAATACTCAAGGACGCTCGGTAAATTGTATCCAAGTCACAGTTTGTATGCGACAGACGATTTCGCCGACTTGTTGAAGACGGTAGCCAAGATTGAGACTTCCGTGTTGGAGAAGAGAGGATATGACCGAAATTCGGACATAAACGCTGCCATGTACGACATCAAGACGGAGATGGATAAGATTGCATCGGAGTACAAGAATATAATGTCTGACGAACACTATCAAGAAGTATTCGATTATATCGTAGAGAAGAAGAAGGAGATGAATATCGTAGGAAAGTCGATGGAGGACAGACTTGAAGAGTTCAAGAGGACAAACTATGTTATGCAATATCCTTTTGACCCTCTAAAGGTAGTTGACAACAATGAACTTCCGGACGAGAATGGCAAAGTACAGAAGAGTGATGATGATGAGATAGACGACATCGCTTTGCTTGAGTTAGAGGCGGAAGCTGCCATGGCGATTTTGCTTTTGTCTAAAAAAAAAAGTGATGTAAAGAAAAAAAGTGAAAATTCCTATCCAGAAAGAGACGGTGACGTGACCAAACAACAGCTTATCAATACCTTTGGTTTCAATGCTGTCAATCTGGATTGGAATTTGAACGAAAAGGAGACGAAAGAATTGTTGAATCAGACGTACGACACCTTCCTTCTGCTTGCCAAGGTGATAGACAAGCCTACGGTGGCACTTGGTTTCGGTGGAAACATCAAACTGAACATAGGAATAGAGTTTATGGGCAATCACATCGGAGCATTCTATAGTCGCAAAAAGAGTTTGAACTACAAGGCTATGAGCCAATTCAAGCACGTTGGTCACGAATGGTTCCATGCCCTCGATCACTATTTGTGTTATACTTTCTCAAACAAGAAGGAAAACTTGTTCAGCGAGCCTGCCGTAAGCGATAAGGATCAGACGGCAAGAGAGGCACTACGGAAATCCTTTGTAAATATCATCAGAAAGATTAATAAATCTGAATATTACAAGCAAAGTAGTATGGTTTCGTTAAGAGTTCATGACAATTATTGGATCAAGAATCAAGAACTATTAGCAAGAGCATTTGAAGTATATCTTCTTGAAAAGATGAAAGAAAAAGGTTTGATTAATGACAATAGGCTTGTTGACTTGTTCGAGTCGAACCCATATCCGGACTTCTCGGTTGAATCTGACAGAGAGATAAAAGATGCTTTCGACGACTTCTTTAACGAGATAAAGATGGTAAAGATTGACGACTACAAAATAGAGTCATTAGGATCAATAACAGTAAACATTTAAAAAAAAGATACGATGAAAATTACAGTAGAAAATGCTTTGACGGAATTTCCGAAAATTGCAGACAAGTTCAGCGATGAGATTAATCAGGTGTTCAACATGCCTGGATTTCCATCTTGGATAAAGGTGTATGGAAGGAGTGAGAAAATCGACAAATTGGTGGACGATTGGCTGGCTCAGGTTAACGAATTTTTGAGCGAAAGCAAAGAAGAAGATGCCCCTAAGAAGAAGAAGGAAATTTACGAAGTCCCTAAAATAGAGGTAAGAGAGCCAAAATTCAAGGTAGGCGATAAAGTATTGACGGACCACTCTTCTACGAATGTTTATACCATCTCTGAAGTTGGGAACGGTAAGTATAAGTTGGCAGAGACAACAGGTTGGTGGAGCGAATCACAACTTGAAAAGGCCCCTAATAAGAAGAAGGAAGTTTACGAGGCACCTGAAATTACTGTAAAGGACGAACCTAAAAAAAGGGAAACAAAGAAAAAAAAGGAAAAGGGAAAAAAGGAAAAGGAGACAAAGAAAAAAAAGGAAGATGAAAGCAATTATGTAGAGTCGATTCCAGAATCTCGCAAGATCATCAAAAGATTTGTAGATCTTGTCGAAAAGAAGTCTTCAAAGAAAGATTTCATGAACGAAGCAAGATTGATTTTGTCTTCGCTACAAAAGAGCATTGTCGAGAAAAAAATCAGAAAGACAGACGATAATGCGAATTACATCAGAAGGATTCAGAACTTGCTATGTATGTGTTTGAATGAGAACAACAACAACATCGAGGTAAAAGATAAAGATCTTGAGAAGATGCGAGAAATAGGCAACTCGGAGAAGGTTTCTGAGAGTGTAAAATTGGCTAAGGCTTACATCTCTATTCAAGGCAAGGCTGACATTGAGAAGGCAAAGAATTTGCTCAACAGAATTAACAAGGCCATCAAAAACGACAAGGTGGCTCCAGAAGTGATGGTAATAAAGAAGAGTGTTCAAGACTTCGTAGATGAGAAGACTGAGAAGATTGAGGCAACAAAGCGTGAATTGAGAGGAATTTACGGCCTATCCGGCATTGAAGAGGTAGAGAACGAGAATGATGATATGAATAGCCTGTCACTTCTCAACAAGAACTTCACTGTCCTTAATCTCGGTGGAAAGTGGGGAGATTTTATCGGTAAGCCATCAACGAACTTAAAGATGATGGTCTATGGAATGCCAGGCAACGGAAAGAGTACATTCTCTATTCAATTCGCGGCCTACCTTTCAAAGCAAAAAGGGATGAAAGTCCTTTATGTTGCTTCGGAAGAGAAGTTGGGTTACACGTTAAAGGAGAAGCTCATGAGGCTGGATGCTGCCAACTCTAACCTTTGGATTTCAGAGGACATAGAAGGTAAGGATCTTAGCCAATATGACGTTGTTTTCCTTGATTCGATCAACGACCTTAATATGACATCTGACGACTTGAACAAGTTGCCGAAAAATGTTGCATACGTCTGGGTAGTGCAGTGTACGAAAGATGGATCATATAGAGGAGATCAAGGGCTTGCTCACGATTGCGACATCGTAATTAAGGTTGAGTCGATGAAGGCAACAACGCAAAAGAATAGATTTGGAGGCGGAGTTGTGTTTGATGTTTTGTAAAAAAGACATATATACAAGTATTAAATGGGGTGGCAGTTCATTGCTACCCCATTTTTTTTATCATTATTGACGTATATCAATAATTTATAATGGTAGATTAAAATACACTATTATTATTTGGTAGATTTAAATCTACTATATATATGCTGAAGGGAGAGCAGGTAGAAAAATTCACTCGAAATGAAGAAATAAGAAGAGAGATACATGAATAATGTATCTCTTTTTTTTGTTGCTAATTTGTTGTTTAAAAAATTGAATATGTTGATTTATAGGTATATATATTATTATTACATATTACAGGCTAAAATATGTAATATCGAACGAAAAAATATATTACCATCTATTTTGTTGAATATTAGAATATATGTTGAAAAATAGAACACGAAAGAATACACGATTTGATGTTCATTTTTCTATTTTTGTTGCAAGTTTGTTGTTATAAATTTGATTGGATAATATGAAAAGTAGTGTGACACTCCGCAAGAGAGAGGGCAAAAAAGGCATATCGTTGTATTTAGACATATATTCGAGAGGCGTAAGAACTTACGAATATCTTAACCTATATTTGAAACCAGGGAAATCGGAAAAAGAGAATAACAACAAGATCCTTCAATTTGCCCAAGAAATCAGAGCAAAAAGAGAAATTGAAGTATTGGAAAATAAAGCACATCTATCAGACCCTAATTTTTGCGATTATCTTGAAGGCCTGAAACTAACGTATTTTTCAAGAATAGTCAAATCCGTGCGTCCGACGGTAAGGTTGTCCGAAGTAGATAATAATGTATTTAATGAATTGCAACAATATATGAATAGCATTATGAATCTTAAACCTTCAACTATAAGAACTTATCTTGCGATAATAAAAAGTAAAATTAACACGGCAAAAAAGAATGGTTATAAGGTTACTGACCAACATATATCAATACAGTCTTACAATCCAACAGAAAGAGAATATTTGACTCTTGACGAAATAAAAGTCTTATATGAAGATTTGAAGACAAATAAAAAGAAAAGTGAATCAGACGATAAACTGGCATTTTTTTTCTGCTGTCTAACTGGGCTAAGATATTCCGATGCGAAAAAACTGAATTGGAACGAATTCAAAGACGTAGATGGGCGAAAAAGAATAGTATTCACTCAAAAGAAAACAAAGGAGGTCAATTATCTTGAGATCAACCAGCAAGCATATAGCCTTATAAAGGACAGGGAAAAAGACGAAGGAAATGTATTTAAGATTTCGTCACCAGCAAGAGTTAATATTGTTGTCAAGAAATGGATCAAGGATTGCGGAATAAATAAGAAAATTACATTCCACTGTTCAAGGCATTCGTTCGCCATGTTGATGATGTCTCTTAACATAGATCTCTATACGGTCTCAAAACTTTTGGGCCACAAAAAAATCAGCAACACACAAATATATGCGAGAATGCTCGATAAGAGAAAACAAGAGGCTGTGGACCTCATTCCCGAAATAATTATGTGATTAGTTAAACCATATCATAAACAAATCTATTAAAATAAGTACAAAAATAGAAGAGATAAAAAATAAAAAAAGGCTTTGATATTGCAGTATCAAAGCCTTATAACTCGGCGTTTATTCGTAAATAATAAACAATTTTAGATTGCAAAAATACGATTATCCGCCATTAAAAAAAAGAAAAAATGAAAATATTTTTGAATTATATTATATATTTCTGCCAATCATTTGTGATGTTGGTATATCGAGTTCCATCGTAAGCAAGAATCTGCTTCCTTAATGTTGGTGCGTACGAAACGTGAACCCACTTTTTTCCGTTGGCCTGCTCGATTATAAGCTGGTCGTATATGCCATTCTTGATAACAGCCTTGAAAATGTCATAAACACTTCCTTCACTGTATGGCTGCATGTCTGCCGCCTGTCCAGTCATGTGCTGCGAATTTCCGGCACGACCGCTGATGATCATCTCCAATTGGGGACAACGGTAGGCAGATGTTATGCGTATAGGGTGGCCAAAAATTTCTCTGACCGGGTTAAGCACATTGTCTCGAAGAAGCAAAAGATTCTGCCAGGCTTCCTTGGTAGGCGTATTATCAATACCTCTTGCTATTGCCGTATCGCTATGCTTCAATTCTGACAATGAGAAGTAATTTTGTCTCATGATTTTTTTTTCTGACAAAAGAATAAGGCCGAATCCTGCTATTATTCCAGATGTCGCTAATTTCTTATTCATTTACTCTGTCTATAAAGGTCTTTATTTGGTGTGCCTTTTTATTCGTCGTCAGGCCTAAAAGCATCGACAATGCAGTTGCTGCCGTCTGAACTTTTTGTGTCTGCTCAGGACTTTTACTTTTTGCAATCCCTAAAAGGGATTTTGCGAGTAGGATATTCTCGTCTTTTAAAAATTCTGGCACAGTTGACAATTCCTTTACCCTACATTCATATTCCTCCTTCATGTCCTTGAAATCGGTTTCGCTCCCTCCGAGGTCCGGGTGCATCTTTTTTGACAAGATCCTATATAGTGCGTTGCATTCTTCTATGTCATTAATTTCGTCGAAATATGCCATGTTGTAATATTATTGATTAGTATGGCAAAGAAAGTAAGCAACTCGGTTGATACAAAAAAAGGTGAGCAAATTGCCCACCCTAAAAACTGATTAATCACAGATGTTGAAATACCACCGTACAAAGTTTGGTTTGTCCTTGTCTTGAAGTTGTGAAACGGCAAGATCATAGCATATTTGAAGATACTTCATAGAATCGCCATCACTCCACTTCTGAACTATGTTGTGTTGGTCAGACGAGAACTTGTTGGCCATTGCGTACAATGAATATCTGTTGTAGTATGGTTCTTGCTCGATCAAACCGCCAATGTCAGCAATTCGTTGAAAGAACTCTTCCGGATTTTTCCATCTTCCACCTCGACTACCATCTTGGTTGACGAACAGAGAGACGGCATTTTCCGCTTCTTGCTCAGTAAGGTAGTTGTTGAACAACAAAGTTCCCTCGAAGCATTCGACGAATTCCTTTGCCTTACGAATGTCTGTGTCCGAAAGCAGTTCCACAGCCTTCTGGAACATCATCTTCGTAGTTTGCATCTCTTGTTTAACGCCTCCTTCTATTGTCTTGTTGAGAAGACGATTGAACTTGATTAAAATGTCATTTCTATCCATGTGCTTAACTTTTTATTCCTTTAACCATATCCAATATGGTAGTTTTAAGATCTGTGATTGAAGTCTCCATCTTGTTGAAGCGTTCGTCAATCTTCTCGAATCGTTCGTTCGTCTCCATCTTCTCACGAAGAGACGGATCCCAATCCGACAAAATCTTCTCATACTCCTTTAGATCCTTTTTGCGTTCGTCAGACTTTGACAACTCTTCCTCACATTGTCCTTTAAGGACTTGTACCTCCTGCAATATTCCGGCTAATTCCGTTGCGATGACTAAGTCACTTGAATAGGTGACAGTCAACGAATCTGGTATTGAGTAGGTGCGTGTCACGCCATTGCATTCGATCGTGACGTCGGAGATCATCTGCATCTGCATCTGCATCATGTTGTTTTGTGTCGCTGATGGCGAAACATTGATCACCTTACCTTGATGTATTTTCTTCTCTCCATTTTTGTTTAGAATGAAGACCGGATAATTAGGCTTTAAATCTTTAAACTGGAGCATATTGGATATTGTTTTGGTTTATTATGCTATTGTGACGGTAAGCGTCGTAGTGACTCTTGCCCCTCTTGCCATGCAGCACCTGACGTTTGAAGGATCAACGCTCACTTCCGTTCCTGGCGTTAGGGTAACAAGGTTTGTCGCAGTTGCCGTGAATGCAACGTCAAACGCTTCATTGAAAACCTGTGTCTTTGCGCATCCACAAGCGCAAGAAGTAGGCGAATTGATTGTAGTCGTTGCGATGATTGTGGCGATTGCCGTACCATCTACTACACGAACACCGGCAACCGAAAACGAGACGCTTGCCGATGGCCCACGTTGGTTGTTCACGCAATATGGATTGCAAAGATTCGGCTCAATGATCTCAACAAGCAAATTTTGCGATGTAGCTGTCGAAACTGGTATTACTCTTGTTGTTATCATACTTTCCTCCTTCCTTCGTTAGCAACCGCAACAACCGCTTTTCTTTTCCATCAAATCACGGAAATAGATGTTCTGTTGAAGTTGCGAGTTCTTGAATTTCTCGTCCTGAAGGGCTTGTGACATCTCATTTGACCAATGGCTGTTTAGCAAGTCTGAGGTGCGTTGTTGAGCCGCATTGATGGCATTGATAGTCTCTCCCTTGTTTTGGGCAAGAACGTAACCTAAGTCTGAGAATCCTTTTTGTAAACCATTTGCAATGCCAGTGAGCCTTTCATTGATTGTGTATGTTTGGTCTCCCATTGCTCTCAACGTGTCTTTTTGAGCAAGTTGGTTTTGGAAACCTTGCGTCAACACCAACTCCTTGTTTTGGCAACAGCACTCAGACAACTTCGACAAGATGTTCATGTTGCCTAAGTTTGCAGCATTGATAACTCTTTCGCTGTTGTAGTCGAACTTGCCGCTGACTTCCGTGATTGCGTTGCGAACGCCACAAATAGCCGTGCTGATTGTGTTATAGTCGGTGTTCGTGATCATCTGCAACTCTTTGATTGCGGCCGCATTTCCACGGATAGCGTCAAGCGCAATTTCGTTGTTGTGGTTCGTGTCCATTGTCGCTTGTAGGCCTGTCAATCGTGACTGGATCTCAGCATTGTTTAGAGGACCGAATCCACGACCGCCAAATCCTCCGAAACCACCGTTACCTAAAACTGCCAACCATACGAGGTACATCATTGGGTTGTTCCACATGCCATTGGCACCACCGAAACCGCCATTCATGAGTGCAGCCGTCTCCAAAGCACTGTTTCCGTTCGGATTGCCGAAACAGAAAATTTTGTCTTTTCCTTCTTCCATAATCTATAATTTTTTTAATTAGACATGGGCAAAAGTATTCAGCCGGCATTTACTCTTTCAGTGATTGTTTACTGACACATTTCTAATCTTTTTCCATTTGTTTTCTAATTGCTTTATAGTAATCTTCAACAAAGATCTTTCTTCTTCGCTCGGAAAACGAATTTCTGGAAATACAAACGCTTGCCCTGGTCCTATTAACCAATTCAGCTATTTTTGTATCTGAAAAGCCCTCTTCTGAAAGAATGTAGATCAGCGTGTGCCTTGCATCAACACTTTCCTCATCTTTTGCCGTTAATATTTGAGATTGAGATACGTCCGTAACTTCTGAAACAAGACGTAGAATTGATAAGAACTTCTCTTTCATTTCATTAATTAAAATTTAAGTAATGCAAACGTAAGAAATTAGTATTTACTAATAATTTACATATCGTACTTTTCGCAAAAATAGGGATATTGAAATTTGTCTATGTTGACTAAAAAACATAGAAAAAGGCAGAGAATCGTTTGATTGTCTGAATTTGAATTTACTTTCCGAGTTACTCTACAAAAATCTCGTTGCTCATGTCTATTATCTCGAACGGATATTTGATTGCAAAAGAGTGGTTGTTCGGAAAAAGGAAACAACCACTCTATTGTTTTCAAAAAATCAAATAATGTACAGCACCTCCTACAAGAATGCCTATCGTGTCTGCCAGCAAGTCCTTCCAGCACCAATGATTACCACTTTGTCTGCTGTCATAGACCTCTTTGGCAAAACTTGCCAAAACTCCTACAATAGGGTGTATTATAGATAGTACCGTGGCAAGGACAAGATGATATATCTTGTCCTTGCCTTTAATTGTGTCATTGCAGTTGCTCATAATATCAAGTTTTATTTAATTATCATCATCAACTTCATTTATTGGGATATACTTTATAATATCCTTCCCAATAAACTGTATCCCCTTCTTTGAGTTTTAGCATATCATCAGTACTATCTCCTTTATTAACCAAGTTCATATAAGCCTTTAATGGTGCTTGAACACAACTACTATTTGAATTGTTAGCATATTGTAATCCTAAGTCTTTAGTTGTATCAATACCAAACTCAAATACATTATCTCCGAGTATTTGCTTGAATCCATAGCAATATTTGTCACCACATTTTTTAGTTCCAACAACAGAAGAGAAAAGAGAAACTCCACGATCGGCTCTACAACCAATGAAATATGCTGGTGCAGAATTATCATTTGTATACATTGAAAGTCCATAATGCAGAGAGATACGCATATCTTCAAGCGCAGTAATCTCACATTTTACATTAGCCTTTGTTTCTCTTGCATCAAAAGTTATTGTGAATTTCTGCTCCATAATTTCTCTTCCACTACCATCAGCTTTTGCAGTATTTGCACCTTGCAGTCTATTAGTGATAATAATTCTTGCAGTATTGCCAACGATAGGACTTCCAATCTCTACATCTTCGCCATCTACGGAAATGCCGAAATGTACATTCCTTGCTGATGCACCACCGGAACCTGTAGTACCATTGTGACTATGCACACCACCTGTAAAATGTTCACTTGTAAAATTAGGATAGTCACCATCAGCATTGTTCTCTGCATAAATTATTGATGGAGATAGGAAATCAGTAGCACCAGAAACAATCTTAGTTATTAGTGCACTTATATTAGTACTAACTTCATCCTTTGTATTATCCAAAGTTCCAAATGATGAAAAGTCAGGAAGATTATTTATTGCTTTACGACTAAAGCAAAAAACAAAGTCTTTATCCTTTAAATATCTATGTATATAAACTCTTGTTTCATTAGAAGAAGATATTGCACAAAGTTGATTTCTTGAAGCATATTTAGACGCTTTTACAAATTCTTCTTGAGTCATTTTTCGAGTCTTTCTGATAAGCAATGATGTTTGATCGATACGAGTATTTATGTAGAGTTTATTCGCTCCATTAGGGATTGTTATCTCTTGCTCTATGTATTTTTGTGCTGTACCTGATAATAGAACCTTTGTCGAATCACCTAATGTAAACGCTCCAACAAAATCACTATTAGTGCTAAACGCATTAATGGTATAGACCTCGCCTTCAATTACATCAAGAATTGCATATTCGTACGATGCGTTAGACGATTCAGAAAGTCTTTTGTCAATGAGTTTACCTTCAACTACTGATGTTGGTTGTATATTCACAACAATGTCTGGAAAATCTACTTTTTTTCTATCTACATTATTAATTCCATCCTCAATTTCATTCAGATCCTGTGCATGAAGCACATCTCCGTCTTTAAAATTATGTGTGTTATACATATCTTAATCATTTATTAGTTTAATATAAATTCTCCCAATCTCGTCAGTCGGAGTATTCCATAGCCACCGTTATGCAACACCCAGCCTTTGTTCAACAACTTGTCCTTGAGTTGTTGATTGTCTGATATATACTTGTAGTTAAAGTGTGATACATCCAATACTCTTGATTCGGTCACTTGCCATAATTTGTCTATTAGATTGTCTATCTCAACATCTTTCAAGAGTATCTTCTTTATGTCAAGAGTCTTGCTACTTTCATTAAAATGTTTCTTTACAAAATGCCAAAGCGGAACTCTTTTAATAAGAGGGTCTGTATTGACTAATTCAAGAGTAGTGAGTTTGTCTTTTGAATTGTACTTGCGATATGCTCCGTCAATGTAATATACGTTATTGATTGCAGTATAAGAAGTCTTGATTTCGCTATCTGCCCACTGATAATAATCACCATAATCAGTAGGAGTAGTAGCACTAAGATTACAATCTGCCCAACGAACGGAAAGACCTAAATCAATGCCTTTAGTTTCTGATACAGGACGGATAGTTCTTCCGTAATTACGATTATATTGAGATACTATTATAGAATCGTTACGAAATTGAAGAAACCAAGAACCTGTGTTGCCATACACTTCGCTTGCCCAAAACATTCCAACAACTCCAATAAAGTGATGGTCATTATTTGCTTTATACCCACCAGCCCTCAAGAATATACTATTACCATTACTTCTACTCTTAACCTCATAACCATTAATCCCTTCAATAGTCTTCCAAGTCCAATCACAAGAATTAATTAGTTCTTGATATTCTGCTCTTGTAGGCATTCTCCAATCTTTGCCGAGAAGTTGTCTTGCAGTATCATCAGAAAAATTCTCCTTTTCTTCAAAAATGACAACTCCTTTATGTATTGCCTTTTTCACAGAGCGACCCATGAAAAAAATGTCTGTTGCCGTTTTATCTTTTAGTTTTATCATCAGTCAGCAATTAAATATAGACAACCGTTATTCTTATTAGCATCAGACAATGCGTCATACTCCTCCTGACTTAGCATCACTACCTTGTGTGCAAAGTAGTCGTTAAGGCCATTGATGTTGAGATAATATTCATCCATGCTTTTCTCTTTCGATTCTGACTTAGATTCAGCATCAAACCAATCATCATATACCTTGTCTGCTTTTTTCGTAGAATATGTCTCGATACGATTGTCTTCATATACCACGACGGTATATGTATTGTTTTTAGTTATACCGGAGAAAATAAATTGCGGATAGTATTCAATCAATGGCAATGTTTTTTGAAAATAGTTCAAAAAGATTTGATTATTTAGCAATGCGTCTCGCAACATTTGATAGGTGTAAACCAATCCTGACGAATCTACAATTCGTAGATTGCCGCTCATCCCTGGATTGTAGTTAATGAACAAAACTAATATAGGCATTATGCTTTGATTCATCTCCATCTCAAACAGATGCACACCATTTCTATAAGACTTCTCTACACGAAGTTTGCTCTCGCTCTTCGATATGATGTCAACCTTTTCCGTTCCACCGCCTCCGCCTCTTTTCGCCATTGACAAATATGCTGTGTTTATATTGCTGCTCATAATATTTTTTTATTTACAAAATGAATGGGAAACCATCTATTGTTCTTATAGTAAGAATCTGTGGCTTATATGCTTCAAGATTGATTTCCTTTTTTGCCGAATAAAGAGATACTAATAATTTGTGATCTTCTTCTGAATAAAATACCAGAGAGTATTCTGGCAAGAAAATATCTATGTTATATAGATATTTCAATACAAGATTAGACGTTTCTCCAGTTCGATGAACTTCTATTTCTCTCTTATCACCTAAATATACAATTTCTTCCGATTCATCAATGATTTGCTTTACATTTCCTCTTATTATACTAATAAATAAAGCATGCCTATCTTGATATGTTTGATTTCCTGTTCGAGGATAACGAATATATTCGACATCTACTCTAATTGTTTCTCCGTATTCTATTTGTACGAATTGACAGTTGCCACAAAATACTATATCCACATTACCAAGAGGGGAATCAGACCAAGAATCACCATTTTTCGTTCTCTTCATCTTTTCCACACCCCTTGCATCAAAAATCATAGGCTTCCCAATGCCATTGTACTTGATTTTGTTTTGAATGTAAACAACCTTACGCTTGAATGGGTTATGTTCGTGTTGAACACCATAATCATCAAGCAATTCATCAGTAAATTGTTCAATTGTTGCGACCAATGGTTGAAATATGCCTTTGCCAGTAAGATCAAAATCAAATACCTGAAAAGAAACTTTATCTGACATTCTGTAAGTGAATTTTAAATATACAGAATTGTCTCCTCTGTACGCAACATTATTTGAATTATAAAGTTCATAATCGTCCTTATAATTCATCTTGTCCATATTATATATTTTAGTTGCCTCGTTGTACTTTACATCTACCGTTCCATTGGGAGATTCAATATGTACTTTTGAACGCAAACCATAAACATCTTTTTCTGGCGTGCTTTCTGATTTATCAACCGATATACTATCATCGAGTGGTTTAATTTCAACAATTTTTCCACCTCCACCGGACGAAGATTCTTCTTCCGAAAGATACGCAATATTCAAATCAACGTCCATCATTCTGCCTCTCCTTCCTCAGGCTCCAAGAATGCCTGTTCAAATGATCTTGACAACTTGTATTTAAGCGATTGTCGTTCTGACCACGACCGATTGAACTCCTTCACTCCAAAGGCAAATCCAGTTGCCTCTTGTCCGTTGGCACACTTAATGTATGCTTGTATCAAGAATTTCTTGTCGGACTCGCTTGTAGCGCAATCGAGTGGCGTACCGAAGAATGCCACATACACAATATTGGAATCAATGTTTGTCTTGAATTGCGATAGTTCGCCTTCGTCCGTTATTCGTTCGATTAAGCTTGGCCTTGTTTCATGGCCTGCGATAATCTGTAAAAATTGCTCTGTCATTTTACTACATTTTTATTCACAAATAAAAAGACAAATAAGGTTGATGCAAAACGTCAAGTTAGTTCTTGACTACCTCTACTGCCTCCAAAGTCGTTATAGTGGAGTATGGCGAATAGTTTTTTACACTTGTTTTGCCACTATATCTTTTCCATTTCCACCAAAGAAACCTGCGTGTCTTTGCATACGAAACAACAAGTATGGAATCTTTCAGATGAATGTTGGCCGTATCTTTTGATATTGTTATGTCAAGCCAGGGATCCTTGTAATTCATTGCAAACACCGTATCGCAAATGAAGACGGTATCAAGGAGAACGGTCGCCTTTTGTTCTTCCACGATTTTTGTTGCCGAATGCACGTCTTTTGACTTGACGTTTATTGACGCCAGTTCTTCTTTTAGTATCTCCTTCACTTCGTTGGCCGTCAGCGTCTGAACCTTGACTTCCGAAACATTCTTGCCGTCTTTGCTTTTGTACGTTTTTATGTCCGATTGCAAAGCTTCTATGTTGCTTTGTAATCGTAAAATCTCGCACGCCTGTTCTCTATTCCGCCTGATGGACAAGATGGCTAAGAGAACAAGCGCCACGAGAAACACAAAGAATATAACTGTTAGTCTATTTATTTTCATTTCAAGAAAAATAGAGGTTTGCCTCTTCTTCTCGTCTCCTAACAAGTCCTGGCAATACAACGCCATTTCCCAATCGCCATTTTGCGAATTCGGTTCTGATGTCCGGATTGTTAGGGTTTTCATTGACAAGTTTCAGGAGCGTTGATTTCTTGAGGTTGTTCAGGCCGAGGTTGAAGGCGAAGGATACAAGTGCGTCAAATTGGTTTTGCGTCAGCTGTTTGTTCACAAGTCTGTTCACTCCATCCTCAAACACCTTCAGATCATTCAGGAAAAGCGTTTCGGCCTGCTTCTCCGTTATGGTTTGACCTTCCCTTACGTTTGCAGTGTGTCCCCAGCCGATTGTCCAATGTCCGGTTGGGCATAAATAAGATGTAAGTTTCAAGGATTCAAACGACTTAATCAAGTCTTTGCCTTTTTTCGATGTACTTTTAATCACACTCATGCTGTCAATCAATGTTATTGTACCAGCCGCTATCATTGCAATAGCGGCTGAAATCTTCTTAGCGATCTTATCCAAAATGATCATTCTTTAGTTTTCTTTTTTTTCTTACTCTTAACCACGACAACGGCCAAAGAAGCAAGAAGAATACCTCCGATACCCAACCAAACCAACGGCTTCTTATACCAAACCTCCTGAGCCTCCATCGCCTTGAGTTGGTTTGCCATTTCTTTGGCCTTCTCCTCCGCTTCTGCTGCTCCTTTCTCCCAATCTGCCAAGGACGGTTGATTGTTGTTGATTTCGTCTTTGGTCGGCTCCGAAATTTTGTTTTGAACGTCTGCCTTGGCATTGATGGACGCTATCTTAATTTCCGAATAAGCCTTTACGACTGCTGCGAGCAATGTGCAGGCACCGACTATTATGGCTGCCACGACAGACGCTTCAAGAACAAACCCCAAACCGTTTGTTCCTTTCTGCTTCGCCTCTTGTTTGAACTTCTCCAAGGCTTTCTCTGGCTTCATTCCGCATTTGGCCACGATTCCAGCTTCTGCGTTCTTGAGGATTGTGGCCTTCGTCACGTTGTTTCCACAGCCGGAGAGATAATTCAGCATCTCATTCTGCTTCATTTTCTTTCGTAGGATGGCTCTTTCGTCTCCACCTTCGCCTGTTGTGCCTGTGACAAGATAGAGCATATAAGGGCCCACTTCCTTCATCTTTTTGTTGAAGTCGTCGTCATCCAATCCGCTCAGGGGATTGTTTAACTTCCCTTTTTCGGTCTTGTAGAAGTTCTTGCTGAGTATGTTCTCGACATACCACGGCATGAAGTTTTGATTTTCGCTTGCGTCCTCGTTCGCAGCAACCCTATCTGCCAACAACTGTATAAGGCCTACAACATAACTGTTTTCCTCTTCTATTGAAGAGAAAGACTTCGAGAAACGACCTTCCGAAATGAAGTTTCCGATGACTATACCGGCACGTTTCAGCAACTCGTCATTATTTCCATAAAAAGCGATTGCCTTCAAGATTATGTAGAACATATCCATTCGGCTGTATTGCTCTTGCAGCTCTTCTTGTGTCTGTGCGATTGCTACATATTCGTTGCAACAGTCTATCTCTGCATAACACAAAGATTCGTTGCATTTCAACCCTCCTGTATTTCTTCCTTCTGTCCAGTATGATTCCGTGGAAACTACCACGGAACCCAACATGCCTCTTTTCTTTCTCTTCATGCAATTATTTTTTTAGTAAAACATACCCTAAAAGTCCCAAAACGGTGACACCGGCAACTCCCAACGTGATGTATAAAGCCGTGTTTGCAGCTTTGTTCTGCTGTTCGTATTTATCCATCGCCATTTGAGCGGCTTCGATTGTCTTGTTTGCAGCCGCAATCCTTTCTTGTGCAGCTCTGATGGCCGCTTCGTCCCTTTGCCTTTTTGCCTCTTCCAAGGCCAACTCGTTTGCCGCCTTTTTTGCAGTTGCTTGATCGTTTGCAGTCTTCGCTTCTTGATACGAAGAATACATTTGTGATCCAGTTTTAACAACTGTGTCGATCACACCTGCCCAATCCGTTTCTCCAACTCCATTGGAGGAGAAAATATCATCGTAATCGTATCTTACCATCATTGAATTTTTGAAAAGTTATAATACTCGTCGTAGCAATCGGAATTCAACTCAAAGCCTTGATCTTCGTATGCCTCATACAATCCTTCGTAAGGTCCATAACCTTCGTAGTAAGACTTGCAATAGTCGTAAGATTGAGCGTTTGGGCGACTTCCGCTAAACATTCCGCAGTCGCACCAGTTGCAGTTTTCTGCCCTTGGATTCTTGCCGGATGCGTGATTATTGATCACACTGTCGGACGATGATGCGAATGCCGCTATCTTCATCTCGAAGTCTTTACCTCTCATGTTGTTTACCGCTTCAAGGTCATAGAACAGACAGCCGCCTGCCTTTAGGCCTCCATATTCGGCAAAAAGAATGCTCATTTCCTCTTTGCTCGGAACTTCAAGGATGGAGAATGGCTTGTAGTAGGCCTTTGTATTGTTGAAGTAGTCGTATTGCACTCGGTAGGGTGCCAAATACTGCCTATATTCATGATAGACCTTTCCATTTGCACGGAACTTGATTTTCGGTTCTTTCACGATTGGCATTTTCACACGCACAAGAACGGAACCTCTTGCCGGAATCATCATCTTTTCGGCAACACGTTCGGTTGGCGATTCGACACCGGCCACCACCTTCGTTCCGTCACGGTCCTCCCACTTGTAGGCTTGCTCAATCTTCTGTAACAGTTCGATCGCGATTGCCGGCTTGCTGTAATAAGCCTTCAGGTCACGATAGTTTGAACCACTCTTTTCGAGCGAATAGGATATTCCTTGCGTGTGATAGATGGCAGACAAGTCGAATAGTTCGTCTGCATTCTTTACCATGTCAATCTCGAAGTCGGAAGGTGCGAGTTTGAAGTCCATCTCCAACCTTGAATCTTGCTTCGCAACCTCGTCATACTTGATGTCAGATGTAGGGACGGCACGCATCAGATAATTGCTCCAATATTCCGTTTGTGCGAATGGAGACGCCTTTAGGTTGAACGCTGCATCCTTCGTTGTACGGTCGTAGATGGAGTAGTCAATTCCTCCGAAGTTAGGCATAAGAGGGTAGCACTTGTCTCCTCCGCAAGTCAATCCGCTGAAACGCAACTTCGACAAAGGCGCTTCAAAGTCGAATGGGTTGAAAACCTCAACAACGAAGTCAATCACGTTGTATTCCCCTCGGAAGAATGGCATCACCGGCATCTGTTGGAACGGCTCCTTGTTTGATGGCCAGTCTTTCATGAAAACATTCTTTGGCCCAACGCCAAATGTTGAATACAACTGATTTTTTTGAATTGAGTTGCTGCTGTCCAACTTCGACACGTTCAGTCTCTTAGGATCTGACATGGCAAAAAACGGACGAATGATCCTACATCTATATGCTCTTGACAATGCGTTTTGGATTCCTGAAATCATATTCAAAGCCTCCTGGCTCGAATAAACATCATCGTTAGTATAGTCGTAGAAAGGATCATACTTCTCCTTTCTGTTGCCGAAATACATTGCACCTTTGCGTGGGTCGTTGTCGTTTTCTTCTTCCTCTTCCAACACGTCTTCATCAATCATTGTAGGGTCTTCTACAATAGGAAGATCTTCCTTCTTTCTCGAAATCAAGAAGGAGGCACCCAGTGCTGTTGTTATAAGCGATAATATTCCTGTAATCATACCAAGTCTTGTCTGTTTAGTCTAAACTCCAAATTATCCTCCATTCTGACAAGGTCAACCATTGGGTTGACGGCCACAGTTCCACAACCTTTACGTTTGTTTTGCCCAAGTCCGGCTGTTCCTTTCTTCTTGTCGTCCTTCAAAAGGGCATACACACCAACAGCACACAAACCTAACGCTGCAATACTTGCCAACGAAATAGCACCAACTATCTTCATAAATCTTATTTTTTAGTTATTAATACAAGCAAGTCATTCCAGACAGAAACCCAGCCTGGTCGAATTTGATATTCAACTTCTCCATCAGAGACGAACTGCACTCCTTTTTGAGCCACTCACGCAAGTTAAGACTCGTTCCGTCCATCCAGTCGAACAGCGGAGATCCGAATGTTCCGTACTTCTTTGTGCCGAATGCCAGGACAACCATCTTCAAGTCCTCTGTTGTCAATTTGTTTCCGATGATAAGACGCTCTATTTCGTCCTCGTCGGTTCCAGAGTCCTTCATCGCATTGTATAGACGGTTGGCAATCTCCTTTGCTTGCGCCTGTGTGATAGTAGTGCCCTTGGCGTTGATCTCATCGGTTGTTTCGGTCAATATATTGTCCGCAGACTCCTTTTCCTTGTCCTTCTTCACGAAGATCTTATACGCACCGAAAGCCAATGCTACCGCAGTTGCGCCACCGACAATCCATGCGGACGTCTTTATCTTACCTTTGTTGTCTCTAATGTTTATCATGATGTTTCTTTTTTAAACGAATTTCTTTGCCATGTCAATCCACTGTGGATTGTTGTTCAGCAATGCGAACATCTTCTCCAGTTCAGAACCCTTAACCTTTTTTGCCGTCGCTTGTAGGTTTTGTGCGATTTTTTTTGCTTGTTCTGCACTGTCTGCGTCAATTGATAATGTAATCTTAAACTTTGCCATAATTCTTTGTGTTTTATAAATTATTCTTTCCCTTTCAGTGATTCGTCGCAAGGTTTGTCAACAAGTCGTTGGGAACAGTCCTTGCGATAACAGATGAGACGCTTGATGTCCTTCACTTCTGCCTCCAATTCCTTCACTTCCTTCTTGTATTTGAGGATAGCCGTCAGACCTCCTGAACTGATGAATATGCTCAATATAGAAAGACATTCTTTTATGTTGCCCATCAGAGCAACCACTATTGTTGATGCGTCGCTTCCTTCCATACACTTAATTATTTAAACTGTTTGATAAAGTCCATCATCCTCCTTATCCTCTTCGACTTTAACTTCTTCTTGCGGTTCGCTTTGCGGAGTTTGATTTTGCGAAGGCGGCTCTTGCTGTCCTATTCCGAACAATCCGCATAAGATTGGAGACTTTGAAATCAACGATTCTGCTGCAGAAGACAAGGCAAGACTTCCGACAGCTGCAATCCTTTGATTCTTTATGCTCATCTCATCGAATTGATCGGCCTTCTCCTGCAACTCATCGTTTTCGTCTTCCAACTTTTCGATTTGCATTTTTAAGGAGAGTATTTCGTTCTTTGCCGCCTCCAACTCTGCTTTAAGGCGTGAATTGTCCTTTTCCAGTTCAATCATCCTTTCAAGCTGCTTCTGATTCTCGAAGTCCCTTTGCATCGTGCGCTTCTGTGCCTCAAGAAGCACACCGCTAACGCCAAACTGCTCGTTTACGCCACCCAAGCCTTGCATGCCTAAAAATGCCTGTCCGAACATTTCCCAAGCATTTACGTTCATATCGGGTATGAAACTTTGTTGCTGCTGTTGTTGTTTCTCTTCCTGTCTGTTGTCCACATTTGGCTGTTGTTGTGGACAGATGGAATTTCCGTCGAACGAATAAACGTCGTCGATGAAGTACCTCTTTGGATTTCCCTTACCTCCACTTACCCATACTTGGATCTTAACCTGCGAACAACCTCTCTTGTGCAAATCATCAATGGTGGCGCAGAAATTCTGATAGGATTCGTGTCCGTCGTTGTCCGAATTGCTTCGCTTGGGACCCTTCCACGAAGATCCCAACTGTGGGATGATGTAGAATATATCCCAATTTGCATGGCTCTTTCCGGCGATGTAATCCTTTACTTCGTCCTTGATTAGAGCGATTTGACTTTCAATTTCCTCTGTCATATTCTTTGTGTTTTGTTATTGGTTCTTTGAAACAATATTTGCAAAAACATTACTTAACCATCAGATTATCAATTATTCACAAAAGCCAATTCATCGTCAACATTTGCAATAACTGCCGTTATTCATTTGCGGAAATCTTAATGATGTTTATAACCATCGGATCCAAATCGTTTCCGGTCCTCTTTACGTTGATGAACTGCTTCATCACCTTGTGTATGTTTACGCCCATGGCCGACACCCTGAGAGACGATCCCGATATACAGTCGGAAGCCGAAGAAATGCTCACGCAATCATTGTTTGAAAGCTGGTCAGATCCGAAAAATACAGATGATATGATGGCTGTGTCTGCTCCGATTGATACGCACTTGCATGCACCATCGACAACAATCTCTTCCGTCGAAACAATCGGCTCAAACCCATTTCTTCTGATCTTTTCCTGCTCTATTGTCACAATCTTATTCAGCATTCTTCGCCTCCTTTCCTTCTGATTATGTAACATTCAACATCGTAGGCGAACAAGAACTTTTTATCTCGATCGTAAACCGGCATGAAGTTGTCCGGCACATTGTTGACATTCTCATTCACGACAATCCTTACAGACGAATAAGGCTTCTTGTAATCAACCGGGATGATTATCTTGTTGAGCGTTGCGCCATACTTAACTTGGATAGGCACAGCAGGCGATATGACATCTCCGTTGTCAACGCTAACGGAAGCCGTTGCGAATGATCCGTCCGTCTTGCTGAGCAAACCTTCGTTCAACGAAAGAAGTTGAAGTATTCCAAGCCCGCCATCAAATACGATTGACGTGTCCTTTTCCACGATTTTTGTTGCCGAAATTGGGACATATACGGCCACTCCAACTATATTGCCATTTGTCGGGGAAATAGGAACATCTATCTTGAAGGAAGAACCTAACAAGTGCGGCTCAACTTTATGTTTAATCAATTCAATCATTGTCGAGCAAAAGATATAGATATAACTTGCAGTCGGAAGTCAACGCTCCGTTTGGATCCTTAACCTCCAATTCAACCATGCTGTTTTGGGCCAAAATGCCATCAGACTCCTTTATCTCGAATATGGTATCTTTTCTTGAAACGAGCGGAGACTGCAACATAAGAGAGACGTGAGTGCCGACTGGCAACACTTCCTTTCCACCGATTCGTAGGCTGCATGTCAAGTCGGATGCGTAGATTTGAGCGAATTCCTGCAACGTCAAACTCTTTGCCAACGAGAAGATGACACCTGCCACTCTCTTGAAGTCGCTTCTTGTTCTTTCGTTGATCACCAACTTGTCGCCAGTTACCTGGAATCTTTGATATACTTTATTCATATCCTATCTATTTGAATTTTACTTACAAAAAACAAGGCCATCGTATAATCAGGCTGCATGTTGTGAAGCCTGATCCGTGGCTCCTTACCCACATCTACCACATCGTCCGGAAAATTCCACTTGACGTCCTTCCAAGTGCATTTGCCGAACGGCATGATGTCTCTATAGTCAAACAAAGGCATAAGCGTATCGTTGTCGTCAATAGACACTTCAATAGGACTAATGCCAGAGTACATTACCGGTTTACGGCTTCTTAGATAGCAGAAGAATGATTGAGGCTTGTATTTTAGCGTCAACTGCTTTATCTCATCATTCATCTCCTTGCTCTCTATGAAAACAATCTCTTCTTTTTCAACTTCCCCATCTGTTGATATGTCGAACACAACATCAAGCGAATCATCAACAGGCATTTCCGACACCTTGACCACTCCCTTGGTCGTGTTGACGCAAGATGGTATTTCAAAGAGCCTATAGTCGAGCGTTCCAACGGCCATGTGGTTCATGAACACAGAGACGCCGCTACCGTATATGTCAGAATATGACTTTAGGTTAGCGATGAAAGGTTCGACAATAAGATCCTTACAAAGTGATATGCCGTCTAACTCAACCGTTATTCTTGGGTTGATGATGTCCGGATCGTCCAACTTCTCGCCCTTCTTAACGAAAAAGAATCCCCTGATGCTTTTTGTCTCGGCTGGAAGTGTTGTGATTGTCTGCGATGTCGATGTTGGGATTGTGAATAGCATGGATCTTGATTTTTTAAACAAAAAAAAGAGAGTGAGGGACAATCTTCCACTCACCCTCTTATCGTAACTTCGTTGCTCAGATTACGAAATGATCAATGAGCCGATCAACTCGATGCGGACAGCCGTGTTTGTAACGGTAGCACCGCTGTTGATGCGCAATGTTGGCACGATCTCACTTTGAGGAGTGATCAATCGTGGACAGTCAAGCTCATAGTAGCCAATTGAACGGTTAGAGTCGGTTGTGTTGAAAAGTTGACAAGAGTTGCGTGGGAAGGCTGTTCCTCCCGCAACTGTGATGTCCAACTCTGCGTTCTTGATTACGTCAGCAGCAACACCGAAAGATGCGCCAGCCAAATCGGCAGCAGAGTCACCTGATACAGTAGCAGACAACACTCGAATACCCTTCAAGAGGAAGTATTGTGCAGCCTCCATCTTTCTGTTGTTCAAGTTTGTCACCCCCTCTACCTTGTTGTCGCTTGCTTGCATCAACTCTGTCGTACCGGCTGAAACCTTGCGAGTTGCATAAAATGACGCATCTACGATTTTAAGTGTGTGGTTTGCCAAACGCTCTACGATCTCAACTGGTAATACTCCTTGCTCTGCCAACTTCTCCATCTCGATGAGGGAAGTCGAATTCTTTGTACCTACAAATGGATTCATTTCTTTAATTTTTTATTAATTATTTACTCGTTTTTTTTGATTAATAGCATCCGCCTACAATTCCAGGAAGTGCCTCTTTCACGCCCGCTGTACCTGGCAATCTCTCGCTACCATACATAGGAGTTTGTGCCGGAATTGCGCGAGGAATGATCAAAGATCTTGAATTGATAGGAGCCACAATGTCGTCGGTAGCACCCAACGAGATAACCTTGCTTCCGCTAACTCCGTTCACCAACTTGGCTGCACCTACCGATGCTGCACCTACGCAAGCTGCTTGTGCTGTCTTGTTGTTCAACATGGCTGCGCCTACAATGCCGGCTACAGTGATCAACCCAGGAACGACGTATTTCATCGTGTCTGTCTTTTCTGGAGTCTCTTCTCCAAGGAGTCGGCCAACCGTCTCGCTTTCACTTGCTTTTTTTGTTGCGTATGCCGTGATTGCCACGCCTGCGAAGGCTCCGGCAAAGGTCATAAGACCATCTTTAATGTTCATCTTCATATCTGATCGATTTTTTGGGTTAGAATTTGAGTGCCTTATGGCGCTTAGAAGACTTCTTTGATTTTGACTTCTTCTTTCGTCGTTTGCCACCGACACCTCCAAGCGACTTTGATTTCTTTTTGTCCTTCGACATCAACGCCCATGCACCGAGTCCTACGCCGGTAGCTACAAGGCCCCATCCTACATACTTCTGCGTCTGTTCTGATAATCCAAACATATTTCCACTTTTTTAAATTAATACTTTCATGATAGCACCGACGGCTGCAACGACAATTCCAGCGATCAACACCTTGCTTGTGCCTTCCGACTCGCTTACGGTTGTTTCAGAATCAATGTTGCTCGGAACGACTGGCGTTGTCTTTTTTTCGTCATAAACAGAGATGTATTGGTTAGATACATAACCGCTTTTGCCGGCATAATTCACAGCCGTCCATCCTTCCACCTGCATCAACACGGAGTTGCTTTCGATAACCGAACCTTTTGGAATGCTTGCAAGTATTTCTGATGTCGTGTTCGGAAGTTGCCTTAGATGCAAGTTTCCCAAAGGACCATCATCCTTGGTCGTCACGATATACTTCATGTCAATCCTCCTTCTTCTTCGGCTTGTCCGTAAAAATCTTCTTTACGACTTGTCCGGCAACCATTCCGATAGCCAGCCATAGGGTTGCAGTCAGCATGTTTCTCGTCTTAGTGCATTCTGCATTACACATTGTGATTTCATTTTGCATTTCCATATTCATAATCATGTTTTGTTGTTGTGGCATTGATGATGCACTCGGTTGAGAAGATGGGAGATTGAACGTAGTCTGCTCCTCGATGTTTTCCCTCATAATCGGTGCGTCGTATGTGTCGCCAATGCCGTTTAAAAATTGAAGTCCGAAAGCCATGTCAAAAATCCTTTTTATTAGTGAATGGTTTTTGATAGAAACAGTAGTCAGTCACTGGATCACAAGGCAACTCTTGTCCATTTTGCATTGCGATAACATAAACGTGCTGAAAGTATCCTTTGTGGTCATATTCCGCTATGCGAATTATGTATGGAATATTCAAGTTTTCAAAGATCGAGGCAATGAGAAGGGAGAAACAGTCGCAATCGCCTTTCTGCTCCTCAAGTGTGCGGAGTGGCGATCTTACCTGTTCGTTTTTCTCGCTGTCTCTAACATATTCAATGTGATTGAACACAAAATCGAAAACGCTACGCACCGTCTCCTTGACGGTATTTCTTTTTAGGCGTTTCGACAACTCCTTAGTCTGCCATGCACAAGACTTGGCCATCTTCCTGATGAAAGAAGCCGTCTGTTCTGGTGTCACGTTTTCGATTAGGATTGGGTCGGTGTGTTTGTTGTTTGTGTATCTCGGAATGACGGAACCGTAATTAGACAACGAACGAATGTTTCTTGTCAAAGTTGGCGTATAACCGACGCCATCGAGCGAAACCTCTCCTGTCTCCACGTCAATCACTATAGGCTGCTGAAGCGATCCGTTCAAAGTGAAGTCTATCCTTATCTTAATTCCGGAAAAGGCTTCATACAAACTTCCATAACTTCTTATAAGAGAGAGAGCGGAAAGGTAGGGGATAACGATGTCGATAGGTATTGTCGTATCACGATAGGAAGATAATACGAAATCGTACTTCTTAGCCTTTGAATAGGCGATTTTAGAGCCGCCCTTGTAAATGTCAACCGAGTTTATTGTTCCCTTTACCGTCTGGTCGCTTCTGTTGCCTATGACGGCAGAAAGAGGAAGTTTAACACCGGACGTAGATATGTTTATATCGTTAAGGTCGCCATACCAGTTTACGCCAAATGTAAGGCCCTTCACGGCATTGACTGTACTTGCCGTTTTCGCATAGATCAAAGTTGCGATTGCAGCAAGTCCCAAACCTCCGATTATGTAATATTTCTTCTTCATCCGTTGTTTCTTTTGTCACAAAAAAAACAACGGAAAAGATTGATGCAAAATCGTGTCCTATTTTGTCCTATAATGTCCTATTTTGTCTTAATTTGTCTTTTTTCAAATGAATTTCTCAATGATTTCACGGCTTATGCCGATAGGGATGCGCCCTCTGAACCTTTCAAGCTTCTTCGTCAGTGTAGGATCTTCCTTTATCCACCTGTATAGGGTTTTTGTCGAAATCCCTATCTCGTTTGCTATCTCTTTTCTTGTCATTGTCTTTCGATTTTTCGTTTGAAATCGTTAGTGCCAATAAGGCACTAACGATTAATGATGATACCACAAAGGTAAGTGTGAACATGGTTGATGATTTATTTTCTTTATAAAAAGAAAATGATTAGTAAATACTAAAAAATTCATAGTAAAACTGATTGATATATCTGTTCGGATACATAACCGTCAAGATATGCCATTGTCTCCATTTCGTCTCTAATACAAATGATAGTTCCTATTCTATCCATCAAATGTCTTTTTTCGTGATTTAACACCCTATGAAAGTCATTAGTAGTCTCGCATCTGTATATGAGTATTAATCCTTTTTTTTCATTCGCATTCATATATGTTTCGCCACCATTAAAGTTTTCATTTTCTATGTTGTAAAGGGCCTCGTCATCTGAAATTCTAAACTCTTCAAATAGTTCTTTTACTACTTCAGAGTCTTCTTTACTATCAATGATAATAACTGTTATTCCCCAATCATAAATTGGGATTCTAAATTGTACTTTATTCATTTTTTCTTGTTATTATATTTCTACTAAAACTCTTTTAATAATTTCAGCCTTTTTTTCCGCCTCTGATTTTGTACTAAAGTAATTTCCGGAATAATACAATTCATCATCAATTTTGGTTCTATTATCCTCCTTCGTCGTTACTGATAGATTTTGTGTTATATGCCAAAATTCAAGTCCTCTATCTGCTCGCCAAGGAGCTATAGGTTCTTCAACAACAAATCCTCTTTCTAAAAGAGCAGAAGCAAATGGGCCTCCGGGTTTCATTGCTCCGTTTATTTCAGAATCTTCAATATAAAATAGAGTATCAGAATTAAACAAATCTAAACCTCTTCTGTTTCTAATGTTATTATACTTGCAATAATCTACGAGTCTTTTCCCTCCCCTATAAACCTTTATAGGAGTTATTTTACTTTTTACTTCCATTAATTTAATTTTTTTTTTAAAAATTTCATACAAATATTAGCCATACTATTCAATATTATTTGTTTTTTGTTTTAAACACAATCTTTGCTATAGAACGAATAACAAACGCAGCAAATAATAAAGGAATTGAGATGAACCAAAATACGGACACGAAAAATATTCCTAAAAACACCTTGTTTTTGTCTTTGCTTAAATATCCACATTTATAACAATAGACAGTTAATAAGAATGACAATAAAAAAGCCATTAGGCCGCTGATCAAAGTTAAACTTATATACATAATCATATATTTAATAAAATAAAATTCATTTTGTAAACTTATGACTTTTGTCAATGTCTATGAAATTCAATTCATCAACATAAATATTTGTGTTTGTCAATAGGTTTTACCAGTCTAAGTAAACCCTATGTCGATAAGTTTTTCCACATTCAAGTAAGAGTAATCCAGGAGTATCTGACAAACTCATTCCTATCCAATGTATATGATAATACAATTTTGGATGTTTCTTGCAAAATCTTATAACTGCATCTATTGGGTCTATTCCATATATAATAAGATTATTCAGCATTAACCGATCTTTAGGTACATCATAATTATTCGATTGGCTTAACACATACATTCGATAATGCCGGATTTCTTTCCTTAGTTTCTTAATATGTTTTGCTTTCATCTTGTTTATTTTTTTTTATCCGCTTCAAATTCAGTCAGAATTTACTAATTATGCGCTGTCTTAGATTCTCAATTTTTTCTTTTTCTCCATGAACATGGAAACGAAGTACTGTCATTCTAACGAATGACGCTATAGTCTCTATTATTTCTTCGTGACTTAGGTCATTTACAGCCTCAATCATAGAATTAACTGCCTTTAATTCCTTCTCTGTTCGTACCGTCTCCATACTTTTTTTTTTTAAAAAATTAATATGAAAAATCCATCTCCTATAAAATTTCATCCTTTCCCTAAAAGAGAAATATTCCGGGAATCGGAAAACAGCAGCCGCCTTCCTCTTCATGTTTCTTTTTCTTGCACTCATATTTTTATTTATTTGTTGTCAAAAATGCTCATTTAATATTTCACTCATCCTTATTCACTTTAAATGTAATTTGACGATAGTAAGTCTTTTGGGTCATATTCAAATTCGTCTTCATCGTCTTCATCATCTTCAAACGCAGGATGTTTTATCCGTTTTAGCCACACATTAAGGTCAAAGTGTTGCTCTACAAGTCTATGGTCTAAAGAGACATCGGATTTTATAGAATTATAAACAGCGAGGTTATAGATAAAGCAAAAATACTTCCACCTCATTACTACCGTTTCGTATTTCAAAGGCATTTGTCCATTTTGTTTTCTTCTTGAATTATTTGCTTCTACAAGATACGAAAATGCGTTTGCTCTTCTGCCTGTTGTTAGAGCAACAGATTTATAGCCATTAGTGTCTGGTTCGTGTTTAATCATACCGTTTTTAAACCAATTGTGAAATATATCACCAGTTTCTTCTTTATATTCCAACAACCAAAAAGATTCTTCTATCATAACCAATATTATTTATTTTACAAATTATTCATTAATCGTATAGACTCGCATAATGACTTAAATACATCATCATTAAGAGCATTGTCAATTCTCTCCTCCAAATCCTTAATTTTTTCGAGTAAAGTTGGAGATATGTCACCATTAATGATAAATTCCATAATGTCGTAACACTCGCCAAGAAGGAGATGGTTACGAAATTGGAATACCGAATTTGAAGCTACTTTCGCTACAATTTTTCTAAATTTCTCTATTTCGCTTTGAACTTCATCAATATTCTGTACGATTTCAAATTTTATGTCTGCCATAACTATTACTCCCATTTACCTACAAGTCAAACTCAGTTTCTCTTTCGGTCTTTAATAAATTCATTCATAACCCTATACTTCCCATATTATCACAAAATACAATCTACCTTCAACCGCTCCCCATTTAGGGTTTCCGTAGCCGACTCTCAACTTCGGATTCTTAAACGTAATCCGTCGGCTGCTGTCGTCTCTACTGGGATACCCGAGGGTAAATTCAACTTCATCGAAGTCGAATAGATGCAGATCCCATTCTCCTGTTTCTGTGTTCTTCTTTACTCCGAAGCATGAGATCCAATGTTTTTTAATCTCTCGATATTCCTCTGTTTTTTCTCCACTCCTAATCATATCGAACCACCGCTTTTTTAGCGGCAATACAAGTTTATTTATTATCTTCATCAGAATAAATTTAATTGTCCACTACCTTTTGTCTCAACAAACATCTTATGAAAGATGTGGAATAGGCAATCCACTACAATAGAGTTGCCTGCAAGCTTGTAAAGTTGCGTTTTGCTTATTCCAGATTGCTTTATAACATCTATATCCTTGTCGGCAACGCCCATCAGACGAAAACACTCCCTTTCAGTCAACTTTCTGATTCGGAACAACTCTCCGTCCACCTCAAGCACGCCCATCTGTTTGTGTCCGCCTTTTGGTGCTATGATATTCATTGCTCTATCATGGCCGGTTGTCAGCGTGCTTGCCACTTCGCCCGATCCGTTCAAGAAATACACCTCTTTGACATAATTCTGAGTATTGTCTCTCTTACTGCTTGTTACGCAGTTGGCAATATCCACCTTGTGTCTATTTACAATCTTACCTTTTTTGTCTCTTGTCCATCCTAAGACTTCCTTTTCCGTTTTTTCCATCAGTGTTGAAAATGTTCTTTTGAGCATACGATTATATTCTCGCAATTAGTCGTTAATGTTGGAACTATTGCCCCCCCCAACTTGTACTCTTCCTCGCCTGGTATTGCTCGTTGGGTAGGAAGAATCAAAACATCCAGGATATTCCTTTATCTCGTCATATCCTTCCTTCGTTGCCGTCTTGACCTTGATGAAGTTGTCGGTTTTTATACCTCCAGCATTTTGAGTTATACTATTGGCTATATCATCTTCTCCTTTGGGACAAAAGGCAAATCCGTTTCCTTTTTCCTTTTGTTTCTGCGTGCTGAACAATAGTCCTTTCAGCCGTTCAGCATCAACATAATAACTTTCGTCAACATCGTCTTCGAGTATCGAAAGAAGTTTCTTCTTCAACTCGATAGGTCTTGGGAAAGTGTAAGGAACATCAGACATTACCGAGACAAGAAAAACCCTCTTTCTGTTTTGAGGTACACCGTAATCCTTTGCATTCATGACACAACAAAAGTTTCGATAACCCAACTCCTCCAAAGTGGATTGCCATCTATTGAAAGTGTCTCTAAACTTCTTAGAGACAAGAGCTGCAACATTCTCAAGAAGGCAATACTTTGGCTTCTTTGCCTCGATTGCCCTTTGGCATTCCCAAAGAAGGGAAGATCGAGTTCCGCTCCCTTTCTCCCCCCCCCTCTGCAAGCCTGCATTTGAGAAGTCCTGGCATGGGGAAGAATAGGTGAACAAGTCGAAGTCAGGAACGGAAGACCAGTCTATCTTCGAGATGTCTCCGAAATTACGATCTGCGTATTGCGGATAGAGCGCATTGTGCGCTTGTATCGCATACTTGTCAATCTCGCTCCAACCGACAAGTTCGTAGTCGAACATCGGATATTGCTCATGCAATCTATCGAGTGCAAGGCATTGAGAATCGTAACCGCTGAATGCGGTGAAAACTTTTACCCTAAACATACGCCTCCGCCTCCTCCTTCGTCTTGAAAAAGTGAATGCCGCTTTTGCACTCTTCCATCGACATATCAAAATCATCGCTATGGACATATTCGCCAATCTTATACTTAAAAGACGACGAATAAAGGCTTCGGAAGTCATTCTTAGTGTATTTGTATTCTCCAATGACATCAAGCACGAATACCCTTGGCGTTCGACATTTATCACCATTCGGACAAATGACTATTTGTCCAGGATCTATTCTTAGTTTCAATATGGCAAATTGTCTTGATGGATATGCTATGACCTTCTTATAGCCTAACATATAGTCACTTGTTATATAACATTGACGTATTTTTTCATCGTTATAATAACTTTCAGTGATATTATTTTCTCCAACAAATCTTACATCACCTTCTATTCTCGTCCGGTCTATAACACTCTTATAAAAAGAGATTCCTTTTTCTATTTTGGCAATATAGAAATCGCAATAATTTATCTTACAGTAATAAAAATTAATTCTTTCATATCCGTCATTATACAATTCGATGCTATTTTCTAAAAAAAGACAATAACCGAATCCTTTATATGTTGTACAATTTGACACTGTGCATGATTTAAACACCGAATTTCTTGTCTCTGTAAAAATGCAATTCTTAAAGAGGCAGTTATCGAACGAAACATTTTCAATGACATGAAACGATACGTCTTCAAATGTGCAATCAAAGAATCCTACATTTTCTTGTATCAGACGGGAAACTTCTCCCATATCGGACCTATTGAATTTCTTGTTTTTCATGCTCTTATCACTTTTCGTAAATAACCGATAGGCCCAACGCCTTTGCCAAATCATGCTCTATTCTTGCTCCCCTCGACTCTTCCCAACCTATCTGCATGTAGATGCAGTCGCAGTCCATCAACATCTTGATGTCTCGTCTCATGCACTCAAGCCAGTCTGCGCCAGGTTCTTCCTCCTTGATGGGGTTCACCGGTATCAAACCTCCCATTATCAAGGTGGCTTCCGACTTTGCGAAATTCTTGATGGCCACACTCAAACCTATGTTTGTGATCGGACCGCTGATGTAACATTTGTTCTTCATTTGTTCTTCTTTTTATTGTTTCTTATTTCTCTCAACTCACACATTGTGAGTTCGTTGTTTAGTTCTCTTAGCGTTTGGTCGCTAAGGTCGCCATTCTCTATTCTTTTGTATAGTTCCTCCAACTTCAAGGAGGTAACTTCTATTTCTTCCTTCTTGACTCTGTTTTGATCGCCTTTTTGAAAGTCAAAACATTTAGCAATGCGTAGGACGGTTGACTTCGACAATCCAAGGTATTCGGCCAGCGATTCGTTGTTCCTGTTGTAGTAGTTGTTGTAGATGTACTCAACCTTCCAAAACTCAGGCAACAACACGTTGTACTGGGGACGAACGCCCTTTGCAACGACATTGGTTTTGCACAATGCTTTCGCAACGTCCAAGGGGTCCAAGTCCAACTCCCTCGATATTTCCATCAAGGTGTGGTCTAACGCCATTGCTAATATCCTTTCTCTCATTTCCGATCCAACTCCTTCAACTTCTCAACCAAATCCACATAAGCCTTGTAGTGTAGGTACTTACCTTCCGATTCCTTCCTTGCCTTTTCAAGCAATTCGGACGCTGATCCGTAGAAGCAGCCGACACTCCATTTGTCGTTACTCTTCGTCCAGGTGAAGTGACGATAAGAGGAGAAGTTATTCTTGAAGGTTATGTAGTCTTGTTCACTCTTGATTATTGCATCTCCACAGATATTTGTGTTTCCATTGATACATAACCCATCTTCACATCCGTTTACTTTTGAATCTCCACAGATAACAGCATATTCTTCAATTTCGGATACTCCACAAACTGTCGAATTTTCACACACCCTTGCTCTTTTACATATAAGAGCACAGCCAAATACACTCGCATTGTCATCTATTACTGCTTCTTCACATACCAATGCGTGTTCAAACACTTTTGCGTTACCAGCAATGATCGCATTTCCACCTACTAAAGCACGTCCATAGACTCGCGATGAACCACATACCGTTGCTTTGCCATATACATACGCTTCACAACTAATCGTGGATTTCCCATATACGTTTGCATCTTCTGATACATTCGCATTTTCACAAACGAAGGCGTTTCCATATACCTTCGCATCATCATAGATCCATGCGTTACCACATTGACTGAGGTTCCTTTCGTGTTCCACATAACCGCCAAAGTCTCCGGCCTTCACATCTCCGAAGTCCTTCAACGCTTTTATCATATACAATTCGTGTCCAAAGTACACGATTTTATTGTCTGTCAATTCATACTTCATAACTATACATTTTTAATTCGTAGGTAGGCGTGGAATCGAACCACGCACGATGGTAGCTTTTACTATTCGGCTACCCTTTACCGACTTACTACCCATTTCGTTCGCCCTATCTTCGCAGACCGGACGAACCTCTAATTTTGAATCTATAAGGACTATTTGTTGTTATCTTTTTCAAGCACGTCAAAGACGTCTGCTATGGCGCTCTTCTTGACCGACAAGATGATGGCGTCTGAAAAAAATCTGGTTAATGTTTCCTTTTCAAGATGACATACGCAATCGTAGATCGAATCTGACGGAACAATCATCTTGTGCTTTACTCGTTTCTCCTTTTCCGTAGTCTCGTCTATGATGGTGGTTTCGATAACGACTTCGTAGAAGTTCTCAAACGTCTCTTCTCGTTTCAGATATTCGCTCTTCGACTCGGAGATCGTGCCTATCTTGAAATCGTTATAACCGTCCATATTCAGGCTGACGCATTTGTCCGCCTCGGACGGAAGAAGTGCATTTATGACAAGGTATTCTTCCCTCGCTTTCTTTTTCCTACCCAAGTGTTCGTCTAAAGAATCGTAACTTACTTTTACTCTATACATACTATCTGATTTTTAAATATTTAACAAAATAACATAACCCATGTAACCGCCATCACATAGGCGGACAGAAGCAACATCAATACGATGGCCCAAATAAGGTCCTTGTCATCATCATTCAATGCCATAATTCATGTATTTTCTTGACGCAATGTAGTCGCACATGTGTACGAACATTGCCACCTTTGTCTTCGGTTTCGGAAGTTCCGTTTTCGAGCGGAAACCAGTGTTCCATTGCCCCATGTGGCATTGAACGGCATCGCAGATCATCTCCATGCGTTCGTCCTCAAGGTTGCCGAATGCCACCGTGCGGAAGGCGTTTGCCGCCAAGATAGGGTGTTCGTGTACGGTAAACTCCCCCCAAGGCTCTCCGCACTTCTTCGTGTCGTGGATAAGGCACGCTACGATGATCTCGTCTCTGACCGAACTCAACGGAGCATACATTTCAAGTCCGAGTAGGTCGTTCGCGATCTTCGCAACCTGCTTCGTGTGTCGCAGAAGGCCGCCCTCGCCCAAGGCGAAATTAGGGTGGTACTTCCCGGTGCTGCTCGCCGGCACACGGAAGAACTTGTCGTCCACCGTCTCCATGTAACTCAAAAAGATGTCCGTCAACCTTTTGTCGCTGATCAGGAACAATTCGTCCGTGAACAACTTCGTTATCTCTGCTACTGTCATAGTTCTTCGATCAAGGAATTGAACTTCTTGTAATCATCGCAACACTCTATCTGCACGTCGCACAAGTCCGTGCAGTTTGCCTTGCAGTAGGCCCATAGCGACTTTGCGATCATGCGCTCCTTCAGTGATTGGTATGTCTTTTTGACAACCTCCTCAACTTCTTTAATCTCTTCATTCATAATTATTTCAATTTAAAAATCGTGGAGGTAGCCGGAATCGAACCGACCTTTGAGCCGACGCTATTTAATCTCCTTGTGCGGTCAAACCTTTATCCGCACCTTCCCTCCGTTTCCGGCGCATACTCTCACGATTTTGGCCGGACAAGAACAATTCAAAGTAGTTTCGCAAAGAGGCTGCCTTTTCAGCCTCGTTGCTCTGTTGTTATAAAAAAGACTTCGGCCGCCTGCCGTAAGTTTTTGTAAGGAAGGGGAGACACCAACCCCCTCTTCCCCTTGCCCTGAAAGTGTCTCACGACACCCACAGGGCCAATCACTAAAAAACAAACTCTATGTGAACTGTTTTTAAGGCTCTCTAACGTGTTAAATTCCAAAGTGCGGACACTTTATCATTTTTGTTTAGAAAGTCGATTTTTGGCCACGAAAACGACCTCTACAAGGTCAATAGCCATTCGGCTGCATACTCTTTGAACACTTCGTAGGTCTCTGCCATCCACCGCAACCTGCGCTCGTTGGCCTGCCGCTCGATTTCGCTCAACTCCTTCTCACGGTCTATTCGTTGCAGTTCGGTCCTTCGCCACTCGATGAACTTCCGCATCGCCTCGCCGATCCGCATTCCGTCAACCACTCCGTAGAAAGAGCCGTATGTTCCTGCCTTGAGCTTGTGGAAGAACAGCATCCACTCCGTCAGCTTGAGATAGGGATATTCCACCATCATCGTCTCGGCCGTCTGCACAAGCTGATCTATCGACTGCTTCTCACGGACGCCGGCATAGTTGCCGACAGCGTTTATCTGAATCTCCAGCCACGACTTGGCAACGGCATATCCGTACGTCCTCGACACTCTCGCCAAGCTCGGTGCGAGACCGGTTAGGCATCTGCGCTCCTGCATCGAGAACTCTGCCACCCTCGAAGGGTTGAAGGTCTTCAGAAGGTTTTCCGCCTCTCCGTATCGCCCCTTTATCTCGGCCACCCAAGAAGGATCCTTAGATGTTGCCGGAGAGTTGGCTTGCGATGTGCTGGGCAAATTCTGTATCCCTATCAATGTTGTTTGGTTTCCGTTGATTTGCATTTCTTTTTTGTGTTATGTCATTATTCAACCTCATCATTTTCATGAAGTGATTCTTTATGTCGTTAGTGTCCTTTTGTTCGACGCCTTGAGCTATCAGTTCATTCTGAAATGAAATAAACATGTTGTCAAGTTCCGGAAGAGAACATCTAAGTTGCATACATACAACCTCCTTCCAAGATAAAGGTTGCGATTTTAACCACTCGCAAACCTCATTCGCACGCACGCACGCATGCGCATGTGTGGTGGTGGTGATATTATTCTTATCTTCTTTATATTCTTTATATTCTTCTATTGTGGTACCTTGGCTGGTACCGTAGATAGTACCTTTGTTGGTACTTTCGTTAGTACCTTTGACAGTACCTTCGTTGGTACTTTCGTTAGTACCTTTATCAGTACCTTTGTTGGTACCTTTGTTGGTACTTTTGTTGGTACTTTTGTTGGTACTTTTGTTGGTACTTTTGTTG
>JAKSKV010000029.1 GCA_024401555.1 Paludibacteraceae bacterium
CTGATAGGATTCTTGATGAGCTGCTGAGTCTTCTGCATACGGACAGTGATAAACATACCTCCGTCACCATAAGGTTGAAGCTTGCTCCATGTGAGTGCCATGATGTCACTCTAGCGAAGTCCTGTAAGGCAAGGGAAGATGAAGATTTTGCCTTCTTAGGCTTAGAAGTGGGAAGGACACGGTGATAGGGATTGCCGGCAAGCATTTGTTCGATGTCTGCCTTGCGGATGAATGCCATTCTTGAACTGAGGCGTGATTGCTGATAGTTTGGCCTCGTTCACTAACTTGTAAACGTACTGGTGTGGATGTCTCATTAGAATGGCAGCTTTTGAAAAGGTAAGGTCCCCTATTTCGCACCCCCTAATTTTTTGATAATATCATCGTAGCCAATGGTCCCCTTGTGCGGTTTTGTGCAGTACGAACAATCTTTGATGCCGCCAGGTAGAATGGTGAAGTTGCCTCCGCATTGGTCTCCTAAAGCGTATAAGGGGCAAAAGCAGAAGAGGCAGTTAAACTCCTCTTCCGCTACGCCTTTATGACAGGGGAAATATTCACATGCTTTATTGGTGAAGAATTTGTAGCTCATAGAAAAGCTTGATTAGAACTCGAAACTATCGTCCTCCTCTATGCCACTTTGTCTATTGCCCTCTTTGCCCTTTTTATCCTTGTTCTTCAAGTTGCCGAAGTTGTAGGAGAGGTTGAGGTTGAATGTTCTGCCGCTGAAGAAGAACTCCGAATCTTGGTAGAAATCGTCGCCCTCGGTCACGGATCTTCTCTTTCTGGAGTTCAGCAGGTCTCTCACAGCGAGGGAAGCGGTGAGCTTCTGGTTCAAGAAACTCTTGCGTAATCCTAAATTCACGCTGTAGCTATGAAGGTTCGATCCTTGGGCGGTTTTGATCTTAGAGCGGTAGTTACCCGTCGCTTGAAGACGGATGGATTTAGGCAAGGTGAAATCCGCCGTGATTTGGCCAGTCCAGCTGAAATTGCTCTTGTCCTCGATGGTGACCTCTTTGTCGAAGATGCCCTCTCCAGGGATGACGGTGCTCACGTTGAAGACGCCTCCCTTCAAAGCATAGGCGTAAAGGTTGATGTTGTAGGTGAGGTTCACCACTTTGAAATTATTCTTCATGATCAGCTCCAAACCGCCAGAGTGGGAGGTGGCGAGATTGGCGCGGGTGCTCCACATGGCTTCGTTGTAGATCCATCTGTATTGTTGGACAAGGTCTTGGGTGGCCTTGTAGTAGACGGAGGCCATGAAGGTATGTTTTTTGAAGTTCAGCAAATAACTGAATTCGGTTGAGTTGCTGATTTCAGGATCCAGATTAGGATTACCGAAATAGATGTTCGTAGGGTCGGATACGTTCACGTAAGGGTTCAGCCAATATCTACGCGGACGGCTGATACGGCGTGTATAGCTCAATTGAAGCTCCGACTTCTCGTTTAATGCGTAAGAGAAGAAAGCGGAAGGGAAGAGGTTGCCGTATGGCTTCTTGTCGCTGTGGTCGTCTGCCGAGAAGAGGTCCCATGCGATGTCTGTCAACTCTCCGCGCAGACCCAACTGCATGCCAAACTTGCCGAATTTTTGTGCGTAGGAAACATAGGCCGCATAGACATTCTGTCGTAATTCGAAATCATTGTGGAGCGCTGGTTCGTCCACGAATGCCGAACTACCGTAATTGGCTCTCTCCGATGTCACTTGGTTGCCTTGCGTGGCGAAAGATGCCTTTACGCCCGCCTCCAACTTGATGGTTGAAGTGATTTGTTGGGTATAGTCGGATTGGATGTCCAGTGTTCGGTTGTGTCCGTTGGATACTTGGTGTTGCACATAATCTTCCGCATGAAGCAACTCATCGGATATGGAGTCGAGGGCGGAGAGGAAAGTCCTGGTTTGGTTATAGGTCTGGTCGTTGTCGTTTTTGTTCGGAGAGAAAGAGATGGCCGAACTCCACTCCTGACCAGGTGCGAAGATGTGCTTGTAGTCGAATGTGACATTGCCCATGTACCTCATACCGTCGGACTCAGTCTGACGAATGTCCTCCTTTTGGAGAATGTTTTCTCCATTGAGGGTGGAACCTTCCGAGAAATTCAGTTCTTGGGTGTTCGTTCTTCCTCCCAAGGAGAACATACCCGATAAGCCAAACTTATTCTTGTCATTGGCGTTGTAATCCACGCCCAAACGGAAGAAGCCCGATTTCATATTCATCTCCTGATCTCTGTCCTGGTTGAGATAGGTGGTGTCGCCGTTTCGGTAGGTCTCTCGGTTGGTGTAGCCACCACCCATCATCACCCTATGGTTGAGTCCGATGCTGGAAGCAATGCTCCATTTGTCTTTCGTGTAGTTGATGTTGGCGCCGACATTGCCTCTTGCTTTGCTCTTCCACGGGTAGGAGACGCCTGCATTGACCGATCCGTAATAGGTAGCCTCTTTTTTGTTGTCGGTCTTCATGATGATATTGATGATACCAGCGGCGCCCTCCGCATCGAATTTGGAGGATGGATTGGATATCACTTCCACTTGTTGCACGCTACCGGCAGGCAATTGGTCCAAGATGTCACCACGGTTTTCATCAGTGAGTCCGGCTGGTTTGCCATTGATGTAGATCTCCACGTTTTCGCTGTTTCGAAGCGAGACTTTACCCTCTACGTCAACCTCAACGGATGGAATTTCTTTGAGGATCTCTGAGGCGGAAGTTCCTTCAGACACGGCGTTGGTGTTTACCCTATATACCTTTTTGTCGATATCCACCTTGAGCGATGTCTGTGTGGCGGATACCTCTACCGCTTGTAGCATGTCCGCGTCCTCCACCAAGATGATTTTTTTGTAACGGACGTTCGGCTTGGTCTCCGATAGGGAGACGTTGATCCTTTTGCTTTTGTAGCCCATATAGCTGACCTCAAGGATGTAGTCATCCATGGATAGCCCTTCGATGGTGAAATTACCGTCGTCGTCGGTTGATTCTCCCTCTATTTGAGTCGTTCCGTCAGAGGCGTAGAGGATGACATCCGCCATGGGTAACGTTCTGTCTTCCGGATCAAACACTTGACCGGAGATCTTTGATTGTCCGAACGCTGATAGGATAGTGAACATTGTGAACGCTATCCATGCACATAATCTCATCTTCATTTCGTTGTCAGTTTAATTCTATACTATATTAGGCGTTATTCTTTTTTCTCCTCTGGGGAAGATTCACTTATCTCTTCCGTGGAGTTGGGATTTTCTCCTTCAACTGGCTCCTTGGCGTCTGATGCCATATCGGAAGCTGTTTCTGTAGGAGTCTCGACATCCTCTTCGCCATGCTCGGAGGCTGCTATCTTCTCCTCTTCCTCCCTTTGGCGTTTTCTCTCGTCGCTTTCTGCGCTTAACTCGTCGGCGCGCGATGTCCAAGGACGTTTGCCGAAGATCCTCTCCACATCCTCTGTGAAGATGACCTCTCTTTCGATCAACAGTTCAGCCAACTCCTTCAATCCATCCTTGTGCTCCGTCAAGATCTGTTTTGCGCGGGCATATTGCTCGTCGATCACCTTTTGTACCTCACTGTCGATTAGTCTCGCCGTGTCCTCGCTGTAAGGTTTGGCGAATGAGTAATCGGCGCCTGTGGAGTCGTAGTAAGAGATGTTACGCAACTTATCGCCCATTCCGTAGTAGGCGATCAAGGCGTAGGTCTTTTTCGTTGTGTTCTCCAAATCGTTCAAAGCACCCGTGGAGATCTCTCCGAAGGTGAGCTCTTCCGCTGCTCTACCACCAAGTGTGGAGCATATCTCATCCAACAAGTGGGCGGTGGTGATGTGCTGGCGCTCCTCTGGCAAATACCAAGCGGCGCCTAATGCGCGACCACGCGGAACGATGGTCACCTTAATCAACGGATTAGCGAACTGCAGCAACCAGCTTACGGTGGCGTGTCCCGCCTCGTGGTAAGCGGTGAGTGCCTTTTCCGCTTTGGTCATGATGGCGTTCTTCTTCTCCAATCCACCGATGATACGATCCACGGCGTCGAGGAAGTCCTGCTTCTGAACGCATTTTTTCTCTTTTCTTGCGGCGATGAGCGCCGCCTCGTTGCAGACATTGGCGATATCCGCTCCAGAGAATCCAGGCGTTTGTCTGGCGAGGAACTCGATATCGACGGTGTCGTCAATTTTCACATTGCGCAGGTGGACATTGAATATTTCGTTACGTCCTACGACGTCTGGCAAGTCCACCATAATCTGTCGGTCGAAACGGCCTGGGCGAAGAAGCGCCTTGTCCAGAATGTTCGCGCGGTTGGTGGCTGCCAAAATAATGACGCCACTGTTTGATCCGAAACCGTCCATCTCTGTCAAGAGTTGGTTCAATGTGTTCTCCCGTTCATCGTTACCACCCGATTGGATGGATTTTCCTCTGGCGCGTCCCACCGCATCGATCTCGTCGATGAATACGATACATGGTGCCTTCTCTTTGGCTTGACGGAAGAGGTCGCGCACGCGGGATGCGCCTACGCCGACGAACATCTCCACGAAATCGGAACCCGACATGGAGAAGAAAGGCACATCCGCTTCGCCGGCTACTGCCTTGGCAAGCAATGTCTTACCAGTTCCCGGAGGACCTACCAAAAGAGCTCCCTTCGGAATTTTTCCACCCAACTCGGTGTATTTAGCAGGATTCTTCAAGAAGTGGACGATCTCTTGGATCTCCTCTTTGGCTTCGGATAATCCAGCCACATCCTTGAAAGTAACCTTGTCCTTATTGCTCTTGTCGAAAAGCTTGGCCTTGGACTCTCCCACGCTGAAGATGCCTTTGCCTCCGCCTCCCATTCTGCGGAACATGAAGTACCAGATGAAGACGAAGAACAAGAGAGGAAATATGCCTGAGAGAATATGGAAATACTCGCTATCTCTCTCGTATTTGATGGTGATGTTTCCACTCTCGGAATCCTTCTTCTCCTTCGAAGCGGTTTTTTCCCGCTCTTTCTGCCAATTTTGCAAGTCTTCGGAGAAACGGTCTGCGGAAGGGATCTGGATGTTGAAGACTGGTTCCTTTACCGTTTTAGCGTTCTCTGTGCCATAGACATACGCGATCTTGTCGGGTCTGATGTAGATATCCGCATTGGCTCGGTTGGCGATCACGACAACCTTCTCGATGGCGTCGTTTTTGACGAAATCTTCGATTTGGTCGTATGTGAACTCCTTCTCCTCTTTTTTCTCATCGATAAAGAGAAGGCCCAAAAGGAACAATCCCACTAATAGGTAAACCCAGTAGAGGTTGAATTTGAACTCTTTTTTGAAGTTTGGTTTTTTCTGGTCAGCCATGTGGTCAAATTACAGGTGTTCAATATTAAAGCAAGTCAGGAATCTCCTTTATGTCCGCGTCTTCCCAAAGGGTTTCGAGGCTGTAGAATTCCCTCAACTCGGGTAAAAATACGTGAAGGATCACCTCTCCGTAATCCACTGCGATCCATTGGGAATTGGTGTATCCGTCCATTGCGAAAGGTTTCACATGGATTTGCTCACGGACATACTCCCTTACCTCGTCAGCGATAGAGGTGACGTGTGTGTTGGAGTTTCCTTGGCAGATCACGAAGTAGCGGAAGACATAGTCGTCGAATTTAGACATGTCCACTACGGTGATTTTCAAACCTTTCTTCTCTTGTATTCCTTCGACGATTTTGTTTACCAATAACTCGGTCTCGTCAATAACTTTCTTTTTCGCCATTTCTTAAATGTTCAGTAATTTCTCAATTGCTTTGTCAACTCTGTTAAAGGTGAATTCGCTCATGGTCTCATCCATTAGTGCGGTGATGCGATCATTGCAGAGGTTGCCCACGCTACCCTCATGGGTGTGGTGGATCTCCTTGTTAGGAACGAATTTGCCAGCTTCGATGTCGAGTCCCACCTTCTTGTAGGCGTCTCTGAACGGCATGCCGGAGAGAACGAGTCGGTTCACCTCCTCCACGCTGAATATGAAGTCGTATTTGCTGTCTGAAAGGATGTTCTCGTTCACCTTCACCTGACTTACGATATGGGTGGTCATCAATAGGCAATCTTGCAAATCCTCGAATACTGGAATGAAGATCTCCTTGATGATCTGGAGGTCGCGGAAGTAGCCGGAAGGCAAGTTGTTCATGATCATCATGATCTGTTGAGGCAACGATTGGATTTTGTTGCACTTCGCGCGGGTGAGCTCGAATACGTCCGGATTCTTTTTGTGCGGCATGATGCTGGAGCCTGTGGTGCACTCATCGGGCAATTTGAGGAATCCGAAGTTTTGGCTGGTGAACATACAAGAGTCGAAAGCCAACTTTGAAATGGTGGAAGCGATGCCCGCCAAGGCGAAGGCTACCGTCTTCTCTATCTTTCCGCGTCCCATTTGCGCATAGACCACGTTGTAATCCATAGAGTCGAATCCCAACAAATCGGTGGTCTTCTGTCTGTTGAGCGGGAAGGATGAACCGTATCCGGCGGCGGAGCCGAGCGGGTTGCGGTTGGTCATCTTCCATGCAGCCAACAAAAGTTCCATATCGTCAGCCAAGCTCTCCGCATAGGCGCCGAACCAAAGTCCGAAAGAGGATGGCATGGCGATTTGCAGGTGGGTATAGCCCGGCATCAAGACATCCTTGTAGCGGTTGCTCTGTTCGATGAGTACGTCGAACAGTGCGCGGACGGACATCGCCACGTTCTTGATCTGCTCGCGGGTGAAGAGCTTCATGTCCAGCAACACTTGGTCGTTGCGTGAACGTCCGCTGTGGATCTTCTTGCCCATGTCTCCCAATTTGCGTGTCAACATCAACTCCACTTGGGAGTGAACATCTTCCACGCCCTCTTCGATTTCGAATTTGCCAGCTTCGGCTTGCTCATATATGTTTTTGAGTTCTTTCAACAGTACAGGCAATTCATCTTTGCCCAACAATCCGATGGACTCCAACATGGTGATGTGCGCCATGGATCCGACCACGTCGTGCTTCGCCAAAAATATATCCATCTCACGGTCGCGTCCTACGGTGAATTTCTCTATTTCCGCGTTGGTCGCCTTTCCCTTATCCCATAATTTCTGTGCCATTGGTCACTAATTTCTTTTGTTATCAATTCGCAAAAATACTGAAAAGCAGTGGATAAACAAAAGAGAAATGGGTTTTGCTCCAAAAAAATCGTTAAAAAATCGTTGCCCGTCCAACGTTTTTAGTGTGAGAAGAGTTGGCGCGGATTTTATTTCAGTCACCATTCTCACTTTTTGCTTTAATAAGTTGCCGCACACGAAACAAATGACTAACTTTGAAACGATTTTGCAAAATCCATTTACAAGTATGCTATTTAGTGAGATATACGGGCAGAATGCTATTAAACAAAGATTGATAAAGGCTGTGACGGATGGTCACTTGCCTCATGCCATCTTGCTGTGTGGACCGGAGGGTACCGGCAAACTGGGCATCGCGATCGCATTGGCCCAATATCTCTGTTGTACGGATCGGAAAGCCGATGGCCCGTGCGGATGTTGCCAGTCGTGCAAGCAGTTCGCCAAATTGGTCCATCCCGATCTCCACTTCGTATTCCCGATCTATAAGGAAAAATCTAACGACACCACCACTTGCGAATCTTTTTTGCCCCAGTGGCGCGCACAGGTGTTGCGGTCGCCCTATTTCAGCTACGACCAATGGAATGTGGAGCTGAAATCGGACAACAAGCAATCCATCATCTATGCGAGCGAGAGCGAGGAGATCATCCGTAAGTTCAACACGAAGCCTTACGAGGCCGATTGCAAGGTGATGATCATTTGGTTGCCGGAGAAGATGAACGAGACTTGCGCCAACAAGTTGTTGAAGGTCTTGGAGGAGCCTCCGCAAAAATCCTATTTCATCATGGTCAGCGAGAATCCAGAAGCTTTGCTCACCACCATTATTTCCCGTACCCAACGCATCTTTGTTCCCCCATTGGAAGAGGGCGACCTGAAGATGGCGCTCTCCAAATTGTATGGCCTATCCGGGGTGCAACTGGAGGATGTGGCGCATGTCTCCAAGGGTAGTTTGATCACGGCGGAGAATGTTATCCAGACGGCAGGCGACACCAAGGAGTATTTCGACCTATTCGTATCGTTGATGCGAATCGCCTATGTGGGTGATGCGCGAAAGATGAAGGGGTGGATGGAGTCCGCGAATGAGTTGGGCCGTAAGCGGCAAATCTCTTTCCTCGCCTATGTGCAGAACATGGTGCGGGAGAATTTCATATACAATTTCGGCAATAGGACAATCAGTTTCATGACGGCGGACGAGCGGGCTTTCGCTACGAAGTTCGCCCCTTATGTGAATGAGTTGAATATAGCCGAATTCCTGTCGGAGTTGAATCTGGCGCAGCAACACATCGAGCAAAATGTCCAGGCGAAGATAGTTTTCTTCGATTTGGCGATGAAGGTGGCGGTGTTGCTGAGAAAAATTAAAATGTAGAATAAAATAAAAAGCAAAATATGAGCACATTTAACGGCTGCCAAATGAACAGTAAAGGGTGCAGCAAGAAAACGGACCAGAAATTGGACACCTATGATTGGTTGTGCGACATTCCAGAGTCGTTCAACGCCACCGATTTGGTGGAGGTGACTTTTAAAAATACAAGGAAGGGGTACTTCCGTAACACCAACGGATTGGCGTTGGAGAAGGGTGATGTAGTGGCTGTCGAGGCTACGCCGGGACACGATATCGGTACAGTTTCCATGACGGGACAATTGGTCTTGGCCCAAATGAAAAAATACCATGTGGATCCTGCCCGTACGGAGATCAAACGGATCTATCGAAAGGCTCGTCCGAATGATTTGGAACATTTCGAGGAGGCGAAGGCGAAGGAGCACGACACGATGCTTCGTGCCCGTAAAATTGCGGAGAACCTCAAGTTGAATATGAAGATCGGTGATGTGGAGTACCAAGGAGATGGTAACAAGGCGATCTTCTATTACATCGCGGATGAGCGTGTCGACTTCCGTGAACTGATCAAAGTCTTGGCGGATACTTTCCGTGTCCGTATTGAGATGAAGCAGATCGGTGCGCGCCAGGAGGCTGGCCGTATCGGCGGAATCGGTCCTTGCGGACGTCCGTTGTGCTGCTCCTCTTGGCTGACTAAGTTCAGTTCTGTGGCCACCAGTTCAGCCCGTTACCAAGAGATCTCGTTGAACCCACAGAAGTTGGCTGGCCAGTGCGCTAAGCTGAAGTGTTGCCTCAATTATGAGGTGGACGCTTATGTGGAGGCACAGAAGGATATTCCGCCACGCAACATTCCTTTGGAGACCAAAGATGGTACATTCTACCACTTCAAGACCGATGTGTTCGGCCGTATCATGCAATATTCATCCGCTCCGAATATGGCTTCAAACGTCACCTCTATCCCTGTCGAGCGAGTGAAGGAGATCATGGCGCTCAACAAGCAGGGCATCAAGGTGGACGCCTTGTTGGAGGATACCGGAGAAGAGGTTGGAAAGCCAATCGATTACGAGAATGTGGTCGGTCAGGATAGTTTGACCCGCTTCGACAAGAAAAAGAAGAAGAAAAAGAAGGGCGGTAATAAGCCTAATGAGAATGCGGGTGGCGAAAACAAGGGACAAAAACAAAACAGCGCACCTGCGGACCGAAACAATAGTCAACCTCAAAGCGAAGGTGAACCTTCCGAGAAGGCTGAGAATGCGGGCGGTAACGCACCTCGCAACAATGAGGGTGGCGAGAAGCGTCCAAACAGAGAGGGCCGTGACAACCGCGACCGAAACAACCGCAGACCTAATCGTCCGAGACCGAACAATGGCCAACAGGGTGGCGAGATTAACGCCTCCGCACCTGTAGAGGGGAATGCGGCTGGAAACAGAGAGGCGGCAGTGGAGGCCAATGCAGGCCAAGGCCAAAATCCAAACCGTAACCACAACCGCAACAACCACCGCCGCAACAATTTCAAACGCAGGAATGGTGGCGGAAACGGCGATAATAACAACCAACCGTCTAACCCTAATCCAGCAGGTGGCAATGAATAGGAACTCTTTTTCGCGATGGATTAACCTCTGCATCGCCTCAATGGTGATGATGAGTTGTGGCGAGTCGGCGGTTTACCAAAACTCAAAGATGTTGTCTGAAGAGGGGTGGCCCAAATATAAGGTGATCTCCTTTGATTACGACTCGAAGGACACGACGGGCAACTACCGTATCTTGGTGGATATCCGCAATGACAACAATTATCCGTTCCAGAATTTCTGGTTGTTCGTCCACACCATGTCGCCGGACTCCGTAGAGTACTCGGATACTTTGAATTGCGTTTTGGCGGACAATTATGGTAAGTGGGTGGGCCGTTCGTCTGGTTCCATGTACCATGTGCCTGTGGAGTTCATCCACTCCACACCTTTTAAGAAAACAGGAACATATCACTTCGATTTGGTGCAGGGAATGCGTATGGATACATTGCCTGGCATCAAGGAGATTGGCATTAGAATAGTGAAAGATAATGGGGAAGAATAAGTTAGCGAAGTTTGGGGAGATGGAGACATTCCCCCATGTATTCCAATACACATTTTCAGCCATGAGGGAGAGCGAGGAGTCTTTCCCGATGAAGGGCAAGTGGAACGAATTTTTCGGCAATGACAATCCGATCGTTTTGGAGTTGGGTTGCGGAAAGGGCGAGTACACGGTTGCCTTGGCGGAACTCTTCCCTGAAAAGAATTTCATCGGTGTGGACATCAAGGGTGCCCGTATGTGGACAGGCGCTAAGGCATCCTATCAAAAAGGGATGAAGAACGTTGCCTTTATCCGCACCAATATTGAGATCATCGACGCCTTCTTCGCTCAGGATGAGGTGTCGGAAATCTGGCTTACCTTCCCGGATCCACAGATGAAGAAGGTGCGTAAACGTCTTACCTCCACCCGTTTCATGGAACTTTACCAGCGAATGGTGAAGGATGGTGGTTTGATCCACCTCAAGACGGATAGTAACTTTATGTTCCAGTACACCTGTGAGATGGTGAAGGCGAACAACTATAAGGTGCTGTTCCAAAACGACGATCTCTACCACTCCGATTTCTCGGACGACAAGATCCTCTCCATCAAGACCTTTTATGAGCAGCAATGGTTGGAACGAGGCTTGACCATCAAGCACATCCGTTTCGTATTGGATAAGCGCGAGCGTTTTGTGGAGCCTGACGTGGAGATCGAGTACGACAGTTACAGGAGTTATAATCGAACCAGGCGAGGCTTGGTGACTGATGATATGGAAAAAGAATTGAATTTTGAAGAGACCCTCGGCGTGGTAAAAAAAGCGTTGAAGGATTTGAATTGGGACATAGAGCCGCATGGCTTGTATGATCCGATTGCTTATGTGTTGTCTTTGGGCGGAAAGAGAATCCGTCCCGCTTGTGCGCTCATGGCCTGCCAAATGTTCTCCGGAAACAGCAAGGCGGCCTTGTATCCTGCTCTCGCATTGGAGGTTTTCCACAACTTCACCCTTTTGCATGACGACATCATGGATAAGGCGGATATGCGTAGAGGTCAACCTACCGTCCACATGAAGTGGAACGATAACACGGCGATTTTGTCAGGCGACGCGATGTTGATCAAGGCTTACCAGCTCTTGGCGAAGTGTGATCCGAAGGATTTCCAAGCCATCATCGACATCTTCTCCCGTACCGCTGTGGAGGTTTGTGAAGGTCAGCAGTATGATATGGATTTCGAGTCGAGAAATGATGTCTCCGTGTCGGAATACATGGAGATGATCCGATTGAAGACCGCTGTCCTCTTGGCTGCCAGCCTACAAATCGGAGCGATCTGCGGTGGTGCCAAGGCATCGGACGCTAAGTTGCTCTATCAATATGGTATCGCGATTGGCCTTGCCTTCCAGTTGAAGGATGACCTTTTGGATGTGTGGGGTGATGTGAAGAAGTTCGGAAAGAAGATTGGTGGTGACATCTGCTGCAACAAAAAGACCTTCTTGTTGATCAACGCCTGCGAGAAAGCGGACGCTGAGCAGAAGAGGGAGTTGGAGCGTTGGCTCTCCATGGAACAGTTCGACCGTGACGAAAAGGTAGCCGCAGTGACTAAGTTGTACGAGGATTTAGGTATCAAATCATTGGCGGAGCAATCCATGCGCGACTACTATGACCGTTCCATCGAGGCTTTGGATAAGCTGAGCGTCGATAGGGAACGCAAGGAGATCTTTTATCAATTGGCTTATGATTTAATGTATAGGGAGGACTAATAGTTCAAGATGCCGTACAGAAGATTACCGAATACAAACCAAGCGAGGTTGCGATCCATTCAACAGGCGGTCCACAAAGGTGAAGCCGCCAGCCTCTACGACTTGGCTTACTCATATAAACTATTTGAAGACGCGAAGGGCTTTCTGACGAAATACCAACGTGCTATGAACGAAAACAAGCAATGCAGCGAGAAGCAATTCTCCTCCAGCATTGAGTTCCAAGAGGCCGCGAAAAATGCGAGAATGTATGTGTCGCATTTCATCAAGGTGCTGAATATGTGTGTGCAACGACATGAGATCCGTGCCGAGTATAAGGAGTTTTATGGTTTGGATCCAGATAATTATGTGACGCCGGACCTGACCTCTGACGAGAGCCTTTACCGATGGGGCAAGAAGATTATCGAAGGGGAACAACACCGACTCAGCAGGGGGGGCACACCTATTTACAATCCTGCGATCGCGAAGGTGCGTGTGCACTATGACATATTTGCGGAAGGGTATAGCAATCAGAAGATATTGCAAAACAATACCTCAAGGACCAGTGAGAATATCGGGCAACTCAACAGCGAGGCCGACGAACTGATCCTGAAAATTTGGGACGAGGTTGAGGCTACTTACGCCAATCTCCAGCCCGCCATTAAGATTGAACGATGCAAGGAGTATGGTTTGATCTACTATTATCGTAAGGGAGAGAAAATTTAATTGAATAGACATTAGATAAGACTATGAAGGTAACACTCTTTTTGACCTATCAATCCGCCTACGGGGAGGATCTCTTCGTGGGAGGCGACATCGCCGATTTGATGGGTGCGGATGGAGGTCCGCTTCCGATGTCCTATAATGGACATGGCTGGGAAATCGTCATCTATACCAGTGCCACATCGTTTAACTACCATTATTTGATTAAACGAAACGGTTTCGTGGTGTCACAGGAGGTGTCGTTGTCGCACCACTTCGCACCGTTCGGAAAGAGGTACCAGAATGTCTTGGTCTGCGATTATTATGGCGATCGTCCGAAATTCCCACGTATGACGATGTCTTCCGTATTCAGTGCGGCGATCCGTAAGCAACCGGAACTGAAGGCTACGCGGCAGAAACTCAGCGTGCCTATCCTTTTCCGTACGGAGAGCAACCGAGTGAATTTCAACCACCGTATGGCGATGGCGGGCGACAGCGCATTGATGGGCAGTTGGAAGGAGAGTGATGTCTGTGTGATGGATGGATCGTCCTATCCAACCTTTTCGGTGATGTTGGATGCCCACAAGCTCAACTTCCCGATTGAGTACAAATACATTATCCGCGACTCGTCCAGCGATGAGGTCATCGCATGGGAGGAGGGTTATAACCGACGTCTTGATTTGGAGTTGGATCTCTCCACCGATTTGGTGGTGGTCAACGACCGGGAACCCAGTTTCGCTTTGCCCGCCTTTAAGGCTGCGGGAAGCGCAGTGCCGGTATTTTCGCTCCGTTCCGAGAGTAGTTACGGATGCGGAGAGTTCAACGACTTGAAATTGATGGCTGATTGGGCGGCGAAGACGGGGCAACGCCTCATCCAGACCTTGCCGGTCAACGATACCTCCGTGATGGGAACGTGGCGTGATTCCTATCCATACAGTGCCAATTCCGTCTATGCTTTGCATCCGATGTATCTGAACATCGAGAAGGTGGGTAAATTGAAGGATAAGAAACGTTACAATGCCCGAAAGAAGTCTTTGAACAGCGGCCCATTCGTTGATTACGAGGAGGTGATCAAGATGAAGTGGGAATACATTTGGGAATTGTACCATAGTGAGGCGAAGAATACATTCGCCACCAAAGATTACATTGATTTTTACGAAAGGAATAGATTCTGGCTTGACACCTATGCGGTCTTCTGTTTCCTTCGGGATAAGTTCCATACGCCGGATTTCTGCCAGTGGGGAGAGGACTCGGTTTGGAACAAGAAGAGAATTGACCAATATTGTTCACCGGAATCGTCTGATTACGAGAAGGTTTCGGTACATTTCTTCGTGCAATACCATTTGCATAAGCAGTTGCACGAGGCAGTCGATTACGCACATAGCCAGGGTGTCGCCATTAAGGGTGATATTCCGATTGGCGTCAACGCGAAGAGTGCCGATGTTTGGGAACACCCTGCGCTGTTTGATTGTTCGGGTAGCGCAGGAGCACCGCCTGATTACTTCTCGAAGACTGGCCAGGTGTGGGGATTCCCGATCTATAATTGGGCCGAGATGGCGAAGGATGGATACAGTTGGTGGCGTAATCGTTTCCAGTGTATGTCCCGCTGTTTTGATGCGTATCGTATCGACCATATATTAGGATTCTTCCGTATATTCAGGGTGCCATCCGATGCGGAGATGGGCTTGATCGGACAGTTCGATCCCGCTTTGCCGCTATCCGTGGAGGAGATCCGAGGCTTCGGCATTCATCTTGAAGAGAAGGAGTTGTGTACCCCTAAAATTAACGAAGAGGTCTTGACGGAGCTTTTCGGAGATATGAAGGAGCAGGTGAAGAGGCTCTATTTGGACCGTTCGGACGACGACCGTTTTGTCTTGAAGGAGAAGGTCTCTTCTCATGCCAAGATTATGGCCTTGATGGCTGGCGAGAAGGGTGCTGTGGCGGAAAAAATCAGGATTGGTTTGCTCTATTTGGTCTGCCAAGTCTATTTCGTGGAGGATTGCCACCGAAAGGGGTATTACCATCCGCGCATCGCTATGGACCAAAGCCTTGCTTACCGTATCGCCGACGACCAGTTGAAGTCGAATTTGATGAATCTATACGAATACTTCTATTACAGAAGGCACGATGACTTTTGGAAAGAGGAGGCGATCAAGAAGTTGAATTTATTGACCCGTTGCACCAATATGATGGTTTGCGGAGAGGATTTGGGCATGGTGCCAGGCTGCGTTCCGTCTGTGATGAACGAGTTGGAGATTCTCAGCCTTGAAATTCAGCGCATGCCGAAGGAGATGTATGTCGAGTTCGGTCATCTGGAGCGTGTCCCTTACCAGTCGGTTTGTACGACCTCCACCCATGACATGAGCACCATTCGCCAATGGTGGGAAGAGGATCGTGGCGTGGCGCAACGCTATTTCAATAATGAGTTGAAACAGTATGGCGAGGCGCCTAATACTTGTGAACCGTGGATATGCCAGCTGATTATAGAAAAACATCTTGCCTCTCCTGCTGCATGGGTGATTCTGCCTATCCAGGACTGGATGTCGATGGATGGCGTGGTCCGCAATGAAGATACGATGAGCGAGCGCATCAACGATCCCGCCAACCCGGACAACTATTGGCGTTACCGTATGCACCTCACCTTGGAAGAGTTGCTCTCTAAGAACGATTTCAATCAGTTGGTGAAGAATATCATCTCTCATAACGGGCGATAATGTTTAGGAAGATATATTATTTGTTCCATAGCGGCAAGAACTTCAAATTCGGCTACTATTTCAAGTGCTATATGAGGTTGTTGATGCCTCGTTGTATTTGTCGATGGCGCTTGCCCCGTCTTTTGAAGGAGATTGAGGAGAGAGAGGACCGTGAATACATCCGTCAGCGGGTGGATTATTATTGTCAGCTGAGTGAACCTGTTGGATTGCCGGATTCGGCTGAACGTTTACGCCAGGCGTGGAAGAGGGTATGTGGCGGCAATGTGTACCAACACGACACCTACGAATTCACTCGTTTCTTCAACCCGGACTATCGCTGGGGATTCAAGCCGGGCGATGTCGTTACGGTGCCGGAGATTCCTTCTGTTCTGAAGAGTCGTCCTTTGTGCGACGACAATCGGAACTCTGTTTTGCTCAAATTGGATAAAATCCGCCATTTTATCTTCGTGAAGGATCATAAGTCCTTTGAGGAGAAGCGGTTTAAGGTAGTTTTCCGCGGCAAGATACCTGGAAAGGAGTCTCGAAAAGATTTTATGCGGAAGTTCTATGGCCATCCTCTTTTTGATGTGGGGGATGTGGCTCGCAAAACGGATTCGCCGGAGGAGTGGCGCACTGGAAAGATGACGCTTCAGGAGCATTTGGATTATAAGTTCATCATGGCCCTGGAGGGAAATGATGTGGCGAGTAACCTGAAATGGGTGATGTCGTCCAACTCGGTGGCGGTAATGCCTCGTCCTACGTGTGAGACATGGTTTATGGAGGGTAAGTTGCTTCCTAACTATCATTACATAGAGGTGAAGCCTGATTTCTCTGATGTGGAGGAGCGGGTAACTTATTACAATGAACATCCCGAAGAGGCGAAGGAGATCATTCGCCATGCGCACGAATATGTGGCGCAGTTCCGAGATGAGCGGAGGGAGAAACTGATCTCCTTGGCGGTCTTGGATAAGTATTTCGGATTGGTTCGGTAATTCTTTGTATATTCGTGAACGTATTTTTTAGATTAAACAATGGATTTTCAAGAAGCACAAGAAAGCGCGATTGATTTGTTGCAGACATTGATCACCATTCCTTCTTATAGTAGGGAGGAGGTGACCCGCGCTGATTATTTACAGAAATATATTGAGTCGAGAGGGTACCTCGTGAATCGTAGGGAGAACAATTTGTGGATCATTGCTCCTGGTTTTGATGAGTCGAAACCCACATTGTTGCTGAATTCACACATCGACACGGTTCGCCCAACCTCTGGTTGGACCAAGGAACCTCATGCGCCAGTTGTGGAGCGAGGAATGCTTTTCGGATTGGGCAGCAATGACGCAGGAGCCTCTCTGGTCTCTCTCCTGCACACCTTCTTTATCCTTTCGGAACGTAAACAATCCTACAATTTGATCTTCGCGGCATCAGCGGAGGAGGAAGTTTCCGGAAAGAATGGAATGGAATTGCTTTTGACGGAATTGCCTCATTTGGATTTCGCCATTGTGGGTGAACCGACTCAAATGAACATCGCCATTGCCGAGAAGGGTTTGATGGTGGTCGACTGCGTGGCGCGCGGAAAATCCGGACATGCGGCCAGAGAAGAGGGCGTGAATGCTATCTATAAGGCAATTCGTGACATAGAGTGGATCCGTTCGGCGCAGTTGCCAAAGGTCTCTCCGTTCTTAGGCCCCGTGAAGATGACCGTGACCATGGTCCATGCGGGTACGCAACACAATGTGATTCCTGACGAGTGTTCGTTTGTGATCGATGTGCGCACCAATGAGTGCTACTCCAACCAGGATGTGTTTGCTATTTTGGAAACTGAGTTAGGCTCGGAGATAAAGGCGAGATCCTATCGTCTGACCTCATCAGGCGTACCACCGACAATCCCTGTTGTTCGGAAAGGAGTTGAGATGGGTATGACCACCTTTGGTTCCCCAACGCTCTCCGACCAGGCCTTTTTGCATTTCCCAAGCATCAAGTTGGGTCCTGGTGATTCCGCTCGTTCCCATACGGCGGATGAATACATTGTCTTGAAAGAGATCCGTGATGCGATTCCGACCTACGTACAGTTGTTGGATGGCATGACTTTTGATAAATTCTTAGGAGAACAGTAAAGGAGGTATCCTGTGGCGAAGAAGTCGAAATATTACGTTGTTTGGGTAGGAAAGGAGACGGGTGTCTTCCGCTCTTGGACGGAGTGCGAGCTGCAGATCAAGGGTTATCCGCAAGCGAAATACAAATCCTTTGAAACGGAGGAAGAGGCTCTCGTGGCCTACCGCAGCGGTCATGAGGATTATCTCTCCAATAAAGTGGTCGACATGTCTCAAATCTATCCTGATTACCGTAATTTGGTGTCGGGAGGTCCTGATTTGGAGGCGTTGGCTGTGGATGCGGCTTGTAGCGGGAATCCAGGTAAAATGGAGTACCGAGGCGTCTATCTTCGTTCCAGAGAGGAGATCTTCCATTTAGGGCCGTTGGAGCAGGGAACCAACAACATCGGCGAGTTTCTTGCGATTGTCCATGCGCTTGCGTTGATGAAGCAGCGGAATATGACGTTGCCGATCTATTCGGATAGCGCCAATGCGATCTCGTGGATCAAGCAGAAGAAGTGCAAGACCAAGTTGGAGAAGAACGACAAGAACGCTCCGATCTTCGACTTGATCGTCCGTGCCGAGAAGTGGCTCAAAGAGAATACGTACACCAATCAGATCCGAAAGTGGGAGACCCGCGAGTGGGGCGAGATTCCTGCTGATTTCGGAAGAAAATAGAGATAGGGAATATGTCCATAACAGTAGAACATTTGTATAAGAGTTACGGCAAGCAATTGGTGCTGAACGATATCAGTTTCGCCATCAAGAGCGGTGAAATCGTTGGTTTCCTTGGAAACAACGGTGCCGGAAAATCCACCACCATGAAGATCATTACTGGCTATCTGAATGCGGATAGCGGTCATGTGGATGTCTGTGGCGTGGATGTGGCGAAGGATCCGTTGGAGGCGCATCGCCGTATCGGATATTTGCCGGAGCATAATCCTATTTATCCGGATATGTATGTGCGTGAGTACCTGCGTTTTGTGGCAGGTCTTTACAAGATAGGCAAGGGCGCGGATGAACGTGTCGATGAGATGATCGAGCGTACGGGTCTCACCCGTGAGTATCGGAAGAAAATTGGCATGCTTTCCAAGGGATACCGTCAGCGTGTCGGCTTGGCGCAAGCCTTGATCCCCAATCCGGAGGTCTTGATATTGGATGAGCCTACTACAGGTCTGGATCCTAACCAAATCGATGAGGTGCGTGAATTGATCAAGGAGGTGGGACGCGAGAAGACCGTTATGCTCTCCACTCATATCATGCAGGAGGTCTCTGCGATCTGCGACCGTATCATCATCATTAACCAGGGAAAAATCGCCGTGGACGAGAAGGAACGTGCGGTGGTTTCCTCCCATGAAGGAAACGATTTTGTCGTTGAGGCGGAGTTCTCCCAATCGCAATCTTTGGAGAGCTTGAAGGGGTTGGAGAATGTCATATCTGTCACTGAATCGGGTCTCAACACCTATCTGCTGCATTGCGCCAAAGATGAACGTGCGCATATCTTCAACTATGCGGTAGAGAATCATGTGGCATTGTTGACCTTGAAATTGCAGGAGAAATCAATGGAGGATGTCTTCCGTGACTATACAAAACAGAAAGAAAATGGCGGAAAAAATACAGAAAACGAATGCGGCGAGGTTGCTCGACAGCAAGAAGATTAAATATGAATTAATTCCTTATGTGGTGGACGAGTCCGATTTGAGTGCCATCCATGTGGCGGCCCAGTTGGAGGAACCTATTGAGTTGGTGTTCAAGACATTGGTACTGCGAGGGGATAAGACTGGCATTTTTGTTTGTGTCATTCCTGGTGCCGAGGAGGTGGATTTGAAGAAGGCGGCCAAGGTCTCCGGCAACAAGAGTTGCGCGATGATCGCGATGAAGGAACTCTTGGGATTGACAGGTTATATCCGTGGCGGATGTTCTCCTTTGGGAATGAAGAAAAATTTCCCTACCTACATCCACACGACTGCTCCTGATTATGATTATATCTATGTCAGTGCGGGTATGCGTGGTTTGCAGATTAAGATGACCCCCCAAGAGTTGATCAGTTGTTGCTCGATGACCGTGGCAGATTTGATTGCGGTGGAGTAAACTTAAATATTGTCTAAATATGATTGGGAATACAGAATTGTTACATGTCGCTTTGTCCCTTTTGGCGGGTGTCCTATTGGTGGTCGGTTTCATGATCAACAATACGTGGTCGCCGCTTCTCTATTCCTTGGGGTTGATGGCAATGGTGGTGCTGGTACGTTTCACATGGGTGCAGCAGGCCAGTTGGGTGAGTGTTATTAAATACCCCGACAGCCCCTCTAACGGAGTCATTTTGTGCAAACTGATTGTGTCGTTAGTTGTGCAGCTCGCCACCATTTACTACGCCTCTAAGTCTGGATATCCCATCTTGGGCGCCATTGCGTTCGGACTCAGTGCCTATGGTTGGATGTGCGAGGAAGCGTATATTCCCAATAGCGATCCTGCCGGCAACGGTATGGCGAAAGCTTTTGACGAGATAATCAATATCGCCGCATCCGTCATATTAGCGCTCATATTTTACTTTGTGCAGAGGCGTGTGCAGGGAAAGTACACGTTGGAGGTCTCTGTGGCGGTGATCGCCCTCTATTTCATGTGCAAAGTTTTCGGTGGCTACTACAGCAGAACGGTGGGAAGAGCTGCCGAGTATGAGAGGAGCGAGGAGGAGCGGTGGGAAAAAATAAGGAAGAAAAGAGAGGCTTCGAAACAAGATGGCGTTCGAGATAGCATTGCGATGCAAGAGGCCTTCGTAGATGAGGTCTTCGTAGATGTCGATTCGGACGAAGATGCGAAAGAGGAAAAGTAGGATTAAGAATGACTATGAATCTGGCATAGACTGACTACCGCAAATGCGGTTTTAGGTGTTATCTGATAAAAAAAATCCATTCAAGAGCTCAGTCCTGAATGGATTTTGTTTTTTATGGCGGGTTCAGCAAATCTTGCCGTAGCCGATCCCCATTTTATCTTGGTTCAACTTCTCCTCCAAGTAGGTCTGCACATGGCGGACGCGTTTCTCCTCAAAGATCTCCTCGATGGTGATCATAAGTCCGGTCTCCAACACGTCGCCGAATTCGTCGTTGATGCAGGATCCGAAGGTCTTCATGGTAGGGGAGAGCGACATGTAGGCATTGATGAGCGGCGGGATGTTGTGGCCGAGTAGTTTGATCTGCTTCTTCAATATCGCATAATCCTCCTTGTAGGAGCCTCCGTTGAAGCATTGTGCCACCGCCTCCCTGCCTTCGTTGAATTCCACTGGTATTTTAGGGAAAATCAAATGGTCGTTGTCTGGGAAGTACTTGCGCATGAAGTACATGATGTAAGCTCTCGCCTCGTTACGGAACGATGGGTAAATCGTGGCCTTCCCGAAGAAATACTTGGTCTGTGGAATGGTAATCATAAGTGCGCCCAAACCATCCCAAAGGTTGTCCAACGCATAAAGACTCTTGGCGCCCATGCGGGAGGATTGGTATTCGGGGCGTACGAAAGATCGGCCCAATTCGATGGTGTAGGGGAGATAATCTTTGATGAATTCTTCCGAATAGGCGAATAGGTGGGAAGAGGTGAGTTTGGGCGTTCCATCCTCAAAGAAGGAGACTTCTGAACCATGGAGGTAGCGGTAGCCGCCGATGATCTCCTTCTCCTCTGGGTTCCAGACGATTAATTGGTGGTAAGGGCGCTCCATCGTGTCGTATTCGTCGATGTCGCAAGCAATTCCCGCACCGCCTCCGGACGCGCGGAAAGAAATTTCGCGCAGACGGCCGATCTCCCTCATGACATTGGGGGAGTCGTGGTGTGTGACGATGTAAATCTCGTTGTCACCCTTGTTGGTCTTGCGTAGCATTTTGTCTTTTGTCAGTTCCGCTACTAATAGTTCCGTGGGAATCGGAGCGATGATCTCTTCCATTTATTTCGCTTTTTCGTTTCTTGGGGGAGAGCTTCGTTGCTATAAACTGTATGTGACCTCTTTTAGCCATTCGGCCCATTCTGCTTCGCTCTTCTCTTGTGTGAACGTTTCGTATGGTATAGGTTTGCCTACTTTGATAGTGAATGTTTTGTTTTTCTGGTTGAAAAACTCATCCACAAGGTACATCATTTCGATGTTGACCTTGATTCCAAGTTTTTTCCTATAATAGGCTAGGTTATAAAAGAACGCCGAGTTTCTCCCCTCAAAAAACAAAGGTACAATATTTCGTTGATATTGCGTCGCTTTTTTTACGAAAGTTTTCTTCCATTCATTGTCTTTTATCGTTCCGTCCTGTTGACGTCTGGAACATTGCCCCGCTGGAAAGAAAAGAATCGCGGCGTCCGACTCGCAAGCTTCGTTGATGAGTGCTCCGGTATTCTTGGCCTGTCCGCCTGTCTTGCTGATGGGGATGAAGTAATCTTTTAAGTTGTCGATGTACATAAGGAAGTCATTCACAGGGACTTTCAGCTTTGGGTAGTGGGCGGTAAGCACCTGGATGAGGGCGATTCCGTCGGCGCCGCCCAATGGGTGGTTGCAGGCGAAAATGACCTTCGGGTCGTCTGGAAGGTTCTCCTCTCCGATAATGTTAAACTGGATGTGGAAGTGGTTGCGGAGAATGGCCTCGGCGAAATCACGTCCTTGGTATGTTCCGTAATTGCGGAAAACATAGTTTATTTCATCTTGGTGAATCACCCTTTTGATATAGTTGATGATGAATTTTGGAACCTTCGGCGCGATTTTCGGAAACTTCGCCGCCAAAATTTTTTCGATATTGATCTTCTCTGTTAATGAGTTTTCGCTCCCCATTTTCCTCCACTTTTAGTATTTATGATGCAAATATAGCGTATTTTCCTATGAAATCCGATACTTTGACGGGTGGTTGAATTTGTTTGTAACATGTTGAAAAATAGTGGAAGTGGAGTTAAAAAAAAGTGAAGTGGGGCATTGTGGGGGAAAAGTAAATGTTATATCTTTGTATCATTCGAAATAGACTGCAGAAGTATGCAACAGTTTTTAGGTAACATAGAGGCTAAGTTGGACGCGAAGGGACGTGTGTTTGTTCCTGCGGCTTACCGCCGTTCTCTTGAAAAAGAGGGCGATGGCAAGCTGATCTTGCGCTTGGACCCGGTTACCAAATGCGTGAAGTTGTATCCTTCTTCCGTTTGGAGCAAGCTCAACGAGGAGTTCACCTCCCACCTCAACATGTGGAACAAGAACGACCTTCGCTTGTATCGCCAATTCACAGCCGGAGTGGAGGAGGTGGATTTGGATGCCAGCGGACGTGTCCTTCTCCAGAAAAAACATTTGGAGGCCATTGATGTCACAACGGATGTGCTCTTTGTGGGTGTGGGCAACTATTTCGAGGTTTGGAGCAAGGCTAACTTCGAGACTGATTTGTTGGGTGATGAGGACTTCTCCGAGGCGTTGCAAGAGAAGATGGGTAACATAATGTTTTGATGGATATGGAGAACGTTTATCACACACCGGCGCTTTTGATCCCTTGTATGGAGGGGCTCTCCATTGATCCAGATGGAACTTATGTGGATGTCACCTTTGGAGGAGGAGGCCATTCCCGAGAGATTTTGAGTAGATTGTCTGCTAAGGGACGACTTCTCTCTTTCGATCAGGATTTGGATGCCGCCAAGAATGCTTTCGATGATCCCCGTTTCACCTTTGTGAGGGGGAACTTCAAGCATCTCTCTAATTTCCTCAAATATTATGGAGCGGAGAAGGTGGATGGCATATTGGCCGATTTGGGTGTCTCTTTCCATCACTTTGATGATCCAACCAGAGGATTCTCCTTCCGTTTTGACGGAGATTTGGATATGAGGATGAATCAGATGGCGAGATTCTCCGCCGCTGATGTGTTGAATGATTATGAAGAGGACCGACTCGCCACCATTTTTAAATTGTATGGAGAATTGGATGGCGCAAAGCGTTTGGCTGCTGCTGTCGTGAAGGCGAGAGGTTCGAAGAAATTCCGCAAAGTGTCTGACCTTTTGGAGGTAGCCGATCCGTTGGTGGGTAGGGATCGTCAGAAGAAGGACATGGCGAAGGTGTTCCAAGCCATCCGTATCGAAGTGAACGGAGAGATGGATGTGTTGAAGCGCTTTTTGTCGCAGACGGTCTCTTGCTTGAATCCTGGCGGTCGTTTGGTAGTCTTGACCTACCATTCGTTGGAGGATAGATTGGTGAAAAACTTCATGCGTGCGGGCAATATGGAGGGAAAGGTGGAGCAAGATTTCTTTGGAAATAAGTTGTCTCCTTTCAGATTGGTGAATAATAAGCCGATCGTTCCGGATGCGGAAGAGATTGAGTCGAATCCGAGGTCTCGCAGCGCTAAGTTGCGTATCGCGGAGTTGATGGGTGAAAAATGATGTGATATATATTATTAATGTATGGCACTTGAACGACAAATAAACGGCTTGAAGGGTTTCGCCAAAATGGTGGGAGGCCCTCTCCAGGATCTTGTGTTGGGCAAAGTCTTCGTGAAAGACTTCTTGGTTCGGCAGTGGAGCATCCTTGTCGTTGTTGTGGCCGTGCTCTTTATTCACATCGCCCTCCGTTTCTCTTGCGAGGATCAGGTGAAACAGATTGACCGATTGAAGGTGCAGTTGGAAGATGTTAAGTTGGAAGCTTTGTCACGCTCTTCTGATTTGTTGGGTATGGGAAAGCAATCCCAGATCAAACGGATGGTAGCGGAGCGCGACTCATCTCTTATCCCTTCCGTGACACCACCCTATATTATCACTAAATAGGAATAGGAGGTGATTTATGGCGATAGATCAATCGACACGGAAATTGATGAAGAACCGATCAGCGGTCGTGCTGATCTTTATGATCAGTTTTTTTATTCCATGTGTGATATGTATGTATCAAACGATGGGACCGGATGGTGATCGGTGGAGAAGCCTCTCCAAAAAGGTTTTGAGTGATAGCGTTTTGGTCCCTCAGGTGAGGGGAAATATATTCTCTTGTGATGGAAAACTCTTGGCAAGCTCCATCCCCGTCTATGTCCTTCACATGGATTTCCAGGCGGATGGTCTTAAAAGGGATACTTTCTTGGCGAAGGTGGATTCGTTGGCCATGGCATTATCTGAATTTTACGATAGGGATAAGACGCCGGCGGAGTACAAGCGACATTTGATGGAGGGATTCCGTAAGACGACGGGTAACCGTAACTATTGCATCAACAGAAAGCCCCTTTCCTATGTGAAGTGGAAGCAGGTGAAAACCTTCCCGATATTTAGGGATGTGAAGTGTTATACGGGCCAAAAGCGTGTGCAACGAAAACGTCCGTATGACGATATGGCTTCCCGAACCATTGGCGGATTATATGCCGAGGTGGAGAAGGGTGGAATGAGTGGTATCGAGCAATATTGCGATACTTTTTTGAAGGGACGTCCGGGATTGGCCAGCAAAGTGAGAGTGGCAGGCGCATACCGTAATATAGAGGATGTTGACGCTGAAAACGGATGCGATGTCGTCATGACGCTCGACGCGAACATCCAAGATATCGTGGATAGCGATTTGCGACGCCGTTTGGCGATGTCGGAGGCGGAGTTCGGCTGTGCGACGGTGATGGAGGTGGCTACTGGAGAAATCAAGGCCATGTCCAACTTGAGACGTACCTCTTCCGGCGACTATATAGAGGGTGCAAACTACTCGGTGAACGGCTACTACATGGGAGAGCCGGGTTCCACCTTTAAGATCGCCACGGCGGTGGTGGCTTTGGAGGCGGGAATCGTCGATACATCGACTATCATCGACACGGGTAACGGTACCTGCAATTTCTATGGCAGAAATATGAGCGACTCGCACCCGAACGGTGTCTTGTCGTTCAATCGGGCGATTCAGCAATCATCCAATATCGCTATGGCCAAAGTGATTGATGGTGCCTTCCATAAGAACCCGGAGAAGTATATAGAGGCATTGTATGACTTGGGTTTGGTAATGCCATTGGGCTTGGAGATCAAGGGCGCCAAACCAGCAAAGATCAAACATCCGAGCGAAACAGGAAAAAATGGATGGTCCAACACCTCCTTGCCATGGATTGCGCATGGTTATGAGACGGAGATGCCGCCCATCCAGACCTTGTCCTTCTACAACGCCTTGGCGAATGACGCGACCTTTGTCCGTCCTCACTTAATCAGGGAGATTAAGCGAAATGGCGAGGTGATCCGATCTTATGGAACGGATGTATTGAAGAGCAGCATCTGTAGCAAAGGCACTTTGAATAAGGTGAAGCAGATGATGGTGGATGTGGTGGAGTATGGTACTGCCACTGCTGCGAAATCCAAGTATTTCAAGATTGCCGGCAAGACAGGTACCGCTATCCAGAAGTATCCGGATGGAACGAGAAAGAGACAGTTGACATTCTGTGGATTCTTTCCTGCGGATCGTCCGAAGTACAGCATCATCGTCATGGCTTGGTATCCGCACAAAGGTGCGATCGGTGCGGGCTCCTTATGTGGAGCCACCTTTAAGGATATCGCCGAGCATATTTATGCGCAAAGTCCGCTGATGCATATGGCGCCAAGCATGGAAAGGGAGGATGGACAAATTTTCGCACCCGTGACGAAGGATGGTTCGCGCAAGGCCTTGGAATATTTGCTGAAGGAGTTGTCCGTCAACTACCGAAAGAGTGAGGAAGACGCCAAAGGCGATTGGGTGCGTACCCATGCAGATGAACGAGGCGTTGTCGGAACGGTAGTGGGCGAGGTGAAGAACGACCGAGTGCCTAATGTGATGGGAATGGGGTTGAAAGACGCTATTTTCTTGTTGGAGAACAGAGGCATGAAGGTGACCGTTGAGGGAACCGGTTCCGTGGTGAAGCAGTCTCAGGAGATTGGAACTTTCATTACGTCGGCGAACAAAAACATACATTTGGTATTGAGGTAAATGATAATAAGAATATGAATAGACTGATCGACATATTGGCACCCGTTGAGGTGATGGAGAGCGTGGGCGATACCGACAAGGAGATTGTCGCTATCCAGTTCGATTCCCGAAAGGTGGAGAAGGGTTCGCTCTTCGTGGCCACTTGCGGCACGCAGGTGGATGGCCACAATTTTATCGGTTCCGCTATTGAGAAGGGGGCTGTGGCGATTGTCTGTGAAAAGATGCCCGATGAGCGTAAGGAGGGCATCGCCTATATCCGTGTGGCGGATTCGAACGAAGCGTTGGGCCGAATGGCTTCCGCTTTCTACGGTTATCCTTCCAGTTCCATGAAGTTGGTCGGTGTGACCGGAACGAATGGTAAAACCACTACGGCTACATTGCTTTACAATATGTTCCGCAGAGCAGGACATAAATGCGGATTGCTTTCCACGGTCTGCAACTATGTGGAGGGCGAAGCGGTTGCGGCTACCCATACCACTCCTGATCAATTGGAGCTCAACGCCCTGTTGGCCCGCATGGTGGAGGCTGGTTGCGAATATGCCTTTATGGAGGTGAGTTCACATTCTGTAGATCAGCGAAGAATCGCGGGATTGGATTTCGATGGAGGTATCTTCACCAACCTTACCCGCGACCACTTGGATTACCATTTGACCATGGATAACTATTTGAAGGCGAAGAAACGTTTCTTCGACGATTTGTCGGCGGAGGCCTTCGCTTTGACCAACTTGGACGACAAGAACGGTATGGTGATGCTCCAAAACACCAAGGCGGAGAAGTTGACCTACTCGGTGCGTTCGTTGGCCAATTACAAGACGAAAATTGTGGAGAACACCTTCGATGGAATGTCGTTGAACATCAATGGCAAGGATGTGTTCGTCTCTTTCATAGGACGCTTCAACGCGTCCAACCTGACAGCGGTGTTTGGTGCGGCTGTGGCGTTGGGCATGAGTGAGGAGGAGGCTTTGCTTCATCTGAGTGCTATGCGTTCCGTCAATGGTCGTTTCGAGTGTATCGCCGCTCCTTCGGGTTATAAAGTGATTGTGGATTACGCGCATACGCCTGACGCCCTTACCAATGTCATCAATACCATTAATGATGTGAGATGCGGCGAGGGTAAGTTGATTACCGTGGTGGGATGCGGCGGCAACCGCGACAAGGGCAAACGTCCGATCATGGCGCAAGAGGCTGTGAAGGGTAGCGAGCAGGTGATCATCACATCGGATAATCCGAGAAACGAGGATCCGCAAGAGATCATCGCGGATATGGTGGCTGGCTTGGATCCTGTGGCTAAGAAGCGAGTGATCACCATCGAGGACCGTTATCAGGCGATCAAGACCGCTTGCCTTTTGGCGCAGGCCGGTGACGTGATTTTGGTGGCTGGCAAGGGCCACGAAGATTATCAGGAAATTAAAGGAGTTAAACACCATTTCGACGACCACGAGGTGGTTCGCGAGGTGATGAATTGAATCAAAAAATAGGAGAGATTAGAGATGTTGTATTACTTATTCAACTATTTGTCTAAATTGAATGTTCCTGGTGCGGGAATGTTCAAGTACATTTCGTTCCGTTCGGCGTTGGCGTTTATCTTCGCCTTGCTGGTGGCAACCTTTATAGGCAAGCGTATTATCCAATTCTTGCAGAAGAAGCAGATTGGTGAGACCATCCGTGACTTGGACCTTGCGGGACAAATGGCCAAAAAGGGTACTCCGACAATGGGAGGTATCATCATCATCATCTCTATTTTGCTTCCTGTGTTATTGTGGGCGAGATTAGACAATGTCTATATCTTGTTGATGATCGTGACCTCCATTTGGTTGGGTGCGATGGGATTCTTGGATGATTATATTAAAGTCTTTAAGAAGGATAAAGAGGGACTCCACGGTAGATTCAAGATCTTGGGACAAGTGGGATTGGGCTTGATTGTTGGATTGACACTCTTCTTCAGCAAGGATGTGGTGATTGTGGAAAACACCACAACGAACCATTCCCACAACATTGAGGTAGTGGAGTATGCGAAGGTGGCGGAGAAATCAACCAAGACGACCATTCCTTTCGTGAAGAATCCGAACTTCGATTATGCGGATCTTTTCGGCTGGGCTGGTGATTATGCCCAGACATTGGGTTGGATCTTCTTTGTCTTTGTGGTCATCTTCATCGTGACCGCGGTTTCTAACGGTGCCAATCTGACGGATGGACTGGATGGCCTTTCGACGGGCGTCTCGGCCATAGTCGGGGCGACGCTCGGTATTTTGGCTTATCTCTCCAGCCACGCCGAATTCGCAAGCTATTTGAACATTATGTACATCCCATATTCCGAGGAGCTGGTGATCTTCATCTGTGCCTTCGTTGGCGCGTTGATCGGATTTTTGTGGTACAATGCCTATCCTGCGCAGGTATTTATGGGGGATACGGGTAGTTTGATGATCGGTGGTGTCATCGCCGTTAGTTCCATCATCATCCGTAAGGAGTTGCTCCTTCCGGTATTGTGCGGTGTCTTCTTTATGGAGAGCCTCTCTGTGATCATTCAGACATCGTACTTTAAATACACCAAGAAGAAGTATGGCGAGGGACGACGCGTCTTTAAGATGGCACCTCTCCACCACCACTACCAGAAGATGAATATTCCGGAGTCGAAGATTGTGGCTCGCTTTTGGATTGTGGCTTTGCTTTTGGCGATGTTCACCATCGTCACCTTGAAAATTAGATAATAACGATTCTTACTCACAATAGAAAATGAAGAAAATTGTAGTCTTGGGTGCTGGAGAGAGCGGTGTGGGTGCTGCTATTCTCGCGAAACAAAAGGGTTTCGAGGTTTTTGTTTCAGACAAATCTGAAATCAAACCTAAATACAAGGATGAACTCAACTCATTCGGTATCGAGTGGGAGGAGGGCGACCATACCGAATCGCGCGTGTTGGCGGCTGACGAGGTGATCAAGAGTCCTGGTATTCCTGAGAAGGCTCCGCTTATCAAAGCGTTGAGAGCCCAAAACACGCCTATCATTTCCGAGATTGAGTTCGGTGCGAGATATACCGATGCGAAGATGATCTGCATCACGGGTAGCAACGGAAAAACCACCACTACCACTTTGATCCACCACATCTTGAAGGATGCTGGTTTGAATGTCGGTTTGGCGGGAAATGTCGGATTCAGCTTGGCGCGTCAGGTGGCCTTGGAGCAGCACGACTACTATGTGATAGAGTTGAGTAGTTTCCAATTGGATGGCATGTACGAGTTCAAGGCGGATGTGGCCATTTTGTTGAATATTACGCCAGACCACTTGGATCGTTACGAGTATAAGTTCCAAAATTACATCAACTCCAAGTTCAGAATCGTGCAGAATATGAAACCTGCCGATTACTTCATCTACTGGAACGATGATCCTGTGATCCGCAAGGAGTTGGAGGAGAGAACCATAGAGGCGACCGCCTGTCCATTCTCATTGAACAAGGCAGCTGGTTTGGCGGCCTATATCGAGGATGAGTTGTTGAAGATCCATACACCTAAGCGCTCTTTCGAGATGCCGGTTTCCGACCTCTCATTGAGGGGCCAACACAATATGTATAACTCTATGGCGGCTGGTATCACGGCCATCTTGTCCGATGTCAGCGATGAATCTTTGCGTGAGTCGTTGAAGTCTTTCAAGAGCGTCGAGCATCGTTTGGAGTCGGTGGCTTCCGTTCGCGGAGTCCATTTCATCAACGACTCAAAGGCCACCAACGTCAACTCTTGCTGGTATGCCTTGCAATGCATGCATACGCCTGTCGTTTTGATTTTGGGCGGAACCGATAAGGGTAACGACTATACCGAGATCGAGGAGTTGGTGAAGGAGAAGGTGACCTCCATCGTATGTTTGGGCGTGGACAATAAAAAGTTGCATGACTTCTTTGAAGGCAAGGTGGCTAAAATGGAGGATGCTCTCTCTATGAAAGAGGCGATTGACAAGTGTTTCGCATTGGCAAAATCGGGCGACACAGTTTTGCTCTCTCCATGTTGCGCAAGTTTCGACCTCTTTAAGAGTTACGAAGACCGCGGTCGTCAATTCAAAGAGTGTGTAAGAAATTTATAAAGAGAAATCTTGGATAAAGTTGTGGCATGAACTTATTTTTCACGAAATATTTCAAAGGAGATCCAATCATCTGGGTGATGTTCTTTTGCCTAATGGCGGTCTCAGCCCTGGAGATGTTCAGCGCCTCCAGCAGGTTGGCTTATGACTCGCATAACTGGCATGGGCACTATCTTGGCCCGATCCTTGGACACTTGAAACATTTGGTAATGGGATTTGCCGCGGCTTTTATCATCCATCGCGCAAAGCCGAAATGGATATTTATGGTGGGCTCGTTAGGTTATATTATCTGCCTTTTCCTGCTCGGTTATGTCTTATTGAAAGGTGGCGGAATCAATGGAGCGGCCAGGTGGATCAATCTCCCTATCATAGGAAATTTCCAACCTTCCGAGGCATCCAAGCTGGTGACGATTCTGACCTTGGCCTTTTGGATGGGAAAGTTCAAAGGATCCGGTGATGTGGATAAGGGTCTGCGGAAGCCTTGGTTCCCTTATTTTATTGTCATTTTCCTTCAGGCTGGATTGATCTTTTTTGAGAACCTATCCACCTTCTTGTTGTTGACAGCATCAAGTTTCATCGTCCTTTTTGTGGGTGGTGTCTCCTTGAAAAAATTGGGAAAGTCAGTTGGCGTATTGCTCTTGATTGCTGTTGTGTGTCTTGGAAGTTTGTATGTCGTAGAGCGCTTTTCCGGGACGGATGAGTCGGGAATGATTACCGAGAATAATGGTAAGGTCTCTTCTAAGTCCTCCCGTAAGATTACTCACCGTTTTGACACTTGGGCTAATCGTGTTTCTGGATTCTTCGGTAACACCGACAAGACGGAAGAGGAGAAGGATGCGGAAAAGTTCTCCATAACAGGGAAGCAAGAGCAGACTGGGCATTGCCATATCGCGGTGGCCAGAGGCAAATGGTTCGGATGTGGCATCGGCGCCAGCGAAGAGAGGGATTTTATTCCACAATCTTTCGCCGATTTCATATATGCGATCATTGTGGAGGAGGTTGGTGTATTTGCACTGCTTGTCCTTGTCTTTTATATTGTCATCTTTACCCGATCGTGCATGATTCTGAATAAGAGTAAGAGTTATCGCAATGCATTGGTGTCGATAGGATTGTCCTCCGTCATTGTGCTTCAAGCCTTTATGCATGTGGCGGTGAACTTGGGCTTTATGCCGGTAACGGGTCAGACGCTTCCGCTGATTAGTCGTGGAGGAACCTCCATTTTGATTACGAGCGTTTACTTCGGCGTGTTGTTGGCGATGAGTAACGTTAATGTGGATGATGAGGTGGAAAAGAAGGCTGAGAAGAAGGTGGCGAAGAGAACAGAAAAACAATCCGACTTGAAAGCCGAAACTACGGATGAGGCCAAAGGAGTGAGAATGACCTCTAAATTGGTGACAGATTAAAACGATATAGATAAAAACGATATAAATATGGCAAATCAAAAATTTATTATAAGTGGCGGTGGCACGGGAGGACATATCTTCCCTGCCATATCCATCGCCAATGCGTTGAAGAAGAAGCGCCCGGAGGCTCAGTTCCTTTTTGTAGGCGCAGAGGGACGTATGGAAATGGAGAAGGTCCCTAATGCTGGCTACGAGATAGTCGGATTGCCAGTGAGCGGATTCAACCGCAGCAACCTCTTGAAGAATTTCAAGGTGTTGTTCCGTCTGTTTAAGAGTTTGTGTATGGCGAAGAAAGTCGTGAAGGATTTTAAGCCGGATGTTGCCGTGGGTGTAGGTGGCTACGCAAGTGGCCCTACACTCTTTATGGCACACAAGTTGGGCGTTCCGACCGTCTTGCAGGAGCAAAACTCTTATGCGGGTGTGACCAATAAGTTGTTGGCGAAGAAGGCCGCAAAGATTTGTGTGGCATACGAGAATATGGATCGTTTCTTCCCTAAGGAGAATACCATTTTGACAGGTAATCCTGTTCGTCAAGACTTCTTGGATGTCGCTCCTAAGGCGGCGGAGGCGTATGACTTCTTTGGGTTCTCTCCTGCGAAGAAGACCTTGTTGATTGTTGGAGGTAGTCTCGGCGCCCGCACAATCAACCAAAGTGTCATCGCTGGTCTGCAGAAGTTGAAAGAGGCGGGCATTCAGGTATTGTGGCAGACGGGTAAGTTCTATTTCGAGGATGCGAAGATGGCTTATGAACCGTTTAAGACAGATGATATCCTTGTCACGGATTTCGTGAAGCGTATGGATTATGCCTATGCGGTGGCCGATTTGGTCATCTCCCGCGCTGGGGCAAGTTCCATTTCTGAACTCTGCCTATTGGGCAAATCCACCATTTTGGTTCCTTCTCCCAATGTGGCGGAGGATCACCAAACAAAGAATGCGCAAGCACTCTCTTCCCGTAACGCCGCTATTATGGTAGCCGATAAGGATGCCAAGGAGGTTTTGGTGGACGAGGCGCTCCGTTTGATCAACGATGAGCCTAAATTGGCGGAGTTGGGTCAGAACGCGAAGGCGATGGCTCAGTTGGACTCCGCAGACAGAATCGCGGATGAGATTCTAAAATTGATTGAGAAATGAAAAAGAGAAACATATACTTCCTTGGTATCGGTGGCATCGGAATGAGCGCCTTAGCCCGTTACTTCAAAGCGAAAGGCTTTGCGGTGGCTGGCTATGATCGCACCCCTTCCGAATTGACCCGTGAATTGGAGCGAGAGGGCATCTCCATCCATTATGAGGATGATCTTCAACTGATTCCTTCCGAGTTCCGCGACAAGAGCGAGACGTTGGTGGTCTTCACACCGGCTGTCCCACAGACGATGGGTGAGTTTGTCTGGTTGCGTGATAACGGATTTGAGATCATGAAGCGTTCGCAAGTTTTGGGAGAGGTGACACGTATGCAACGTGCCATCTGTATCTCCGGTACACATGGAAAGACCACTACATCCACGATGACTTCGCACTTGTTGCACAACTCCCATGTGGAGTGTAATGCTTTCTTGGGCGGCATCTCCAAAAACTTCTCCCGAAACTTGTTGCTGTCGGAGAAGAGTGATTTGGTGGTGGTGGAGGCGGATGAGTACGACCACTCGTTCTTGACGCTCTCTCCCTATATGGCGGTGGTAACGGCTGTTGACGCCGACCATCTGGATATTTATGGCACTGAGGAGAATTACCGCAAGGGGTTTGAGGATTTTACCTCCTTGATCGTTCCGGGCGGTGTCTTGTTGATGAAGAAGGGTTTGCCCATTCAGCCTCGTCTGCAAAAGGATGTGAAGTTATATACCTATTCCGTGAACGAGGGTGATTTCCATGCGGAGAATATCCGAATCGGAGGCGGTGAGATCATTTTTGATTTCGTTACGCCGGAGCGGGTGATCCCTGATATTACCTTGGGTGTGCCGGTCTATGTGAACATAGAGAATGGAATCGCCGCTATGACGATGGCCTATTTGAACGGTGCCACTGAGGAGGAGATCCGAAAGGCGATGAAGAGTTTCGCTGGTGTGAAACGTCGTTTTGATTTCCACATTAAAAGCGCCGATTTTGCCTTCTTGGATGATTATGCGCACCACCCAGCGGAGTTGAAGTCAAGCATTGAGTCGGTACGCGCGTTGTATCCTGGCAAGCGTATTTGTGGTGTCTTCCAACCGCACCTCTTTACCCGTACACGCGATTTCGCGGATGACTTCGCGAAGAGCTTGTCAATGTTGGATGAATTGGTTTTGTTGGAGATCTATCCTGCGCGCGAGAAGCCGATCGAGGGGGTTGATTCCCAGATGTTGCTCGACAAAGTATCGATTCAGGATAAGATGTTGTGCGCAAAGTCCGAATTGGTGGATTGCCTCAGTCAGAAGAACTTCGATGTCCTTTTGATGGTGGGCGCGGGCGATTTGGATCTGCTCATCCCGGATGTCGAGAAGATGTTGTTGAAAAAGATGAACAAATAAGAAGGAGCGAATTATGTTACACAACCGTTGGTTTAAATTGTCATTGGTTATTCTGGTGCTGGCCTATTGGGTCTTCGCATTGAAGATGTACGCCTATAAGTCGGACGAATTGGTGTGCCAAAAAATTGACGTGACGGTGAGTGACAGCCACTTGATGAAATTCGTGAAACCAAGCGATGTCGTGGATTTGTTAAAGGAATCTTCCATGAACATTGAAGGCAATCGTATGGATAGGATCGACACGGACAGTATCGAGAACTATTTGAAGAAACAGTCGCGTATCAAGACCGCAGAGTGTTACATCTCTCCAGACGGATGTCTGAGGGTGAAGGTGACGCAAAGAGAGCCGATCTTGCGGGTGATGAGCGCGTTTGGAAACTACTACATCGATTATGAGTTGAAGAAGATGGCGGTGTCCTCCTCCTTCTCCGCTTATGTACCTGTGGCGACAGGATATGTCAGCGAAGGCATGGCGAAGGGAGCGTTGGGCGAGTTTGCGCTCTTCCTCCGCAACAATTTCTTCTGGAATAGTCTGATCGAGCAGATTGATGTGGATAAGAATGGCGAGGTGACTTTGGTGCCTCGCGTGGGCAACCAATTGATTTTGATGGGTACATTGGATAACTATCAAGAGAAGTTGGAGAAGCTCCGTGCCCTTTACGAGGAGGGATTTAATAAAGTCGGATGGAATAAATACAAGCAGATCACTTTGAAATATGATGGGCAGGTGGTTTGTACCAAAAAATAGAAGAGGTTAAAATAGAGGACGAAAATATGAACGAACTGACGGAAATGACAGAGAACAATTATTCCAACATCGTGGTAGCGATCGATTTGGGAAGTCGTAACATTCGCAGCATGATCGCCCGTAAGGGAGAAGATGGCAGATTGGAGGTGCTATTTGCGAAGAAAACCACTTCCGTGGGCATTGAGAACGGTATTGTGATCAATGTGGACGAGGTCTCCTTCCAAATAAAAAAAATCATCCAGGAGTTACGCAATTTCGTGAATAATCTATTGAAGAACGAGAAAGAACCCAATGTGGTCTATGATATCCAAAAGGTTTATGTCGGTCTTCATGGAAAGTCGATACATGGTGATTTGAACGAAATCTCACGATCTTTCGGTTCGAAAATCACGTTCCAAGATATGGAAATGGTCGAGGCGGAGAATCGCCGTATGACATTGTCTCCAGGTCGTAGGATTGTGGATGTCATTCCGTTCGATTACATCATCGATCAAGAGTCTTCTGTGGATAACCCCATAGGATGTGTCTGCCAGAATCTGCGTTCCCGTTTCTTGAATGTCAGCGCGGATAATAGGGTGGAGGATAACTTGAGGAGATGCTTCGAAAATGTGAACGAGAGCGTCTGCAAAGATCCGTCGGTAAATGTCTCTTGTGAACCTATGTTCGTCCTTCACTCCCGTTATATGGCGGACGCTGTCTTGTCTCAAGAACAAAAGGAGGTGGGATGTATGCTCCTCGATTTTGGTGCGCAGACCATTTCCATGTCCATCTATCATGAGAAGAAATTGCGCTACCTTCACGTCTTCAACTTCGGTAGCGATACCATCACGAAGGATATCGCCTCTATGCAATTGCCATGGGATGTGTCCGAAAAGTTAAAACGTAGCTTCGGTAGTGCCATGCCAGGTTTGGCCTCTCCCGTCATTGTGGATTTGCCTAATGGACGTCAGTTGGATAGCAATATATTGTGCAATACGATTGAATCGCGCATGAGGGATATCATGCAACGTGTCAACGCCGCGATTGACCTCTCCGGATATCGTTCGGTGTTAGACTCCATTGTCTTGGTCGGTGGTGGCGCAAACTTGAAACATCTGATTGAGTTTGTGGAAACCGAGACCGGTATTACTTGCCGTTTCGGAGACATCAGGGTGTTAGCTCAAAATACAGACGCGAAGTATGCCGCCATTGATAATGCCTCCATTATGGGTATCATGATGGCGGCGGAGACGGGTTCCGTTGTCTCTATCAAGAAGGAGGAGACTGTTGCGCAACCTGCAGTAAAGCCTAAGAATAAAGTCAAAAAGAATCCGATGAAATCCCTTATCAGTCTTTTCGGCAATATCGGAGAAAACATTGGAAATGTCTTTGACGATCCAGATGATAAAGAGTGATTTTCCTCTTAGGAACATAATTTGAATAATAAAATAGACAATCATATGAACGAGAACCAATTTTCAGAGGCAGATCTCAACGAGGAGATTGAGCAGCAAGATCAACCGATCATCAAGGTGATTGGTGTAGGTGGTTGCGGTGGAAACGCTGTCAACTATATGTACAACATGGGTATCAAGGATGTGAACTTTGTTGTCTGCAATACGGATAAACAAGATTTGCGCAAATCGCCTGTCCCTACCAAAATCCAATTGGGAGAAAAGGGCTTGGGTGCTGGCTGTATCCCTGAGGTGGGCCTTCAAGAGGCTCAAAAATCCATGGATAAGATCCAGGAGATGTTGGACGACAACACCGAAATGGTTTTCGTCGCTGCCGGAATGGGTGGTGGAACGGGAACAGGTGCCGCTCCGCTCATTGCGAAGACTGCTAAGGAGAAGGGAATCTTGACAGTGGCTATCGTTACCATTCCTTCAAACTTTGAGGGAGACGAGAAGGTGAGACAAGCGTTGTTGGGTGTGGAGGAGATGAAGAAGAGCGTGGATGCGATTCTTGTCATCAATTCCCAAAAAATCCTTGATATGTATGGTGATCTATTCTTGGACGACGCCTATGCGAAGGGCGATGAGATTTTGGCGACAGCCGCAAAGGGCATCGCGGAGATCATTACACTTTCAGGTCGTATGAACATAGATATGGCCGATGTCCGCACGGTGATGACGGACAGTGGCGATGCGATCATGGGTGCCGCTAAGGCGAGCGGTACGGATCGTGCGATTGAGGCGATCCAAAAGGCTTTGGAGTCTCCATTGTTGGTGAGCACTAACCTTTCTGGTGCCAAGAATATTCTTTTGAACATCACACACGGTAAGGAGAAGAAGATCACTACCAGTGAGGTGACGATTATCCGTGACCATTTGCAGAAGCAAATTGATGGAAGCACTAGAATCATCTGGGGTGTGATGTTGGATGAGACCTTGGATGAGGAGTTGGGCGTGACCATCGTGGCGACTGGTTTTGATTTTACAGGTAGCAAGAAAGCTGTTCCGCAGGTGGATTTCAACCAACCAACGCAGGTGGCGTCCGCTCAGGTGGCGCAACCTGTCAATCCGAATGTTATGCCTGATACCCACAATGTCTATTATGGCTCGCAGAACTCCACTCCAGGTTCCGCAGGACGACAAAATTACGGTGCGCCAGCTGCTCAACCAGCTGTTCCACATGTGAAATTGGATATGGATGAGGATGAATTAGCCGCCCCTTCCTTTACGGTGAATGGTGTACAATATGATACGCAAATTCGTCCGACCCAGACCTCCACGCTTGATATGGATGATCCGAACGGGTACAACTCCCGAAACGGTTTCTTGCATAATAACGTAGATTAAAAAAGATATTAAAGAAGATATTGATGCCCGACTTAATAATAAATCCAGTTCTGACAGAGTATCCACCAATCGTTAAGATTGTTGGCGTAGGAGGCTGTGGCGGTAACATCGCCAAGCATGTTTACGAGTCTGGGGTGGAAGGCGTCTCATTTGCTGTATGCAATACCGACCGGAAGGCCTTGTTCAATTCGCCGATCACCCGCAAGGTTGAAATGGGTGTGTTGGGTGCTGGCGGTGATCCGGAGAAGGGTTTGGAGAGTGCCCAGGAGGCGAAAGATGAAATACAATCCCTCTTTGACGATGGAACGGAAATGGTATTCGTCACGGCTGGACTGGGAAAGGGCACAGGTACAGGCGCAGCTCCGTTTGTGGCGCAAGTTGCGAAGGCAAGGGGCGTCTTGACGGTTGGCTTTGTCTGTTTGCCCCCTGACATTGAGGGTGAGGAGAAGATGGCATTGGCGAAGGAGGGTATGGAGAGGATAAAAAACAACTCCGATGCTATCGTTGTGGTGGATACGCAACGCATATTCGATCTTTATGATGACCTTCCCATAGAGGCCTCTTTCGACAAGGCGGATGATATCATGTCGGATGCCGCAAAGGCAATGGCGGACATCGTCAACAAGAGTGGACGCATCAATATAGATATGGCGGATGTGCGGGCTGTGTTGAAGGATAGTGGTGATGTGGTCATGGCTTATGGAAAGGCCTCAGGAGATAACCGCGCGAAGGATGCTTTGGCATCGGCTTTGGATTCTCCGCTATTGCTTCAGTCCCATTTGGCAGGCGCAAAGGCGATGCTGCTGAATATTATGACATCCAGTTCCAAGCAACTTTTGACCAAGGAGTTGAATGAAATTGAAGATTGTTTGAGGAAGCAGAAGGGCGTTGATAAAAGCACCAAGTTGGTGATGGGCTTGATGATTGATGATTCGCTTGGTGAAGCGCTCAGCGTCACAATTGTGGCAACGGGCCTAAAACCCGAATTCGCAAGGAGACGAGTAACTTTGGACTCTTCTGAAATGGAACCCGTAGAGCCGTCTGTGGCGTCATCCGTAGAGAAGAAGGCTCCTACAATCTCAGTCGTGACGCAAACTTCTCCACGGGTCCCTGTGGTTCCTTTGGATATGGAAGAGGATGACGGTTACCGATATCCACATTGATGAGTGAATTATACGAATTTAAAACATACGATTATGGCATTATTCGATCAAATTAGTGAAGACATAAAGAAGGCGATGTTGGCCAGAGAGAAGGTGAAACTTGAGGCACTTCGCGGTGTGAAAAAGGAGTTCTTGGAGGCTAAGACTGCCAAGAACGCTGAGGGTGAGTTGTCGGATGAGACAGCAGTTAAGATCCTCCAAAAGATGGTGAAGCAAAGAAAAGATTCCGCTGCGATCTTTACGGAACAAGGCCGTCCTGAATTGGCGGAGGGTGAGTTGGCGGAGGCTGCGGTCATCGAGGCCTATTTGCCAAAGCAAATGAGTGACGAGGAGTTGACTGCCGCTATCAAGGAGATCATTGCCGAGGTAGGCGCTACTTCCGCAAAGGAGATGGGCAAGGTGATGGGTGTAGCCACCAAGAAATTGGCTGGTAAGGCCGAGGGAAGATTGATTTCAGAGAAGGTGAAGACGTTGTTGGCTTAAATCCTTTTATCCCTATATGGAAAAGCCGGAGTTTTGCGCTCCGGCTTTCTTTTTTTTATGAATTTATGCTTTCAGTGTTCTCATCGCATTGAGTACCGCTAAGATGGTTACACCCACATCCGCGAAGATGGCCAATCCCATGTTGGCGATGCCTACGGTAGCCAGCAGCAGAACCGCTATTTTGATTCCGATGGAGAAGATGACGTTCTGACGTGCGATGGAGAGCGTCTTCTTCGCGATGCGGATGGCCTCCGCGATCTTAGAGGGTTGATCGTCCATCAAGACCACATCCGCCGCTTCGATGGCTGCGTCGGAGCCTAAGCCACCCATGGCGATGCCTATATCCGCTCTGGCCAATACAGGAGCGTCGTTGATACCGTCACCCACGAAGGCGAGT